>CAZWNV010000143.1:0-7487 GCA_964635265.1 uncultured Desulfobacteraceae bacterium
TGACACGGCCGGCGAAAGCGGGTGCAGCGCCGGACGAGCCCTTGAAGGCGGTACAGGAGCAGGCTTGCCTGCACGTGGATGCGGGCTACCGGCTGCGAGTGGAGGAAAAATGTCTTCTGCATGAGCGGAAACAGCCGATTTTTGTTTTTGAAACCACGCAGATCGATATTTCCGCCACCAGAATCCGTGAACTGGTGAGCAATCAAGAAAGCATCAAATACTTGGTGCCGGAAGCCGTGGAGGATTATATTTACGCAAAGGATCTGTTTGTCTATGACAGGGGATGATCTTGACGCTTCCTTAAAGCTCTACATACAGGCCGCCCTCAAACGAAAGGCCAGCAACCTGCTGCTTTTGGATGTAAGCGAGATAACGACGCTTGCCGATGTCTTTATGCTTTGTACAGGGCGGTCCAACCGGCAGGTCTCCGCTATTGCCGATCATATCCGCCGCTACTTGAAAGACCACGGGATTCGGCCCATTTATGTGGAGGGTTTGAAAGACGGCCACTGGGTGCTTCTGGATTACGGCCAGGTTGTGGTTCACGTGTTTTATGAACCGGTCCGCCGCTTCTACGACCTGGAAGGACTATGGTCGGATGCCCCGCGCATCCCGCTGGAAAATTTTATAGAACATCTGCCGGATGATGATCCAATCGATGGAGCGGTATAACCTATGCGATGTATGCTGATGATCCTGGATGGATGGGGTGTTGCAGAGCCGGGAGAGGGCAATGCCGTATCGATTGCGGATACGCCTTTTCTGGATCGCCTGGCAGCGGAGTACCCCAAAACGCAGCTCGCCTGCTCTGGCGAGGCCGTGGGCCTGCCCGCGGGCATCATGGGCAATTCGGAAGTGGGCCATCTAAACCTCGGAGCCGGCCGTGTGGTCTATCAGGTTCTGCTGCGCATTGATATGGCCATTCGCGACGGCACCTTCTACGAGAACCGGGAGCTGCAGGCGGCAATGGAAAAGGTGGAAGAAAAGGGTGCGGCCCTGCATCTTTTGGGGCTTGTCTCCGACGGGGGGGTGCATTCCCAGCTAAGTCACCTGTTTGCCCTGCTGGAGATGGCAATGGCAAAGACCGTGAATCGGGTCTATATTCATGCCATTCTGGACGGGCGCGACACCCCTCCGGACAGCGGCGCGGGCTATATTGAGCAGCTGCGCAGCTACATCAGCGACAAGCCGACGGTAGAGATTGCAAGCATCTGCGGGCGCTACTGGGCCATGGATCGCGATCAGCGCTGGGATCGTACGGAAAGGGCGTATCGCCTCTATACGGAAGCAGAGGGAAGAGCGGAACGAGATCCTGTGGAAGCCGTGAGAAATGCCTACTCGCGCGGCGAAACGGATGAATTTGTTGAACCGGTGGTCATGACCGGCGAGGGCGGCGAGGCCCTGGCCAAAGTGGGGCAGGACGATGGGGTGATTTTTTTCAATTTCCGCCCGGACCGGGCCCGGCAAATTACGAAGGCCTTTACGGAGACCGAATTTGACAACTTCAAACGTCAAGTCACGCCGCAGCTCAGCGATTTTGTCTGCATGGCGCAGTATGACGAGAGCTTTTCTCTGCCGGTGGCATTTCCTCCGGTCCATCTGGACCAGATTCTCGGGGAGGTGGTGAGCTACCAGGACCTACATCAGCTGCGGATCGCGGAAACAGAGAAATATGCTCATGTGACCTATTTCTTCAATGGCGGCGAAGAAACCCCTTTTGCCAACGAGGACAGGCAGCTTGTGCCCTCGCCGCGGGAAGTGAGCACCTATGACGAAAAACCCGAAATGAGCGCATACGAGGTGGCGAAGCGAACAGTCGATTATCTGAAAAGGGAAAAATACGACCTGATTGTGCTCAATTTCGCCAACCTGGACATGGTGGGCCATACGGGCGTGCTCCCGGCGGCGGTGAAAGCCTGTGAAACGGTGGATCGCTGTGCGGAAGAGGTGGTGCACACTGCACTTGAAAAAGAAATGACGGTGATTGTGACCGCGGACCACGGCAACGCGGAGAAGATGCGCGATGCTGAGGGACAGCCCCATACGGCCCATACCACGAACCCGGTGCCGTGCATCCTGGTGTCGCCGGAGAAGCGTTACCGGGACATTTCTCTGCGCTCCGGGCTGCTGGGGGATATAGCGCCTACAATCCTTGAGATTATGGGCATTGCCAAGCCGGAGAAAATGACCGGCCGAAGTCTTCTGGAGACCGGAACCGGGGGAGCGAGCCGATGAACCAGAATGTGCAGAAACCCTATGAGATGATAACCGATTTTATAACCGGCCGCAGCGTTGCCAATATCGGGGCCGAGGAGCACCGCCAGGCGGTGGAGAAATATCTGTACCGGGAAAAAGGTTTCGGTGCCGCGGAAATCGGCGTTGACGTGCCGCTTTCGCTCACCGTGGGAGGCGGGCCGTATAATACCCGGCTTGACCTGCTTGTAACAGTGGCGGAAAAACCCTTTATGGTCATCAAATGTGCTGCAGGCTCGCTGGAATCCAGGGAAAAGGAAGTAATCGCAGCCGCCCGGGTGCTTGAGCCGATTCCCGCCCCCTATGCTGCAGTCTCCGATGGAAAAACCGCTGTTGTCTATGACACGGCAAAACGCGCCAAGATCGGCGAGGGGCTCTCCCGGATTCCGGCTCATGATGAGGCAGAGCGGTTTATGGAAGGCTATGCCCCGGCCCCGGTCGATGAAAAGCGCCTGGAGCGGGAAAAGATCATCTTTAAATCCTATGACAGCATGAACCTCAATGTCCAGCGCATGCTCGATCAGTAGCGTGCCGGCGTAAAACAGGCAGCCGGGGATACCCGCCATGACCTCATCCCATAGTGCCAATACAGCGGTTGAGCTGGTCAACCATATCAATGCCGCGATCACCAATGTCCGCCTCTATCCGCCCACAAGCGAACTGATCACAAACTCGGTCGAGCGGCTGCACCAGGCTTTTGCAGCGTTTTTCGCCGAGAGTTCCTCTGTTGTCTTTGCCGAGTCCGGAAAAAAGCTGTTGGTCCAGGGAAAACCCCTTGCGGAGAAAATGCAGAAGCGGCCCCAAATCCGTGCTTTTCTGGACAGCCTGCTGGAGCTTGGAATTAACAGCATTGTATTTGAACAAGGGCTTAGCAGCCAGGAGATAAACGATTTTCTCCAGATTTTTGCCGCGTTGCAGCAGGGGGAGGCAGGCGAGGGGGGGATACAGGAGAGGCTCTCGGATAATGGAATCACCAATATCCGGGTCGATGAGAAGGTTTACATAGAGCAGGAAGGCGGGCAGGGCCCGGATCCGGAAAGGCTTGCAGCCCTTTTATACACCGGGATCACGGGGGATCCGGCAGAAAATGCCTCCGGCCGCGAAGCGGGCCGGGAGATACCGCAGGGGCTCTCCCAGCTGGTGGAACAACTGGGCCAACTCCCCGATGCCCGGCGGCAGCAGATCACGGAGGGCATGGCCGCGTCCCTGGCGGGAATGGAAGAGGCGCGGTTTCAGGAGGTTTACCGAAAATCGGCGCAGATGCTCCCCTTTGCTTCGCCTGAAACCAGGGCTTTCCTGCAGGAGCTGCTGGGACTTTTGAGCAGGCGGGGCAGGGCCGGTGGCCGGGATACGCGGGCAGAAACCGACGAACGGGGAGAGGGGGCCGGTTCCGGGGGAGGCTCTGCAGGGCAGAAGAGGTTGAAAGAGGCCGTAAACAGACTGCTCAAGGGGGATACGCCCGCATTGGCGGAGATTGCCAAAATGCCCGCCGCCGGTCAGGTTATGGAAAAAATCCTGGAAAAGGGCACCCAGGCGACAGTTGCCGCCCTGATGGAGCAGCTGCAAGAGGGCTTGAAAAGCGGGGATCCGCAGATACGGAAAAGTGCGGTCAATATGACGGCCGCACTGGACAGCGCTTTGGCGGAAAGCGGCCGTAAGGGGCAGCGCCTGGAGCTTGCACGCAGGCTGATGCGTTGGGTGCGGCAGCAGTCGCAGGCTTCCAGGACGCTGGAAACTGTGACCGCTCAGCTTCGCCAAATAGCAGAAGCCCTGATTCTGGATAAGCGCCTGGAGGATGCCGCTCCCATCGTGCAGCTTTTTTACCTGATGGAGAGCGGCGGCCTGGCAAAGGATGAAGCCATGCGGGGGCTTGCAGCCAATTTTTTGCAGAACCTTGCCACCGGCGATATTCTGGGAGTCCTGCTGGAAGAACACGTTGCCGATGCCGACGGATTTGCGGAAAAAAAGGGAGTTGCTCCCATTGTTTTCCGCTCTGCGGCCATTGAAGTCTTATTGGACCGGCTGCGGGACAGTTCCACAAGGGCTGAGCGCAACCGCATTGTCCAGGTCATCTCCCGCATCGGCGCGGCGGCGGTTGAACCGGTAGTCAACCGGCTCGCACAGCAGGCGCCGTGGTATTACTTGCGCAACCTGGTGATGGTGCTCGGACGCATCGGTAACTGGCAGCATATTGGTGAACTGGAACGGTTTTTGGAAGGTGGGGATTTCCGGGTGCAGCGTGAGGCGGTGATGGCCATCCAGAACATCGGGGGCCAGCAGGCGGGCGCTGTGCTCCTCGATCATCTGGACGAGGCCGATGATGCGCTCAAGGCGGTAATGGTGTCCGTGCTGGGCATTATGAATTATAGACAAGCCCTGCCCTATCTGATAATGAAACTGGAAAACCGGGATCTTGGCGAAAGCCGGGAGGCCAGGGCGGACATCAATGCCCGGATCTGCGAGGCAATGGGCCGTATGGGCGATACCCGCGCGATGCCCGTTCTGGAGAGGATCGCGCATTCCAGGACATTTCTGGGGATCAAGAGCCATGATCCGAAAGTAAAGACAGCAGCCATTCAGGCGCTGGCGGCTTTTGCGGAAAAATAACGGGCCGCTCCTGAAAGCGGCGGAAACCGGCAACAGGAGGAAGACAGGAATGGAGCCGAACGATCGCTTGCAGCAGGAGAAGCTGGTGGATCAGCACGTGCAACAAAACGAGACGCAGGCTGCAGTCAGGCTTTTGTATGAACTGGTTGGCGCTTACGCCAGGGAAAAGAATTTCTCCAAGGCCGAGGTGCTGCATGATAAGATGTACGAGGTCGATTCCATGGCCCTCACCGAAATCGTGCGCGCAGGGGAAATCATAGAGGCGGAAAAAAGCGAAACCCTGAACCCGGAATACCTGGAACTGTGGCCGGATCTCTACAAGAGTTTAAATACTGCTGAAGGCAATGCCCTGTTTTATTCCATGCAAACGGCGACCTTTGAGTCCGGGGACCCGATCGTTTCACAGGGACAGATCAACAATCGGCTCTATTTTATTTTAAGCGGGGAAATCAGCGCCCTTTATACGCGCGAAGGCACAGATCTGTTTATAGGCGGCCTGTCATCCGGGGATATCGCGGGCCAATCCAGTTTTTTTTCCGCAACCGTCTGCACGGTGAGCTTACATGCCAAGAGCCGGGTTCAGACAGGCTATCTGGAATATGATGTGCTCAAGACGTGGAGGGCGGATTTTCCGGCGCTTGAGGGCAAGCTGCGGGATTACTGCGCAGGCAGGGATAAAATTCAGGCGAAACTGGCGGAGAAACAGATGGATCGCCGGTCGGAGAAGAGGCTGGCTCTTTCCGGCCGGCTGGCATTTCAACTGCTGGACAAATCCGGCAAGCCCACGGCCAAATCCTATAAGGGCGAACTGGCCGATATTTCCTCAGGCGGCCTGTCCTTTCTGGTGAAAAGCAGCAGGGGAGATTCCCTTTATATGCTTCTTGGCCGCCGCATTCAGGCGGGATTGCAGCTTCCTTTGCGATCCGGGGAGTATCAGACGATTGCAGAGCCAATGACAGTAATTGCCATTCAGTCCCAGATGTTTGATGATTACTCCGTTCATCTGAAGTTTGACAAGCCGAAGGCCGCCGAACTCATCGAGGCTCTGGATACGGGCAAGCCCGGCAATCCCGTCTGAGGCTTAAACTCCGGATACATCCTTGCCGCAGTGCTTGCACACCTTTGCCCGCCTTTTGATAATCTCGGCGCAATACGGACATTCACGGGTATAGGTGCGCTCGTGAATTTTGTTTACAGCCGAATCGGCTTTCTCCTGGAGCACCCTGTTGCCGAAGTCATGATTCCGGATGACCTCCAGGGCATCCAGACTGCCGAAATCTCCCGCCATCTCCGCAGCTTTTATCCGCACCCGGGCCGGTTGGGTGGCATCCATCAAAAGCTGCATCACGGTTAATTCATCCTTGTCCACATAGCACTGGGCCAAAATGGAAAACCCCTTTTTGGTCGATTCCTTTAAGGCTTCGCGCTCAGCCATTACCTGTTCGTCGATAATCTGGCCTTCCCCGCCCATGGAACTGAATACCGGCATGGCTTCAAAATTATTGCTGTTGGGGCTTTTGATGCAGCGGTAGGAGGCACGCTGGGCGTAATTTTCCCAGAGGTTGTCCCAGCCGTTGACATACATGGGGCATTGATCATTAAAGCAGACATACATATAGGGGGAATCCCAGCCCAGTCCATCGCCAAAGGCAACGGGAGGCACTTCCCAGATCTGCATTTCCGATCCGCAGTGGGGGCACTTCGGCTTTTCCTGGGTCATCACCCGTTCGAGGACCTGCTCTTTGGTTTCCAGATTCATTTGTTACTCCTTCTATGGGACTCCGAGGCATCCGGTTTATGACGGAAACGCTCAGGAGAGGTCTGTGTCATCCTCGTCATCATCAAAGACATCCAGGCTGTCTTCATCGTTTAAGGAGGCGGAGTCGTCGGTGTCCTCATCGCTTTTTTTGGGCTCATCCATTGTTTCATCGGAGGCACCCTGCTCTTCGACATCCTCTTCCAGCAGATCATCGAGCGCCATGGTGTCTTCTTCCTCTTCTTCTGCTGCCTCATCCTTTTCTTTTTTTAAGGCATCGAGATCATCAAAACAGACTTCCACAGAGTCTTCTTCCGTCTGGCCAAACAGCGTATTGATGGATTCCGCGATTTTTTCTGCATACTCGGAGACCGGATAGAGATTGGGAGTTCGCAGAACCTCGATCAACGGCTCCTTTCCTTCGGATGCGGCAGCTCTTATTTTTTCGCCGTCATAGGTTTCTTCGCAGACCAGGGAAAAGGCATCCTTGTCCAGCTCAGCAAATTCCTGAATTTTTACCTGGCCTGCCCCGGGGTCTTTGGTAATTGCATACTTCTGCTTCATCCCGTATCTCCTTTAAAAATCAAGCCGTATTGTTTTGGATACGGCTACAGAATTCTTGTGGTGTCTGGGGTAAAGGCGTCTAATAACGAAATAATAAGGAAAAATCAAGAGATGTCAACCGGCCTGTCGCAGGTGTGATTGCTGCATGCCGGAGCCGGGGCGGGCCGGGCCAAATAAAATATTGACGCGATTTTGAAGCTTTTGATATATCAATAAAAAAAGGAGGGATGGCCGAGTGGCTTAAGGCGGCGGTCTTGAAAACCGCTGAGCGAAAGCTCCGTGGGTTCGAATCCTACTCCCTCCGCCA
>CAZWNV010000144.1:0-7474 GCA_964635265.1 uncultured Desulfobacteraceae bacterium
GGGACAGGCGAATTCGCACCTCCGGCACCAGTCGGTTACAAGGATCGGAGAACCTTCAGAATCCCTTTGGCCGCTCTCAATAGGATTGGCACGATCGGAATTGAGGCGTTGGATACAGGACGGGCGATCATATTGCCCCTGGGCGAACGCATTAACAGGGCAGGCTTCTCGGCAAGGCATGGCACAGCCTTGGCACGGCTGGAAATCTTCCAGCCGACGCCCGGAGGGAAGGCTGACTTCGATCAATACAGCGCGTAGCCGGACTCTGGGGCCCCATTCCCGGTCCAGCAGCAGGTTGTTTTTCCCCACGACGCCCAGCCCTGCGAACACGGCGGCATCTTTCAGATACACCCCTCCCTTTTCCACGTGGTAGGGCAGCGCCTGTGCACGGACCCCATGAACCCTGAATAGCCAGGCTCCTAACTCCTCAGATATTTTCGTCATTCGGCGGTTTCCCGCCGTATTGCCGCGGTCAAACCAGTCCAGTCGCGGGTCATTTTCTGGATGATGCATGGCCAGCACCAGAAGCGAGCGGGCATCTGGCAGCCACGGAGTAGTGTCTTCTGAATGGTTGGTCTTCCAGCTTCCCTCGGCTACAGCCTTGTAGGAAGGTCCTCCCAGGACTTCATCGATATCAGCGATCCCTGCTCGAAAACCGTCCCATTTTTCTGCCTGGGCAATCAGTTCCTCAGCCAGTTGGCGATATTGAGTCATATTCTCTCCCGTGTTTTTTGGGTCCGGCAGATCCGGTTTTTATGGTTCTGGGATGGCGTGAAAACAGAAAATGGCAGAATTCTGGTAAGCACACAGGTCACGATGGCGCATTCGCAGGATCACTCTTTACCTTCCGTCCCTTCCCATGAGTTTGTTCAAGAAATTGATTGATATTTTTCTGGGGGCCAACAAAAATCAATCTGTCCCCCGCATGGATCAACTCCAGGGAAGAAGGGTTGTAGATCCGCGTGCCATCAACCCGTTTAATCGCTACAACAATCAAGTCAAATTCGTTGCGAATGTTTGCGTCCATCATTGTCTTGTTAACAAACGGGGCAGCCTCAGGGATTTCGGCTTCTTCGATAACCAGGTCAATCTCATTTCCGGAAATCGACGAATCCAGAAAGTCGGTTATTGTCGGCCGAAGGATGTTCTGAGAAATACGCATGGCAGCACTGGCATAAGGCGATACCACGTAGTTGGCCCCCGCACGGTAAAGTTTTTTTTCAACCCCTTTGCTGCTGGCCCGGGCAAAGATCGCCATATCAGGATTCAATGCCCGGGCCGTCAACACTATAAAAACGTTATCCGCATCGCGATTGACGACCGAAATCAGCCCTTTGGCTTTTTCCACACCGGCCTCGACAAGGCTTTCCTCTTCCATGGCATCCCGTTTGAGATGTGGAACGCCAAGTTCTTTACATTGGAGGATAGCGTTTTCATCGTTATCAATAACCACCAGGGGCAAAGCGCTTTGCAGCAATTCAGCCGTAACAATCTGGCCCACTTGCCCGTGCCCGCAAACAACATAATGGTCTGAAAAATTTTTCAACTTTTTCCGCACTTTTCGCCTCCGATAGAGTTCGAGCGTCTGGCCATCCAGGAACATGTTGCCAAGAAGGGCCGCAGCAGCAGCGATCAGGCCGAAGCCAAAAAATATAAGGAATATGGCAAAAATCCGGCCGCCTTCGCTTAATTCGAATGGCGCCACGGTGGTAAGCGTGCCAATGGTCAAGTACAGGGCTTGAATCGGCGTTCTGCCCTCCAGGACCATATAACCGCACATGCCGAATAAAAAAAGGCAGACCAGGGCAAACAAGATCAGCACAGCATACTTGTTTTTACCCGAGGAAAAGAAAGCTCTCATAGCCTCAAATTATCAAATTGCAGCCACGGATGGAATAAAAATATGGTTTATCCGGGAGATGCCGGGATGGTCATATGGATGAAGTATGAGCATAGTTTACAATAGCAATTATCCCGAAAGCCATATGCTTGGCGCCTGAGTGTTTTGAGCTTAGGGAGTTTAAGCTTTCGAAAAAACGACTCCAGCCGGTTGATCCCCCATCCCATAAGCCGGTCATACGCCTTCTCCCGCTGGAATAAGCCCCATCACGGCCATCAGCCCCCCAACATCTGCATGGTCTTCAAAATGTTGGGCCAAAAGCCCGTATTGGGCGTCTCTTGCCGCATATCCAGCCGAGCTCGGGACTTCCCCATCCGGCAGACCGATCCGGACCAGCCATTTTCCAAGCACCCCTGGCTCATCAAACAGGCCGTGAATGTAGGTGCCCAATACCCGGCCGTCTTCTGACACACATCCGTCCGTAAAATTAACGGCTTCGCCATTTTGCTCTATCACCGTAAGCCAGCCGGTCCCATCAGCCGTCTCCGAGCGGCCCATGTGGATCTCATAGCCGGCGGCCTCGATATCATCCCATATAAAGCGCGCCCGGGTGGTGGTTTTGGGGGCAATGAGCCGCGTTTGCACCGGCAGCAGGCCAAGGCCCTCTATTTCGCCGGGCTCGCCTTCCAGACCGTCCGGGTCGGCAATGCTGCGACCCAGCATCTGGTAGCCGCCGCAAATCCCCAGCAGATGCCCGCCCCGCTCATAATACCGCCGGATGTGATCCGCCCATCCCAGCTGTTTCAGCCAATTTAAATCCGCCCGGGTGTTTTTCGAGCCCGGCAGAATCACCGCAGAAAAGCCTGTAAGCTCCTGCACTTGTTCCACAAAATGCAGACTTACGCCCCCGGCCGCATCCAGGGGGTCAAAATCCGTGAAATTGGATATGTGCGGCAGCCGGATAACGGCGATCCCTGGGGCTTCAATGCTCGCCCCGGCCACGGCTTTCGGCCTCTCAATCACCACCGAATCCTCGGCCTCAATCCGGATGTGGTCAAACCAGGGAATGACCCCGAAACAGGGTTTGCCGGTCTTTTGGGTCAGCCATTGAACGCCTTCATCAAAGAGAGTCACATCTCCGCGGAACCGGTTGATGATAAACCCCCGGATCTGATCCCTTTGCTCCGGGGCCAAACATTCCAGGGTGCCGACGATCTGGGCAAATACGCCGCCCTTATGGATATCCGCCACCAGCACCACAGGGGCATCCGCATGGGCCGCGATGCGAAGGTTTACGAAATCATGGGCCATCAGGTTCACCTCGGCGCAGGAGCCCGCCCCTTCCATGATCACCGCGTCATACTGCGCCCTCAGACGATCCAGGGCTTGGGCGGCAATGGCGAAAAGACCATTTTTTGCCGTGTAATACTCCCGGGCCTGCTGGTTGCCCGCAGCCTTGCCCAACACCACCACCTGGGAGCCGCTCTCGCCTGTAGGCTTTAAAAGCACCGGGTTCATATTGACATGCGGCGCCAGGCGGCAGGCCTCGGCCTGCACGATCTGGGCGCGCCCCATTTCCAGGCCTTCCGGTGTCACCCCGGAATTGTTGGACATGTTCTGGGCCTTATACGGGGCCACCCGTACGCCGCGGTCAGCCAGCACCCGGCACATGGCAGTGGCCAGCACGCTTTTTCCCACATCCGATCCCGTGCCCAGAAACGCCAGACAGGGGGCTTTTGTAAAATGCTGATTCATTGCGCTCACGGTTTAGCGCTCCTGATTGGCATTGCTTCCCCCGTTTCCCTGCCCGAGCTCATATTTGTCCTTGTATCCGCGCGGGGTAACCATCCGGTCGCCATATATAAAAGTCTGGCTGTTGCCGATAAACACAGTCGTCTGCATGCCGGCCAGGGAGCAGTCCAGGCTTTCCAGCCGGCACAGGGCGACGGAGGTCTCGCTTCTCATGGCGGCTGTTACCAGCCCGACAGGCGTCTCCGGCGAGCGGCGGGCGAGCAGTAGCTGCTTGGCTCTATCCAGATGCCAGTTTCTTTGCCGACTGCGGGGGTTATACAGTGCAATCACAAAATCGGCTTCAGCCGCCAGTTGAATCCGTTTTTCGATGGCCGGCCAGGGGGTCAGCAGGTCGCTTAAGCTGATTGCCGCAAAATCATGCATGAGCGGGGCGCCAAGAAGCGCCGCACCGGCACAGAGCGCCGGAATGCCCGGAACCACCTCAATATAAAGATCATGATCGCCATCCCCGACCGGTATGGCATTTGCCCGGCAGACCTCAAACACCAGCCCGGCCATGGCATAAATACCCGGATCCCCGCTGCAGATCAGGGCGCAGGACTCGCCCCTGCATGCAGCGTCAATGGCCTGACGGACCCGGTCGACCTCTTTTCGCATGCCCGTAGCCATAATATTTTTCCCGCCCAAAAGGGGACGGATTAAATCGATATAGGTGCGGTAACCGCTGATTGTGGCTGCGGCTTCAATCACTTCCCGTGCCCGAGCGGACATGTGGGCGATATCTCCCGGACCGATGCCGACGATATAGAGGGCACGGCCGCCACCGCCACGGTGACGTTTCCCTGCTTCTGCTTCGGCACCACCAGGCTGCCGCCGGCTGCCCCCAGGATGGCTGCTGCTTCGCATACGCTGCTGACTCCCATATATTTCTTAACGCATTCCGATGGATTCGGAACCTCTGCCACCGATGCTAGCCGGCCCCGGTCGAATCCGGCAAGCGGGCGCCTCCAGTGATCCGCCATGGCGCAGAGGCCGGGCTCGGTTAATTTATCCGATATCGTGGCAAATCGCCGGATGCTTAATAAACTGAGCTCTTTCCGCGCAAATACCTTGCATACCGTTTCAACCAGTTCCTTTTTTGTTGTACCGCTGTTACATCCCATGCCCACCACCAGGGTTGGGGGCCGAAGGATCAACACCCCGGCCGGGAGCTTTCGCACCCGGTGATCAATATAAATTCCGACCGCGCTTTCAGTGAGCTCTGACGGCATGGGAGATGTCCAATCCGTTAATTCCGCCTCTAAAACGCCATACGGATCATGCCGCCAAACCTGCTTTGAAGAGAGAAATGCCATACTGACCGCTTTGGCCGCGGCCATATGCTCAATGGCCAGGCCATATTGGTCAGCCAGCAGGTCAATTGCCGGGACCCCGGCATTGTCCGTCGCCGTGGTAACGACCGGCGTGGCCCCAAGGGATTGGGCCACAGCCCGCGTCATGGCATTGGCGCCGCCGAGATGGCCGGAAACCAGACTGATGACGAAACAGCCGGCATCGTCTGCCACCAATACCGCCGGATCCTGTGTTTTCGAAAGAATATGGGGCGCGATCATGCGCACCGCAATACCGGCGGCCATTACAAAGATATGCACCCTGTGCTGATGAAATTCCCGGGCAACGGCATTTTTCAAGTTTTCAAAACAAACCGCGTCCATCGAGGCGGAGGAAATGCCGGACTTGATGTAAACCCCTGCTTTTCCCTCTCGACTCTCCGCAATACGCTCCGCAATGCGGGTGCCTTCGGGCGTAAGGGCCCAGACGGCGATGGAGGGTTTAGCCTTCATCCGCTTTTTGCCCTTTTCGGAACCCATGGCCAAACCCCGCATCATAGAGCTTTGATACCGGCTGCTGCCCGTCCCGGCAAGCCAGAGCACTGCCCACAATGATTAATGCCTGGCGGTCAATGTCTTCCTTTTGAAGGGTTGCTGCCAGACGTTTCGCCGTGGTCCGGACAATCTTCTCCTCCGGCTGGGACACCCTGTAAACAATAGCAATCGGGGCCTCGTTGCCGTAATTTTGGCAAAGCACCGGCTCGACATTATCCGCAAGGCCGGCTGACAGATAAATGGCCATACTTGCCTGATGGGCGGCCAAAACCGCCAATTGCTCCTGCTCCGGCACCGGGGTTCGGCCGGCCATGCGCGTCAATATTAATGTCTGGCTGATTTCCGGCAGGGTGTATTCAATTTTGAGGGCTGCGGCCGCAGCAAATGCGGAAGTCACCCCGGGGATGATCTCGTAAGGGATCTGCTCCCGGTCGAGTTCGGCCATCTGCTCAGAAATGGCCCCATAAAGGCTCGGGTCCCCGGAATGCAGGCGCGCGACTTTTTGGCCGGCCTGTTGGGCGGCGGCCATGATGCCGATTATTTCAGCCAGATGCATCCCTGCACTGTTTTCCTTGCGGGCCTGCCCGGCCCACCGCAAGGCCGCATCCGGGACCAAAGAGCCGGCATAGACCAGAAGATCCGCGTTTTCGAGCGCATCCCGCCCCTTTACGGTGATCAGGTCCGGATCCCCGGGGCCAGCGCCCACGAATTGGATAGGATAGGTTTTCATCATTGTAGCTGCCATTTATATTTCGGGTTTTTCCGCTGAAATGATAAATACCGGATTGGTGCCTGAAATCCGTGTGCCCATGGACATTTGCGCTCCCTTTCCAACCTGAATCTGGACCAAATCAGTGATAAACCCAAGCTCCTGCAATATGCGCATACACTTGGCAGCGGTCTCAATAACCACCAAATTTACCACGATCCGGCCGCCGGCGCACAATCGGCCGCACGCTGACCCAAGGATCGCCTCAAAATCCTTACCCCCGCCGCCCATGAAAACCCGGTCCGGATCCGGTAATTCCGTCATTCCCTGAGGCAGCGTGAGCTCCCGGACCGAAACCTGGGGCACGTTAAATCGTTTGATATTCTCCCGGATATGGCCGGCGCGCCCCGGGTGCTTTTCCACCGCCACCGAGCGGCCCCGGGTGAGGAAAATGGCCGCCTCTATGGCCACCGAACCGCTTCCCGCACCCAGATCCCAAAGAATGTGATCCGGCCCGAGACGCAGTTTTGCGATAGTTACGGCCCGCACCTCGGACTTGGTGATCAGGCCGCGCTCATGCTGGTAGCTTTCATCCGGAGCGCCCAGCCGCAGCGGCAGCGGGTCAAAAGCGGCGATATCCGGCCATAGGATCACCGCGTTCGGCTCCTTGAACGAAGAATCCATCGCATCGGCCGCCGGCGCCCACGAGATCTTTTCGTCAGGTTCGCCAAGGCGCTCAAAAACGCCGATCTGCCATCTGCCGGGGGCCATTTCCGAGACAATCCGCGCGACATGGGCCGGGGTGTGCCGATGATCGGTAAACAGAAAAATCGGATTTTTCCGCGAAAGCGCTGCCGGCAAACCCATGTCCGCCTCCCGGCCATGGAGGCTTATGACTGCCGCATCCGCCCACGGACGCTTAATCCGGGCAAACGCCTCGGCCATTACCGACACATGCGGCACAACCTCCACGTAATCGTCACCCAGCCTTTCCGCCAGGGTTTTGCCGATGCCGTAAAACAACGGATCGCCGCTGGCCAGCACCACAACCTTTTTTTCATTCATAAAGCGGCGGATATCACTTATCAATGCATCAATCGGCGGGGTAATCGCCTTTTTCTCAGCCGGATGATCCGGGAATAACGCAAGATGCCGCTGGCCGGCAACCAGGATGTCCGCCTTGGCAATGATATCCAGGTGCCGCCTGCCCAGATCCGAAAGCCCAAGCCCCATCCCCACGATGCTCACCACCGCCATTACTGTCCTCCTTTTAATGCCGTATCCGCC
>CAZWNV010000145.1:0-7405 GCA_964635265.1 uncultured Desulfobacteraceae bacterium
CGGCTGACATAGGGGAATATGCCCACCATGTCATAGAACGCCTCTGTTTTGGCCATCAATTGGGTGCAAAGATACATAAACCCTCCGCATTCGCCATAAATGGGGATGCCGTCGGCATACAGATCGCAAATGGCCCGCCGCATGGATTGATTGCCGGCCAGTTGCTCGGCAAACAGTTCCGGATACCCGCCCCCGAAATATAACCCATGGACATTGCAAGGGGGCTCGGCATCCCGCATGGGCGAGAAAAAAACAATCTCCGCCCCCTGCTGCCGCAGCATATCCAGATTATCCGCGTAATAAAAACAAAAGGCATTATCGCGGGCCACGCCGATGCGGATAGCCGGTTCTGGCAAAGCTCTTTTCGGCCTGCCTGGCAGTGCTGCATGGGGCAAGCGATCCAAAAGCGCGGACAGGTCCATATAATTGTCAACCAGTTCGGCCAGCCGCTCAACCGACTCCCCGGATAATGCGTGGTCGTCCGCCGTATACAGCCCCAGATGCCGATCCGGAATTTCCACCGCCGCATTTCTTGGAATTCCGCCCATTAATGGCACTTTGCTGTCCGCCATGGCCTGGCGCAGGTACGCCAGGTGCCGGTCACCGGCGACATTATTGGCGAGCACGCCCATCAAATCAAGCTCTGGATCGAATTCGGCAAACCCTTGGACCAGGGCGGCAAAACTGCGGGCCATGGCTTTCGCATCCACCACCAGGAGCACCGGCAGATTCAGCCACTTGGCCATCTGAGCTGTTGAACCGGCCTCGCTTTGGCCGTCATATCCGTCATAGAGCCCCATCACCCCTTCCACCACAGCCACATCCGCACCCGCGGCGTTTTCGAAAAAAATTGCCTGATTGACAGACTTATCCAGCATCCAGCCATCCAGGTTGCGGCTGGTCCGTCCGGTCAACCGGGTGTGATGGCCGGGGTCAATAAAATCCGGCCCAATTTTAAAGGGCGCCACACAAATCCCCCGTTTTGTAAGCGCCGCCAAAAGGGCCAGTGTAAAGGTGGTCTTGCCGCTGCCGCTGGCCGGCGCGGCAATAACCATGCCTTGGATGGTTGGAGAAGGGGCTGTCACGGATGAATAATCCTTTCTCGGGTGGCTGCATCAAATTGTTCTGGATACAGGCACTCGCCGATCCGGCAGATGCCCTGCAAAAGCGCAAGCGTGGGACGGGAGACAATGGTTTCGTCAACCAGGCAGATTAAACCGTTTCGAACCGCCTTGATTGCACCAAAGCCCGGTTCATTTACAATGTCGGCCATTTCGATCGGATTCATCACGCCTTTTTGGGCCAGGTAGACATCAATATCCTCAGCGTGGGCAAGAATACGCTCCTTGCTGTAGCCGGCGATATTCGTCCCGCGCACCGACTTTGCCTCTTGGGCGATGTTGACCCCGCCGGCGCAGGACAGGGCAAATAAGGGCATGGCGCCGGGGGTAAAGGTTTTAAAGGGCTTGTGGATGGCCTCAAAGTATACCTTTTTTCGGGGCGAAATATCCGATGAAACCGCCCGGGCCGCCCTAACGCCCGCCTCAAACCGCCGGACCATGGATGCCACGCTTTGCTGCCGGCCGGTCAAATGCCCCAGAACATGCCAATAGAGCTTCATTTCAGAAATACTTCCGGGCTGCAGCGAGGCCACCACCACGCCAAAGGACTCCAGCCGCGACATCAGCGCGGCATATCCCCGATCATGCATGGGCCGGACCAACACCAGATCCGGCCGGGCGGCCAAAAACCGTTCCGGCCCGTCATGAACCGAAAAAACCGGTTTATCCACCTCTGCCAGTTGATTGCCCCGGGGGGCAACCCCGATTAGTTGATCCAATGCGCCCAGCGCCGCCAGGTTTTCCGTGTGCGCGCCGTAAAGGGAAATAATGCGGGAAAACGGCTTTTCCGTATTGATCCGCCGACCAGCGCAGTCTTGAACGGCGTTATCCCCCAAAACCGCAATGTCCGCGCACCATGCCGGCCCACAGATTGCCCGGAACACAACCCATCCAATCGCGATGACCCATAAAAACCGCTGTCTCATTTTAAAAACATGACCTGGGGCGCATTTAAATAAGGTTCCGTAAAAATTCGGGCCCGGACGTCAAAAATATCCCGCAAAGTCGCCTCTGTTAATACATCCCGTGTATTGCCGGTCGCCGCCACGCGGCCGGATTTCATCAAGACCAGGGCATCGGCATACCGGACGGCCAGATTGATATCATGCATGACAGCAACCACGGTCGCGCCCTGGCTCTTTACCCGGTCCGCGGCCAAATCGAGCAGATGCAGGGCATGCTTGATATCCAGGTTTGCGCACGGTTCATCAAGCAAAAGTACCGGCGTATCCTGAGCCATAGCCCGGGCAAAAACGACCCGCTGCTTTTCGCCGCCAGAAAGCTCCGTCATATAGCGATCGGACAAGTGCCCCGCATGGCAAACATCCATTATGCGTTCAATATGCGCCATATCTGCGGCAGAGAGCGCACGAAACCGGGCCATATGCGGGTATCGCCCCATCATTACCATCTCCCGGGCGGCATAGGGAAAATTCACTCCGTACTCCTGCGGAACAAGTGCGATTTCCCGCGCTAAGCGGCGCTTTCCGTAGGATGCCAGGGGATGCCCCTGATACTTGATGGCGCCCGCAGCCGGGGTTTTATATCCGCACAGCAAGTCCACCAGCGTGGTTTTCCCGCAGCCATTCGGCCCGATAACGGCATAAAAACGGCCGGATGCCAGGGTCAGGGAGATATCGTGGAGCGCCGGCTGCGGCCCATAGGCATAGCAAAGCCCCTTGATCTCAAAAGCCATGGCCCGCTGCCCCCATCTGCCGCCGCCGAAACACATAGCAGAAAAACGGCCCCCCGATTAACGCGGTCAAAACCCCGATAGGCAGTTCAGAGGGCAGCAATGCCCGGGTGATGGTATCTGCAGCCAGCAGCAATACGGCTCCCGCAAGCATCGACAGCGGGATCAGCCGGGTGTTGTCCGGCCCGGTGATGCTGCGCACCAAATGCGGCACCAATAGGCCGACAAAACCGATGATTCCGGTCACTGATACGCAGACCGCGGCCATAAAGCTGGCACAGACCAGTAATAACGGGGACAGGCGGCGGGCATCCACCCCCAGCGATTCCGCTGACCGAAAACCCAGAGAAATCAGATTCAGATCCCTTGCAAAAACAAGGCATATTGCCGTTCCGAGCCCGGCAACCGAGAGGGTCAGACCCACATCCGCCCATGTCTTGGAGGCAAGGCTGCCCATCAGCCAGAACACCAGCACCGCCACCCGCTCGTCGGCCATGTATTTCAGAAAACTGATGCCGGCCGAGAGGATCGCCGCCATGATAATGCCCGAGAGTATCAGGTTGTTGGATGAAAAGCCGCCGGCAGAGGCCGCCAGATACATCACCAGCAAAAGCGTCGCGGTTGCCCCCGCAAAAGCAAACACCGGCACCGAATAGGCCCCCAGCAGACTGACATTGAGCAGCAGGGCGATGGATGCGCCGAACGCCGCACCAGCGGATACGCCCAGGGTATAGGGATCGGCCAAAGGGTTTAACAAAATGCCCTGATAGACCGCCCCGGATACAGCCAGGGTCGCACCGACGGCGGATGCCGTTAGAATGCGCGGAAGCCGCACATCCAGTACCACCGCCCGGACCATGGGATCGATTCGGGAGACGAGATCCGCATTATTTGTCAAGGCAGCGGTCAGTATCTTGATAACCCCTGCTGCACTGACCTGGACATAGCCCATGCCGGCTGCCACACAGATCAGGATTAAAAGGAGCAATGTGAATCCCAAAAGCTGCGGCCACAATGCCCCTTCCCGCAGTTTCTTCCAAATTGATACCGATGTATCCGGGTATTGCGCCATTTCGCCTCAAGCCGCCTTACAGATCAGAAACGGCGGTCTTTAAGTGATCCAGCCAGATCCCGGTAAACGCATCATATTCGGCTGTCCCTTTCAGCACGATATGACAGTTGATACCCGCCGCCTCAAATAATGACTTCCAGGAATCCTCGCCCTTGCCGGCCATATCATTCCGGGCGTGGTCGCCGGCCACGGACATAAACGGCATCAGCCATGCGGTGTCAATTTTTTTCCGTTTCAGCTGTTCGATGATGGTATCTGCTTCGGGGAAGCCTTCCACCGTGCCGACGAAAATGTTTTCATCCATTAACTGGATCCGCCACATCAGGGCCGCATAAAATGCATTGGCCGGATGATAGGTCCCATGGCCCATCAGGACCACTGCTTCCGAAGCTTTGCGTTTGGCCGGCGCAATGGAGACAATCGCTTCCGATGCGCGCGTCATATCCTCCGGAGAACCCAGCAGCGGCCGTCCCATCGTCACCTTTTCAAGGCCGGTGCCGGCCTGCTCAAGGCTTTTGGCCACCCGAACCAGTTCATGGTATTCCACCCCGGCGATGGTGTGCAGGGATTGAACCGCCACATGGGTGAACCCGGCATCCGCCATCTCAGCAAGGGCTTCGGCCGGGGAATGCAAATCCTTGCCGGACTTTTCCAGCTTATGCCGAACAATCCGTGATGTATACGCCCATTGTACGGGCATACCGTCAAATTCGGATCGCACCGATTGATCAATATGCTCAAATGCCGCCCGGGCTTTGGGCAGGGTGGAGCCAAATGCAACCAGGAGAATCCCCTGTTTTTCCGCATGCTGTTGATGATGGTGGCCATGGCCGAAGGCAGTGGCGGCCACCAGGCACAAAATGAGGCCCAACCCTGCGGCAAACAGCCTTCCAATAATACTTCCGTTCATATCTATCACTCCTCTTGGTCTGCTGCGGCTGTTTCTGTTTAAATATCCCGGCAGCCCGGGCCGGCGCCGCCGGGATTTTTTTCTTGCGTGGGCCCTATGATGGCCCCAAAATCAAAACGCCCTCCCAAGCCTGCGGCTCAAGAGGGCGTCTACCGTTTTTTTGACCCATTGTTTCGTCATGCCGAACGTAGCCGCGCGAACGATATGACGCACCATAAAGGCAGGTCTTCTGGCTCTCGGATCTTCCGTTTATCCGCACCTTCCCGCCGACATTTTTCGGCAGTGGCTTTTTCGCGGATTCGTCCCCGATGACAGCGGCGGGACCGCTCCCGAATTGCACGGGATTCCCTTTTAAGCCTTTTCAGGCACCTTTATTTCTCGTTTACTTATCTATTTTGGTTTTTGGTGTCAAGAAAACTATCGATAACTGTATTTTTTCGATGCAAGTCCCAGAGCTCCCTTAAAGAAGGAACTTTCAGGCAAATGTTTGATAGCCGCTTTTCCCGGAACTATACTTGAAGATGAAAAACACGTCCAAACCTGAACACACGCAGCCGCTGAATACAAAAAGGAGTCCGTTATGGCGGAAAACCCGAAACAGGAAGGAAAGGACGAAGCCACCTCCCGGGAAGAGGGATGGTTTCACTTGGATGTGCACCCCCAGGTTTTCTTCATCTCAGCGGCACTGATCATTCTCTTCGTTGTGGCCACGATTCTCTTCCAGCAGTACGTGGGCAACATCTTTCAGGAAATGCAGAGTGCCATGTCCGATTACGCGGGCTGGCTGTTTATCTGGACGGTCAATATCGTGCTGATCTTTATCCTGGTGCTCCTGGCCGGCCGCTTTGGCGACATCCGGCTGGGCGGGCCGGATGCAAGGCCCGAGTTCTCCACCATGGGCTGGTTTTCCATGCTGTTCTCGGCCGGCATGGGCATCGGCCTGCTCTTCTACGGGGTGGCCGAGCCCATGTTCCACTACGTGGCCAATCCCCTGACCGAGCCGGGCACCACCGAGTCGGCCCGAAAGGCCATGGACATCACCTTTCTGCACTGGGGCCTGCATCCCTGGGCCATCTATTCCCTGGTGGCGCTCTCGCTGGCGTTTTTCTCCTTTAACAAGGGCCTTCCCCTTTCCATCCGGACGGCCTTCTATCCGCTTCTGGGCGAGCGCATCTACGGCTGGCCCGGCAATATTATCGATATCCTGGCCACCGTGGCAACCCTTTTCGGCGTGGCCACCTCCCTGGGGCTGGGGGTGCAGCAGGTCAATGCCGGCCTGGACTATCTTTTGGGCATAGGCCAGTCGCCCATGATCCAGGTAATCCTGATTGCCTGTATTACGCTGGTGGCCACCTGGTCGGTGATCAAGGGCCTGGACAAGGGCATCCGGCGCTTGAGTGAGCTAAACATCACTTTTGCCGCCCTTCTGGCGCTTTTCGTGCTGCTGGTGGGGCCCACGCTGTTTGTGATGGATGCGCTGCTGGAAAACATCGGCTACTATCTCCAGCACCTGCCCCAGCTCTCCACCTGGAACGAGACCTACGAACACACCGAGTGGCAGCAGGGCTGGACGATTTTCTACTGGTCCTGGTGGATCGCCTGGTCGCCTTTCGTGGGCATGTTTATCGCCCGGGTATCCCACGGGCGCACCATCCGCGAGTTTATCCTGGGCGTGCTGCTTGTACCCACGTTTATCACCTTTTTGTGGATCACCATTTTCGGCAACACCGCGCTTTTTATCGAGATGTTCGGCGCCGGCGGCATTGCCAGTGCGGTGCAGGACAACATCCCGGTATCCCTCTTCGTCCTCCTTGAGAATTTTCCCCTGGACGTGATCACCCAGAGCCTGACCATCGTGGTTGTGATCACCTTTTTTGTCACCTCGTCTGACTCGGGCTCCATGGTGATCGACATCATTACCTCGGGCGGCAACCCCAATCCGCCGGTGCTGTCCCGGCTGTTCTGGGCCATCCTGGAGGGGGCGGTGGCCGCAGCTCTCCTGGTGGGCGGCGGGCTTGTGGCCCTGCAGACCGCCACCATCACCACCGGTTTGCCTTTTGCCGTGGTTGTCCTCGGGATGTGTTTTTCCCTGCACCGGGGGCTTTCCGAGTATGCGGCGCCCAAGGAGTTTACCCTGGGCGAGCGGGAGGCCAGGGAATACAAGATCAAAACCCGGCCGCCCCTGGCCAAGACATTCGGCAGGCGGAAGCTTTGGTAAAATACGGACTCATAAGAAGGGAGGCAAACCGTGAACAAAATCACTCGCTATATTATCGGCTGCTTTTTGATCGGACTATGCGGGCTGCTCCTGCTGGGCGCCCCGGTCCTTACATCCGCCGGTTCCGGTCAGCAGACCCTGCGGCTGGCCCATACGGACTGGTCTTCCTCTGTGGCCTCCGCCAATCTCATCAAGGCGGTGCTTCAGGAGGAAATGGGCATCCATTGCAAATTGATGGAAATGGGCGCGGATGAGATGTGGGCCGCCGTGGCCGAGGGCCGTGCGGATGCCATGACCTCGGCCTGGCTGCCTGAAACCCATGTCCGCTATCACGAGCAGTACGGCAGCCAGGTTGTGGATCTGGGGCCGAACCTGGAAGGAACCAAGATCG
>CAZWNV010000146.1:0-7394 GCA_964635265.1 uncultured Desulfobacteraceae bacterium
AGCAAGGGAACCGCCTTTCACCGATACCATCAGCATAAAAGTTATTTAGAAGAAGTCAGTTAGGGATGGCAAAGTAAAAAGTTCAAGCCCCTTTAAGATCCGGGGGCGTCGCAAATCCCGAGGAATGCAGCGTACATAGAGTACGTGAAATTCCGATGGGATGCAGCGCAACGAAGATATTGGACTTTTTACGAAGCCATCAAATCTTGAATAATAAGCGGTGATTGGGAAATCAGCTTTGGATAAGGGATATACAGAGATTTTCGGATGGGGATGTTTTCGGTTGATGGGCCGTTTCAAAACAGCCCTGCCTGTATTCCGTGTCTTATGGCTCATGATGGTTTTGGTGGTTGGCTGGCTATCGGTGAGCTGGGCCGCGGGTTCCGTTCCTGTGCGGATGGCTTATTTGCAAAATGACATCCACCATCTGTCTTTCTGGGTGGCCACGGAAAAGCGGATTTTTGCGGAAGAAGGGGTTGTCATAGATTCTGTTGGGGCTTTCCGCGCCGGACCGGAAATAATGTCGGCCTTTGCAGCCGGTGATCTGGATATGGCCTATGTCGGGCAGTCGCCTGCGACTACGGGAGTTGCGAATAAAGCCGCAGATGTTGTGGCAGTCGCCCAGGTAAACACGGAAGGATCCGCCATTGTCATTGAAAGGGACGCTGTCGGTTTTCGAAACCTTAAGGATTTGGAGGGCAGAACTATAGCCATACCTGGTCATTCCACTGTACAAGAGGCTGTCTTGCTGAAGGGCCTGAGCAAGGAAGGATTGAGCAGGCAGGAGGTGAATCTGATCGTTTTAAAGCCGCCGGATATGATCAACTCCCTTCACAACGGACAAATCGATGCTTTTATCGCATGGGAGCCCTATCCGGCCCAGGCAATCACTAGCGGTATCGGCAGGATGCTGGCTCCGTCCCAGGAAATATGGGCTGAGCATCCCTGTTGCGTTCTTGTTGTAGCCAGGACTTTTCTAGAGGAGCATCCAAAGATTGTTGCGGGGGTCATCCGGGCCCATGTCAGGGCCACCCGGTACATCCGTAAGCATCCGGAGGACGTTGTCGATATTGCCGTGAAATATACTGGCATGGGCAAAGCTGCAATTCAAAAAGCCATACAAAATGTTCATTTTACAACCGAGCTAAATATTGAAGGGGCCAGGAAATATGTAAATTTCCTTTCAGAATTGGGCTACATCAAAAAGCAGGACCCGGAAACCTTTATCCGTAGTTTTATTTACCCGGATTTTCTGCCTTCAGAATCTCAATGAATTGGTCCCGGATTATCATCCCTATCCTGCTTCTGGCCATTTGGCAGTGCTTTTCCTTTATCGGGGTCCTCCCTGCCTCGAAATTGCCATCTCCTGCAGAGATAGCGGTTGGTTTGGAATCATTGATTACCACAGGGATGCCTCCCGGACATCCCCTGCATTGGCACATACTCTCCAGCCTGAACCGTGTACTGGCAGGGTTTTTTTCAGCCGTTGTTGTCGCTCTGCCGATGGGCTTGGTTATGGGGTGGTCCCGAACGATCCGCCAGGTTTTGGAACCCATAATTGAATTTATCCGACCCATACCACCTTTGGCGTGGATCCCCATTGCAATTCTTTGGTTCGGAATCGGCGTTCAGTCCGCCGCCTTCATAATCTTTTTGGGCGCATTTTTTCCCATATTGCTTAATACAACCTATGGCGTGCGAAGGATTGACCCTATCCTTATTGATGCTGCCCGCACCCTGAATGCTTCTTCTTTGGATATCTTTATAAAAGTTCTCCTGCCAGGGGCGATTCCTTCTATAATTACCGGCATCCGCATAGGGATCGGGATCAGCTGGATGACCCTTATAGCAGCAGAATTTACTGGTGTAAAATACGGATACGGTCTTGGATACATGATCATGACGGCGAGGGATATCCAACGTCCGGACTTGATCTTTGCCGGTATGTTTGTTTTCGGGGGGATCGGTTTCAGCGTAGACGTTTTTGTTCGGTTTATTGAGAGAAAGATCATCCGGTGGCGGTGACGGCGTAAATACAATGTGCATGAAAATAAACAACATCAGCAAAACTTATGCAGACAACGAGTCCCTCGGAACGCGCATTGCCATACTGGAAAACATCAATTTGAGGGTGGATTCAGGGCGTTTTGTCTCTATCGTGGGTCCCAGCGGCTGCGGCAAAACAACCCTGCTCAAAATTATTGCAGGCTTGATAAGTCCATGCCAGGGGGCAGTGCAATTGCAGGGACAGAACATCAGGCTTGGAGATGAACGCGTCGGTATGGTTTTTCAGGAATTCGCCCTATTTCCGTGGCGAAGCCTGATCCGCAACATTGAGTTCGGGTTGGAAATCAAGCGCCTGCCGCGCAGCCAGCGACGCAAGAGGGCGTTGGAATACACTGCCAATTTCGGTTTGGGCGGGTTCGAACACCGACTGCCGCAGGAGCTTTCCGGAGGAATGAAACAAAGGGTGGCCATTGCCCGGACATTGATCAATCAGCCCAATGTTGTGCTCATGGATGAACCTTTTGCCTCTCTGGATAGTCAAACGAGAAATGAAATGCAGGATTTTCTTCTTTCTATCTGGTATGACCGGGGAGAAACGATTCTTTTTGTCACCCACAACGTAGACGAAGCTGTGTACCTGAGTCAACAAATTATCGTTCTCTCTTCCAGGCCGGGGCGTGTAGTAGAAATCCATGATGTCAATTATCCTTATCCCAGGGACAGAACAAGCCCGGAAATTAACCGCATTCGCAAGAAAATTCTACAACAGATAAGCTCCCAGCCTGAATACGCGAAATTTCAAAAACCTTAAGCATGAGAGTCTTTTTGAGACGGCAAGCGAGGTCGCGCCTCTATTCCCCTTTCATTTTTAATGCGACTTCTGTCACCCGTTTGCCCAGATTGTACAATGTCTCCCTGCCGAACGCATCCTGCTCGTATCCATCCGGATGCCCGCTCCACAATGTTCCGCCAAAATGAAAGGTCGAATGTCCATCTCCTACTATAATCATATCCTGGATGAGCATGGCAGCATGCACTGCGTGAATGGTTGTCTCCTGACCACCATGCCGGAATCCTCCTACCGCGATAACTCCACCTACTACATTTCGCAGCAGAGCGCCATTGCGACGCAAAACAACGCATCGATCAAGGAAGGATTTGGCTTGACTGCTCATTGTCCCAAAATAGACAGGGGTGGCGAGGATCAGACCTGCCAAAGAGGGGTCCGTTAGTTTGGGGATTAAGGATTGAAAATCATCTTCCTGGCTGCAGCTCAATTCACTTTTGCAGTGATCGCAGGAAATACAGCCGGAAATTGTTAATCGGGCCAAATCAATCAGTTCCACTTCAACATGGGGGAATTCCGTTTGTATTCCCTGAAAGCAGGTTTCGACGGCAAATTTGGTAGTGGATTGTTTTTTTTTCGGACTACAGGACACACCAATGATTTTCATGGCCATAATTTTTTCCTTTTGCAGGAGTGGGCTGAGAAAACGGGGGAATTGCGCTAAACCTGTTTGTTCCCTGTTGGTTCTGCTGCAAGTGTATTAGCAAGGAATGACTTTTTTCGTCTGGAAGCATATTTTTGCTCGCATTCCCGTAACCCTTCTTCCACCTCGTTAATATGTTTGAGCATAAAATAGCTGGCTTTATCCGGGTCTCGGTCTTCCAGTGCGGCAACAATTTCTCTGTGTCCGCGAAGTACTGTTTCCAAAAAATCTCTGTCCGTCATAATTATTCTTTTCAATCGAACCAGAGCCGACTGGACACTTTCAATAATCGTGGAGGCAATCGGATTCCCCCCGATTTCAGCAATTCTTCTGTGAAATTCCACATCAAGATGGCTGTTGAATTTTTCGCCTTCAGGCTCCTGCTCCATTTCTGCGATATTTTCTTTCAGTTCTTCAATTTCTTTGTCCGTTATTTTACCAGCGGCAAGTTTAATAATCTGCGGTTCATTGAAAATTCGAAACTGAGTATATTCTTCAAGCGAAGGATTTAAAAAAAACAAGTAGTTTTCCAGCCCCTTCTTTACCACTTCGATATCCACCTTTTTCACAAAAGCGCCGCCGTTCATGCCCTGCTTAATCTCTAACAACCCGTACGCCTCTAACGTCCTGTAGGCTTCCCGCAATGAAGATTTACTGACTCCGAAATGTCTGATGAGATCATCTTCTGAGGGCAAACGATCCCCCACTTTAAGCTCTCCGTTCAGAATCGCCTTCTGTATTTGATCAGCTATATTCTTGGATACTCTGCTGACCTTGACGTTTTGAAAACTGACATCCATAAAGTAACACTCTTGATTTTTTTCTTTTGGGCGAGCAATCGCCCACCCATCCCCAAAAGAGGAAGGCTTTTTGTATGCTACTGATGGCGCTGGAAACAGTCCATAGCAAAGCTTGAAATAACTCCACTTTTATGAAGAAGTTACACAAAATCCTGCTGTTGTGGAAATGACAAAAAGTTTTCCAACTACTAGTAATAAAGCCCCGTGAATTTCCCCTTAATTTATACGAAAAATTTCCTGTGCGATATTTTTTTTTTTACATTGTTGCAGGTTGTCTGTCAACTGCTACTTTGCAGGAGTCCTTTTCAGCAGTACTGTTAAGGCCATCCGTTGACTGAACTGCATATTTTATTATATGATTGTTTTTTTTCTGCAATATCGGCCAGGTGTGCAATGGTTTTTGGGAATTATATTAAATTGTTCAGGCTTTTTCGCTGCATAAAGCCAATTTCCTGTTTATCCCTTATATAGTTTTCCTGCATGGATAATCATACGGAAACAATCGTTTACGCAATAAGGCACGGTGAGACCGAATGGAATATTGAAGGAAAACAACAAGGCCATCTGGATAGCCCCCTTACTGAGAACGGTATTAAGCAGGCACACGCTATAGCTGATGCCTTGGCCCGCTTCGGAATCGCACAAATATACAGCAGCGATCTTGGCCGTGCGGTTCAAACAGCAGAAATCATAAGTTCTAAACTTAATATAGCCGCGAGTTTCGATCAGCGCCTTCGCGAGAGAAACCTCGGTTCACTTCAGGGGATGACGAAAAACGAGTATCAAAATAAATTCCCAAAAGATTTTTCTGCGTTTCTAACCGAAGATCCTGATTATGTAATTCCTGGTGGGGAAAGTGCACGCTGTCAATACAGACGCTGTACCGATGGATGTACAGAGCTTGCTATGCGGCATCCGGGCGGGAAAATTCTTATTGTTACCCATGGGGGGGTTCTTACTAGCCTTTTTTATTACACTCTGGGTATTCCTTTAGAAAAACCCCGATGTTTCTCCTTATTTAATGCTGCAATCAATAGTTTTTCAGTAATTAATCATAGGTGGCATTTAAACACCTGGGGCGATATATCCCATTTGATCGCAATGAACGTGCTTGGTGGCGAGCAGCAGTTTTCTGACTTATAACAAGCCAGAACCGTCTCTCCGCAGCGGCTTAACACAGTGGCCGCCAGGTTTCTTACCTGCTGGTCGTCTTCAGCTTCCCGGGAGAAAATTGCGATTTCTCCCGGCCATTGCTGCTGCAGTTCGGTCCCGGCTTACAGCATCTCGTCATCTGTGCCGAATGCACGGGCATGGGTCTTTAGCGCGCAGAAGTCGCCGCACATGGTGCAGACGTCCCTGTCCTTGTCCTCGCTTGCCATCCGCATGCGGCGGGCCTTATCCGGATCCAGGCAAAGCCGGAACATGCTCTTCCAGTCAAACCGGTTGCGCGCAACCGACATCTGCCGGTCCCGCTCCCAGGCAGAGGCGAGCCCTTTCTCCAGGTCGCCGATGTGGGCGGCCACCTTCGCGGCCACCACCCCTTCGTGCACCTCGGCTTTGCCGGGCAGCGAGAGGTGTTCGGCCGGGGTTACGTAGCAGAGAAAATCGGCCCCGGATGCCGCTGCTATCGCGCCCCCGACCGCTGCCGCAATATGGTCGTAGCCGGCGGCAACATCGGTGGGCAGCGGACCCAGCACGTAATAGGGGGCCTTGTCGCACACCCGCTCCTGCAGGTGCATGTCGCCGGCGATCCGGTTGAGCGGAACATGGCCCGGCCCCTCGATCATCACCTGCACGCCGGCCTTTCGGGCTCTGGCGGCCAGATCGCCCAGGATGATCAGCTCCGTTATCTGCGCCCGATCCTCGGCGTCGAAGATGGTGCCCGGGCGCAGCCCGTCGCCCAGGGAAAGGGTCACATCGTGCGCCCGGGCTATGGAGAGCAGACGCTCATAATCGGCATACAGGGGATTTTCCCGCTGGTTGTGCATCACCCACTCCGCCAGAAGGCTCCCGCCCCGCGAAACCATGCCCATCATCCGCTCGCAGGATTCGAGGATCTCCAGGGAATGCCGGGTGATGCCGCAGTGCACGGTAATAAAATCCACCCCCCGCTCGGCCTGGTTCTCGATCTCGGCAAACAGCTCCTCTTCGGTCATCTCCGCACATTTGCGGCCCTCGGCCAGAACGCGGCTTACCGCCTTATAAATGGGGACGGTGCCGATCATGACCTGCGAATGCCCGATGATCCGGCTCAGGATCGCATCCAGCGGGCCTCCGGTGGAGAGGTCCATTGCCGCATCCGCGCCTGCATTCACCGCTATATCCAGCTTCTCCAGCTCCTCGTCCAGGTTGTGATGGCTGGGCGAGGTGCCGATATTGGCGTTGACCTTGGTGCTCATCTGTTTGCCGATGGCCCTTGCGGAAAACTCGTGATGAATATTTTTGGGAATCACCACGGATCCCTCGGCCACACCGGCCATCACCGTCTCCGGCGAAATTCCCTCAAACGCCGCCGCCTGGCGCATGGCTTCTGTAATTACGCCCTTGCGGGCTTGTTCCAGTTGTGTTGTCATAATGTTTGTCCATTTCTATAGCATTTTCCCGGGCGCGGGCAAAGCGCTTCCGCCCGCGCCTGGTTGTTTTGTTTGCGCTCGCGTCCGGGCAGGATCTCAATCCGCAAGCCGGTCGGCCAGCTCGTTCGCCACCTTCTCGCCCGAGAGCAGCATGCCGCCGAAAATCGGCCCCATCCGCGGCCCGCCGGCCACAGCATTGGCCGCCATGCCGGCAACATATAAACCGGGATAAACCTCCCGGCTGTTGTCCAGGGTCAGCTTCTCCGCCTGCTCGGCCCACATGGATTTCTCCCCTTCGATCCGGCCGGTGGGCGTGGCCAGCTTGCCCCCGGCCTTGCGCTCCACCACCCGCACCACCTCGGTTGCATGACCCGTGGCATCCACCACGTATTTTGCCCTCATGGTGAGCGGATCGATATGCAGGCCCGCCATCTCCACCGGCGACCAGTTCAGCACCAGCCCCTCCAGGCGCTCCGGACGCATCACCACGTCCTCGACAGAGATGCAGTTAAAAATCAGGAGAC
>CAZWNV010000147.1:0-7374 GCA_964635265.1 uncultured Desulfobacteraceae bacterium
CCAATCATAGTAGATTTCCTTGTGCGGGGCCTTGCAGGCATACAGGATATTGCCGCCTGCCCGGTCTTCTTTTTCAAAAACCTGCACCTCATGGCCCAGCCGCCCGACCTCATAAGCGGCAGTCAGGCCGGCCGGGCCGGCCCCCACGACCCAGATCCTGCGGGGGGGGTCTGCAGGCTTTTCCGGATAGATGAGCTCCTGCCCGGTTTCCGGGTTTATGGCGCAGCGTACCGGCTTGCCTTCCAGCATTTCCCGTTCAATGCAGCCCTGGTTGCAGGCAATGCACTTGCGGATGTCTTCGTAGCGGTTTTGGCGCGCTTTTTCCAGAAAGTCCGGGTCACAGAGCTGCTGGCGTCCAAAAGCCACAAAATCCGCATCCCCCCGGGCGATAACCGCGTCAGCCGGCCGGGGGTCATTGAAACGGCCGACGGCGATTACCGGGACCCCGGCTGCTTTTTTGATCTTATCGGCCCGCCATACATTAAAGCCGGTTTCAAACTCCGGCGGAGCGCTTATCACACCGGCCGGGCTGCCGTGGGTTCCCACCGACGCATGCATGACGTCCACGCCTGCCGCCCTCAGACTCCCCGTTATGGTGAGCAGGTCATCCACGCTGTAGCCGTTTTTAATGTATTCCTCGGCTGAAACCCTTAGAATTACAGGAAAATAAGGTCCTACCGCTTCGCGGACCGCGCGCACCACTTCTATGACGAACCGGGCCCGATCGGCAAAATCGCCTCCGTATTCGTCGGTACGCTGGTTGGAGATGGCCGAGAGGAACTGGGTCAGCAGATAGCCGTGGGCACCGTGGATCTCAACGGCGTCAAAACCGGCTTTTTGCGCCCGCCCGGCTGCCCGGCCGAAGGAATGGATGATTTCCTGGATATCCTCCCGGCTCATTTCTTTGGGGGGCTGTTGATAAATCAGGCTGGGAATGGCCGACGGGCCGATGGCTTCCCCCTTTTTGAGCATGTAGAAGCTTTCCCTGCCGGCGTGGTGGAGCTGCATGGCCGCTTTGCCGCCCGAGGAGCGCATGACTTCCGCCAGCCTGGAGAGGCCCGGAACAAATTGGTCATCCCAGGCACCCAGCTGCGCAGGGGCTACCCGGCCGGTGGGGTGGACCGCGGTGATTTCGGATATCAGAAGCCCGGCTCCCCCTTCGGCCCGGCGCTTCATATACGCGAGCAGGGCCTGGCTCACGGTGCCGTCCCTGTTGCACAGTCCCGTTCCCATGGGCGGCAGAACGGCACGGTTCGGGATTTCGGTCTTTTGGATGACAATCGGCGAAAAAAGCGCATGGAGTTCGCTCATAGGTGTTCCTTTCGTGGATGGTTGCGGTATCCTCAGGCAAAGCCTCCAGGGTTCGGGTTTTCATTTCCGTGTAGATAGTAGAGGCGGTGGATGGTGTCAAGAAAAAACGAGCGAGCGCTCGTTTTTAAAAAAAATTCTTTCCGCTGCCCGTGTTTCAATATACAATACCGCAGTCTTCACAAGAGCTGCTGGGATCGGTTCCGGTTCCCGGGTGCAAAAACCGCCGCAATGCAGCAGAAACATGTCCAATGAGAGCAGGGAGGTTCGGTTTATGCAAGACAGGCGAAATTCTGACTTTGCACAAGTGGAAACCCTTCTGGCTCCGGCCGCAGCCCCGGTTGCGCTTTTGCCGCTGCCGGCCATCAAGGAGTCGGATCATGCATTTTTCTGGAGCGCGTTTTTCTTGAGCATCGCCACCTGTTTATTCGGGTGTGCGGCTTCCCTGTACGCCTCGGCTTATGAGCATCTCCCCTTTATTGTGCTGGTTGCCGGATTTGGCCTGCTTTTTCTGGTTCTTTTCATCGCGTTTGCCCTGCGCGGACTCCATATTCGCAAAGACGCCCGGGCGCAGGAAAAACTCAAGCGGCCGCAGGATATTCTCTATGACAATGCGACTGGCAGCCAGGGAGGCCGGGCAAGCGCAGAGCGTATCCAGGAAAGCATTAACCGGGCCCTTGGCGATGGCGCCTCCCGCACCCGGGAGGAGATTCTGGGCGTATTGTCCGGGCTTTCCACCGAGGAAGTCGATGTAGGCACGCTGCATCAGGTGCTCAATGCGCTTATAGAAGCAGGACACTTCACAGAGACCGAAAACAACGGCAAAAAACTGTTCACCTATAAGCCGGCACCGGTGTCGGCATGATGTACGGGCGTCCGTCGTCCATCATAAAAAGCCGCTTATGCATAATGATTTCTCGCTTTCTACAGAGCAGCTCACATCTGCGGCGCGGCGGATGAGCCGGAAGGTAGCAGAAGGGCTGCAGGCGGATGGGGAAGAGATCGCCTGCATTCCGACCCATATTCCCATTGGCACGGTTCCGCAGAGCGGGCGGACGCTGCTTGTCGATGTTGGCGGCACAAACATTCGCTGTGCTCAGGCATCGCTTGCGGGCGGCCGGCTGGACTTTGAAAAAGGCCCCTTGAAAAAGCGGCTGGTTCGGCAGGGATCGGGCCGGCTGGAACGCAGGGAATTTTTAAACCTGCTGGCAGAGGCGATCAGGGACCTGGCCCCGGACAATCATCTGCCGGTGGGCTACTGCTTCTCGTATCCGGCTCGATCCACGAAGGACGGGGATGCCGTCCTGCTGCGCTGGACAAAAGAGCTTTTTGTTGCGGATATGCTCGGGGAACAAGTCGGCGCCCTTTTATGCCGGCATCTCGCGGCCGGCACCCCGCCCTGGCAGTGCCTGCGGGTGCGGGTTATAAATGATACCGTGGCCGCCCTCCTGGCGGGGATGGCGGTATGCGACGCAGATGCGGGCATCGGTCTCGTGGTCGGCACCGGAACCAATATGGCGATTGCCCCGGCTGCCGATCGGATTCCCAAACTTGCGGATTCCGGGAAGCACGGCGGCCTGCTGCCGGTTAATCTGGAATCCGGGAATTTTTTTCCGCCGGAACTCAGCCGCTGGGATGCCGAGCTTGACGGGAATTCCCGGAATCCGGGATTCCAGCGTCTGGAAAAAGCGGTTTCCGGAAGGTATCTGGCAGAGCTCTTCCGCCTGGCGATGCCTGAGAGCGGTATTGATGCAAGCCATGGGGCGCCTGCCGTTTTCGAAAAGGCCTATGGCCCCGCTGCGGCTGTGGATGCGGAGAGCCGCCTGGCCAGGCAGATCGTGGAGCGGTCCGCGCGGCTCACCGCTGCCGGTCTTGCCGGTGTGATAGAGGTGCTTGCAGGCTGGAAAGCCCTGAAAAAGGTGGGAATCTGCGCGGAAGGAAGCGTTTTTTGGGGGCATTCGGCCTACAGGGAAGCCGCTGAGAAAGCTCTGCTGGAGGTTCTGCAGGCAATGGGGCTGGGCGGGGTGGAACCGGTATTTTTTTCCGTTTCCCACGCCAACCTGCTGGGAGGTGCTATCGCCGCTCTCGCGGAGTGACCCGCCGGAGCCGGCTAACAGTTGGAGAGGAGGTGTCCATGCAGCCGGAAAACCTGGAGATCGGCAAAGTCTATTTTGAAGGCAGCTTCCTGCATCCCCGGTATCCCATCCCGGAGGTGGAAACCTGGGTTTACGTGGGATGCAACCTGTTTGCAGATGAAGACGAGGAAGAGGACCTGTATTTTTTCATCAACCCCCAGAAGTACTACGAGGAGGACTTAAAGCCCGCCATAGAGGATGAGTCCTTTTTCGATGATATTGACGGCTATTATGTTGTCAAGCAAAGTGATCTGGATGCAATCATGAGCATCGGCGAGCTTGCCGGGTGGCTCAATTCCCTGCAGCATGCAGAAGACGCGGATCAGGCTTTCGGAAGCTATGCGTAAGACGCTTGCACACCGGATTTTGGGTATCGGCAAAATTCCCCGCAGCTACAGGCAGGCTCTGCGGGCCGAGGGGATCGTGCAGCTCAAGGAAGGGGTGCGGGCCTCTATTACCTTGCGGGACTACAGGGCAAAAGGCCGGCGCGTACCGCTGCGGCGGGCTTCGTTTTCCGGCTCTGTCTGCCTGACCCGCAAGCGCATTATTGCCTTTGCCTATTCCAAGCGTGTTATCAGTGTTCCCTTCAATGATGTGCGCATCACGCAGCTGACTGTTTCCGCGGAAGACGGAAAACGTCTGCTGTGCGCCTTTGATGCGGCGGCTTTTGATGCGGACCGCGCAGGCACGGTGGAATGCCGGTTCCATATCGACAGGCCGGCGGATTTTGTCAAGCAGCTTAAGCAGCTTACCGCTTGACGGGCCGGCGTTATTCATACCCCTTGTCAAAGCCCGGGGCCATGCCCCCGGAATCCGTGGCCGGAGCCGCGGCCCCGTTTGCCTTCGGATATGTCCTTGGATATGTCCGGGGTTTTAAGGATTCGGACGGGGGGCGCAGCGAAAGCTTGCTGCCCCTGATTCTGCCGGTTTCCCTGTAGGAACCGCTCTCCAGGCGCAGTTCATTCATCGGCGTGATGACGATGGCCGCTTCATTGGTTACCGGGCAGTAGTGTTCGCAGTAGCCGCAGCCCGCACACCGCTCTTCCTTCACGTGCGGAACAGGATAGGGAAATTCCGGTTTCTTCTCGAACTCCACGGCGTCATAAGGGCATACCTCGTCGCAGACCATGCAGCTTTTTTTGTGTTCCCAGGCCAGGCATTTCTGCCGCATGATCACAGCCGTGCCGGTTTTTGCCCATATCCGCTCTTTTGCGGAAAGCGCGCGTATGGCGCCAGTGGGGCATACCTTGCCGCATACGGTGCAGCGTGGATCGCAGTATTTGCGCTCGGGTGTAATTGCCGGGCTGAACATGCCGGCAAAACCGGCAGCAAACCATATGGGCTGCAGGGTGTTGGTTGGGCAAGCGGCCATGCATTCGCCGCAGCGGACGCAGGAGGCCAGAAAAGCGGCTTCCGGCAGTGCCCCGGGCGGTCGTATCAAGCGGGGTGCAGCTACACGGCCCCGGGCCTCCTCTCCCGTAACGGCCCGCAAGCTGCTCAGACTGAGCGCAGCAGTACCGGCCCCTGCTGCCGCGGAAAGCAGAAATTTCCTGCGGGCCGGAGAAGGCGGAGCCGCACCGGCTTCCGGGCTCTTGTTTTTCTTTTCTTCTGCGGCCGCCGCCAGGGGCCTGCAGCCGAATGCGACTGCCTCCTGCGGACAGACGGACTGACAGGTGCGGCAGGCTATACAGGCCCCGTGATCCGTATATTCCGGGTGCACAGGGTCGATTGCGCCCATTGGGCAGTTTTTTGCACACAAGCCGCACTGATTGCAGGCATCGTTTACCCGGCGGCGTATCAGGGGGCGGGTTGCCGCAAGCTCCAGAATAGCACCGGCCGGGCAGAGGTAGCGGCACCAGAAGCGCGGAGTTATGAGGCCTGCCGCAAATATCAGCCCGAAAATCCCCAGCACGAAAAACTGGGTGGCAAAGCGGGCGGGGTCGAGTTCCGCAAACATGATGCTGCGGATGTCAAGCAGGCTGGCAAGCGGGTAGAACAGTGCGAGCCCTTGGCTGGCAAGCAGTTCCGCTACGGGGTAGAGGACAAGTCCGTAGAATCGCGTGACAAGCGCCAGCGGTGCAGCCCAGAAAACCATGGACACCCCGGCCGCGGCAGAAGCAAAAAGAAAAACAAGGAGGTGGCGGGAAAGCCGCCGGGAAAGCCAATGGGGCGGAGGAGATGTCTTCGAGCAGCGCCTGGCAACAATGCTGTCGGATGCATCCACCGTGGTCCCCATGGGGCAGATATAGCCGCAGAAGATGCGACCGCAGAAAAGGGCGGTGCCGAAGACGATCAGGGCAGGCAGAAAAAGCCAGGTCCAGCTTCGGGCAGATACCGCGGTAAGTCCTGCAAGGGCGGGATCCATGCGGACAAAAAGATCCGCTTCCCGGATGCTGCCGGCTCCTGCCAGAAGCGCCAGAAAAAGCAGCAGGCAGACGGACTGAGCAATGCGCCGGAAGCCCATTACACGGTCGTATTCCGTATTGTCAGCTTGTTTATGTCCATGCGGCCCAGGCCCCGTTCATGTGCCAGGCGGATGTGCTTTACCTGTGCGGGCTCGTATTGTTTTCCATACCATTCAAACGCACTGACCGTATAGGCATCCGCGGCCACCATGTCCGTGGAGGCGATAATGGTGTCCGGCCTGATCACCTTGCCGGGGCCTCCGGGCCCGCCGCTTGTCAATACGCGCGTGGCGTCAACGACCACCAGTCCGGGCTGCAGAAGCGAGGCCAGGTCCACGATGCTTTCCTGCAGATCCAGCCGGTGCATGATGTGCCGGTTCTCAATAAGTCCCATCATTCCTTTCATGGAGAGGCTCACCCCGGCTCCTGTATGGGATTTGGCAACCGGCGCGGCAATGAGAAGATCGGCTGCCAGCACCTCTTTCATGACTTCGGTGCTTGTGAGGGTTTTGCCCCGGGGAATGGAGACTTCCTTGAAGCTGTAAGGGCTGGATACCATGTGGGTCATGTCTTTTTCCACGGCGTCACACGCGGCGGAGATCCCGGACTGTTCCAGGCACCGTTCGGCGGGGGCCAGAGGGTTGTCGAGAACAAGAACCCGTCCGGCGCCGGCCTCCTTGCACATGGCGGCAAGGGTTTTCACCACCAGCGGGTGGGTGTTGGAAGCCCGCTCCGGTCCCGAAGCAAAGCTCATGTTGGGCTTTATCACCACGCGGCCGCCCTTTTTGACGAATTTTCCCATTCCGCCCATGATCTGGACGGATTTTCGTACCGCTTTTTCGATATCTCCCCGGACTACGGCAATATCGGGCCGGCCTGCGGCCAGCAGGCGCGCCGGCAGCACAAGAGATGCACCGCTCGTCCACAGGAGCCCGGCTGCCTGGTATTGTAGAAATCTGCGTCGGTTTATGGGTTCCACACTGCTGTCCTTTCCGCAAAAAAAGCCGCGGCTGCGGCATGAAAACAGGAATTCGGCTGTCAGAAAAAAAATAGCGGCAATCCTGACAATTGCAAATAAAACGGCAGGGGAAAAGACCCAAAAAATAGCGCTGCGGCGGATTCGGGAATCTATCCGGGTGGATGCGGGAGGCGGGGGTTCGGCGCTTTTTCTGCTAATAGGCCAACAGGGTTGCCAGCAGCCCGGATATCACGATGCCGTCAAAGGTTCCGGCTCCGCCAATACTGGCTGCTCCGGTATTGATGGACTTGATCTCGTGCAGATGGAGCAGGTCAGCGCCTATCAAGGGACCCAGCACACCTGCGCAGAAAGCGGTCATGGGCGCCAGTTCATGGTGAAACAGCATGGCGCAGATGGCGGCCAAAAAGCCTGGTACAAGCGCCGGCATGGCGATGCCGACCTTTGTCCTTTCCGGAACGTTCTGCTGCAGGGAAATCCAATCGGGCCGGGGGTGCTTCTCTTTTTCTGCCGCCCGGCATTGGGGCAACAAACAGGATTGATGTTTGCC
>CAZWNV010000148.1:0-7356 GCA_964635265.1 uncultured Desulfobacteraceae bacterium
GCCTTGATCGAAGCCTGCAGCGGCGCAATAGGTGAGATACCGGGCGCCCTCTATCCGGGCGGCCATCTCCGCGATTTTATGCCGGGTTACCGGGAACTCGGCAAGTGTTTTGCCGAACTGGCGGCGTTGACGGACATGCGCCAGGGCCCGGTCAAAGGCTCCCTGGGCCGTACCCAGCGCCATTGCGGCGATCTGGATGCGGTTTTCCAGCAGAAAGCGCTGGAGGTGGCTGTAGCCCGTGCCCTCGGTGCCGATCATGTTGGAGTGGGGAACATGGACGTCTGCAAATGATACTTCCGCAAAACCAATCATGCGCCCGCCCAGATTGTCGCAGGGCTTGTTCACCTGTATTCCCTGCCGGCCGGCTTCCGCCAAAAACAGGCTCAAACCGTCTTTTGCGGCAGATGTCCGGCTGTCGGTTCTGCAGAGTACAATATAGAAGTCTGCTTGATCAGCAAAGGGGACAAACTGTTTAACCCCGTTGATACACCAGCCGGATTCGGTTTTTTCCCCCGTGGCGGCTGTGGCGCCCGGATCATGACCTGGGTTTTCGAGGAAGGCACCGGTGCTGATGGTTCGGCCATTGGCAACGGAAGGAAGGTGTTTTTTGCAGAGTTCGGGATCGCCGAAGCGCAGAAGAAATTCCGCCCCATATCCCGCGAACATCAGAGCAGAGCCCAGTGTGGAATCTTTTCGGCAGAGGGTTTCGCTGACAAGTACGTGTTCCAGTGACCCCAACCCCCCTCCGTCGTAAGCTTCATCAAAGTGGATGCCGATAAAGCCAAGATCTCCGGCTTCTTCCAGGATCCGGCGGGGGAAACTCTGGGTAAGGGAGCGGGCAAGAATCATCTCCCTGTCGAATTTGCCTCTTGCAAATTCCCATGCGGCCTTTTGAATCTGTTTTTGGGCTTTGGACAGGTTGAAATCCATGGGAAACGCCTCCTGGGACGAAACGCTGCGGGCGGATCGCCGCACAAAGAGCATCGGCGGCAAGCATCCGAAGAAAGAAAACGCCCAGCATGAAATAGAAATAAAGGTTTCCAGCAAATGATGGAAAACAATACCTTCTCTTGTGCGGCAAGTCAAGGAGGAAATTCCCGGCCTGCGCTCACGGAGCTGGCCGAAAGCGCAGGGGAAAGCAGGAGGGGCCTAGCGGTTTTCCGACTGGGAGGCAGCGGGCAGGGCTTTCTGCTCAAAATGATTCAAAAGCTCGCGCATCTGCCTGGAGATTTCGGCATATCGCCGGTTTGCATCGTCACGGAAGTCCACATGGATTTTGTTGATTTTGTGCCGCATCTGCTTGAGCAGCCGACCCCGCTTTTTCCAGAGCTTGGCGGCGTAGTCGATGTTTTCCATGGAGTTGTCCACCAGCGAGCGGGAGTACCCGTTGACCATGGCCGCGAAATCCCGGTACCGGGCTTCCAGTTGGGATGCTACTTTTTCCTTCTTGAGCGTCTCCCGGGTGATGACATGGAAGTGGTGGCCCGTAATACTCATGGATACGGCTTCTCCAAAGATATCGCGATGTTTGACCAGGTTGCGGCCCAGAAATTTCAAGTACTGCCAGCCATAGGGGGTGAAGGGCTGCCGGATAAGGGATTTCAGTAAAATTCCGATATCCTGCAACCGTATCTGCCGCTGGAAGTAGTCCGTGTACTCGATATTGTCGAAGAGCTGGTTGCATCGGGCAAAATAGTTCTTCATGCGGAAGTCATAGATCGTTGCCAGGATTTTCTTGTATCCTTCCCACAGCCGCTCGCTGTCCATGACGGTTTTAAAATTGGTGGACAGCACGTGGGTGTTGTTGCCGACCGAGGCGGAAAGGATCCGGCCCTCGGCCTGCAGGCGCTGGTAGAGGCGGGTGCCCGGAAGGGCTGTCAACAGACCGACCATGGCCTTGGGAATCGCGTTTCGCTGGATGAATTCAATCTGCCGCTCGAAGATGTCGGGCTTATCATTGTCAAAGCCCAGGATGAAGCCGGCCATAACCTCGATGCCGTGTTTCTGGATGTGCTGGACCGCGGTTTCCATGTCGGTTTTCAGGTTCTGGACCTTTCCGGTTTCTTCCAGGCTTTCGGCGTCCGGGGTCTCGATGCCGATGAACACCTCGTTGAATCCGGCCTCGCGCATGGCTGTCAACAGCTCTTCATCGGAGGCCATATTGATGCTTGCCTCCGTAAAGAAGTGAAAGGGATGGCCCCGGGCCCTCTGCCATTCGATTAAAGCCGGGAGAAGTTCGGATTTGACGCGTTTTTTGTTGCCGATGAAGTTGTCATCCACAAGGAATACACCCCCGCGCCAGCCCTGGCGGTAGAGGGCGTCGATTTCGGCCACCATGGCATCGGCGCTTTTGACCCGGGCCTTGTTGCCATAGACGGTCCAGATGTCGCAGAATTCGCATCGAAAAGGGCATCCGCGGGAATACTGCACCGCCATGGAGCCGTACGCGTTCATGTCAAGGAGGTCAAAGCGGGGGGTGGGGATGTTCTCAATATTCGGATGCGGCGGCATTGGATAGAGTTGCCGGGCTTTGCCGCGCTCCAGGTCATCCAGAAAATCCCGGAAAGTTTCCTCGACCTCGCCCGGAACGAGATGGTCCACCCCCTCGATATTTTCATGGCCGGTGTTGACGTAGGGACCGCCGGCCACCACTTTCGTATCAAGGCCCCGGCAGCGCTCGATTACCGAGCGCATGGAGTCCTGCTGCACGATCATCGCGGAGATAAAGACCGCATCGGCCCAGACAATGTCCTCATCCCGGAGGTTCTCGATGTTCATGTCCACCAGCCGGAGATTGTATTCCGGCGGGAAAAGAGCAGCCATGGTGATCAGTCCGAGCGGGGGCATGGAGCTTTTTTTGCGTATAAACTGCAGGGCGTACTGAAAACTCCAGTAGGTGTTGTTTGGCACTTCCGGATACACCAGAAGAATATTTTGATACTTTGGCATAATACCCTCTCTTTGCGGGATCAGCATGTTTCCACAACTCTCCGGCGGCTTTCGCAGAAGCTGGAGGCCGCGTGGTGCTCGAAGATCATGCTGCTGTTGGTGGATCTATAACAGGACCAATGCCCGGTATCTTCTCTAAGCATAAGCGATGCGTATTGCATGCGCCTGCCTGGCAGATACCTCTTCCTGTATTAGAATATTATAATCATTTTTGGCGGATTCGCCACCCTGAAAAAGGCCATTTTTTTTAACGAAATCAAGCCTCACTGCGTATTGCAGCCCGGCGCCGTTTCCGCCGGCTCGGGCTGCAGCATGTGCTGCCACTGCCGGATCATCTCCCTGTCCGTGGAGAGCCCCCGCCCCCTGGTGGTCAAATAATTGCCCACCATCAGCGCATTTGCGCCCGCTGCGAAGACCCAGCTCTGGTAATCCGCGAGCGCGGCCTCTCGTCCGCCGCAGATAATAATATCCTTGTCCGGATTGATGAAACGGAACAGGGCAATGCACTTCAGGGCTTCCACGGGTTCCATGACCGGCCTGTGCCCCATTTTTGTGCCCGCGATGGGGGAGAGAAAGTTGATGGGAATCCGGGCTGCACTTGTGGCGCTCAGGGCAAAGGCCAGCTCAACCCGCTGCTGCCAGGATTCCCCAAGGCCGAGGATGCAGCCTGAGCAGACGACAAGCCCTGCATCAGCGGCTGTCTGAAGGCTCCGGATATCCTCTTCATACGGATGTGTTGTGCAGACATGGGGATAAAAACTCTCCGCGGTCTCCAGGTTGTGGTGGTAGGTTGTGATGCCGGCGGCCCTGAATTTTTCCGCCTGGTCCCTGGAGAGCATCCCCGGCGAGCAGCAGACCGCCAGGGCCGTTTTGCGGCGGATCTCTTGTGCCGCTTCGCAGATGGTCTCTGTCTCGCCTTCATCCAGAGCATAGCCGCTGGTTACCATGGAAAAATGGCGCGCCCCGGAGCTCTCCGCTTCAAGGGCCCCTTGCGCCAGTTCCTGTTTGCTGAGAAGCGGATAGACAGGGGCGTTGGTCTCATGATGGGCGGATTGGGCGCAGAAGGCGCAATCCTGGGAACAGAGTCCGGATTTGGCATTAATGATGGTGCATGTAAAAATCTCGGTCTTTTCCCGGGCCCGGGCAATCCTGTGCGCCGCATACAACAGATCCGGAATTTCCCCGGGCGCAAGCTCCGCAAGCCGCAGCGCCTCCTCCCGGCTGATCGCGGGGGAGGGGTTCTTTGTTGCTTTATTGGCCGGAGTTGATAAATGGAATGGTAACATGGCGTTTATGGGCTCTTCTTGCGCATTGTCTGTTGTTGGCGGTTATGGTATAAATAGGATACAGGAAAAAGGCGGGGTCGGCAAGACGGAAATTCTCTGCCGGCAGGGCCCCCAGTCCAATCAATTGGAAAGGCACGGATTCGCAATGCGGGTGATGACTTTTAATCTGCGGTTTGAAAACGAAAGAGATGGCGATAATGCATGGCAGTTCCGCCGCGACAAGGTTGTCTCCATTATTCAGCATTATCGGCCGGGGATCCTTGGCACTCAGGAGGGAAAATGGCCCCAGCTGATGTATCTTCAGGAGCAGCTCCCCGAATACGTCGCCCATCTCCCCGGGCGCGTCCCGGATGCGAAATCCCAGTGCCCCACCCTGTTCTTCCGCAGAGACAGCTTCGAAATTGAATCCGGCCGGGACTTCTGGCTCTCCAAAACCCCCGAGGTGCATCTGAGCAAAGACTGGGATAGTGCTTATCCGCGGATGCTGAGCTGGGCAACCGTCCGCATGCAAAAGCAGAGGGTCCGGCTAACGGCGGCAGTGACGCATCTCGATCATGTCGGCGTGGAGGCCCGGCTTCAGCAGGCGCGGATCATATCGGACTGGGCCGGCCGGCAGGATCTGCCCGTGCTGCTTTTGGGCGATTTTAACGCGGACCCGGAATCTGCAGTTCACAGCGTATTGACCGAGCCGGAACGCGATTTGAGAGATACCTGGCAGGTGCTGGGCGGGGCAGAAGATGCCGATAGCTTTACCCACCACGGATTCACGGGGATTCCCCGGCATGCCCGAATGGACTGGATCCTTGCGTCGCCGTGTTTTGCGGTCATGGATGCCCGTATCATCCGTGAATCCTGCGGCGGCGTTTATCCCTCGGACCATTATCCGTACATGGCGGATCTGAAGGTAAAGGACCTCTCCGGCGGCCCGTCCGGAAGCTGTTAATGCGAACCCCGGCAGGGGTTGCATGCATTCAGTCATGAAAGTAGCGCCGCCGTTTGCTGCAGCCGGGCATCAAAAATCTGGAGTTGGAGAGCCGGTTTTCCAGGAAAGCATCCAGAACGCCATCAATCGGGCCGCAGGTGCAGGCCAGAATTTCAATGTCGACAGAGACGATGGCTGCTGCCAATGCAGAGGAGACCGCGCCGCATATCAGGATGTCAACCCCCAGGATCGCCAGGCGCCTGGCCCGGCTCAAGGGGTCCTCGGGGTTCATTTTGAGCGCAACCCGCCCCGCCTGCCTGCCGTTTTCAATGTCGACAAGAAGAAGGCTGCTGGCGGCGTCGAATACAGGAGAGACGCGCCCCTGCCATTGTGGAATCGCAATTTTCATTATATTGCTGATGCAAGCAATGCTTATGCCAATCAGGGATCGCCCGTCTTGGCGTGCTGTTGCGCATCCCCCGGTCTTACTGCTCGCGGATACTGGATGCTGTTTTTATCGCCAACGGAGCCGCGGATTCGGGTCGCCTCCTGCAAGGATTGCAGAATGCAATTGTGGCCTGCCCTTTGCGTTGCAATCTGCACCTCTCGCAAAAAGGCGGGCTATCCTGGACGGGATTTCCCGATCAGCCTCCGGGCGCTCCCGCCTGCTGCCCGCGGCTTTTCCGAAAAGGTGTGGTCATGTATTGGTACTTTTTTTGCAGGCATTATGCCCAGGTCCGAAGCGGACTTTTGTTCGCCAGCATCCCGAATATCAATATAGATTAAAAAAAAGAGGTGGTTATGGCCAATCCTGTCCCAGAATCCAAAAAACAGGGGCTTACGGTCCTGCGGCCCGAAGACAGGTTCCGGTTTGACTGTCATGCGGGCCTTAGCTGCTTTACCCGCTGCTGCCGGGACATTACCATATTCCTGACCCCTTATGACATTCTGCGCATGAAAAACGCGCTCGGCGTCTCCTCCGAAGTCTTTCTTGCAAAATACACGCATGCCCTTATCGGCGAGAACGGAATACCACTGGTGGCCTTGAAAATGTGCGATGATGAAAGCAAAAGCTGTCCTTTCGTAACCCCGGAAGGATGCCGCATTTATTCGGATCGTCCCTGGTCCTGCCGCATCTACCCGCTGCAGCCGGAGAGTACGGAAATTACCGAGAAGGCGGGGAGGCAGTATTACTCGGTCATGGATATCCCCTTTTGCGAGGGGTTTGCCGAAGAGAAGGCCACAACGGTTCGTCAGTGGCTGGAAGATCAGGAGGTCTTCGCCTATATGGAAATGGAGCAGTATTTCAAAAAGATTACCCGCAATAAATTTCTTTCGGACAAGGTGATCGCCAACCCCAAAATTCAGCAGATGATCTATATGGCCTGCTATGATCTGGATCGGTTTCGCCGGTTTGTGTTCGAAAGCAGTTTTTTGAACCAGTTTGCCGTCGATCCCGGGGAAGTCGAGAAAATCCGTACAGATGACGAAGCGCTTTTTCAATTTGCCATGAAATGGCTGGAATACGGACTTATCGGCCAACAGGGCCTGAAGCTCAAGCCGGAGGTGATGGCTGCCAAGAAAAACGCTCTCGGCATGAGCTGATCAGTCCAGGATATTTTCTTTTAATGCCTCGTTAGACCACACGGGCAGGGGAACAAAACTGTCAGCGTATGGATCGTAACGGCAGCGGTAGGAGGCACGGGTGTTCTGGCTCTCCCAGATATGCTGCCACCCGTTGATGAAGTAGGGGCACTGGTCGTTGAAGCAGACATAGAAAAAAGGATCCGGCCAGGAGGAACCCTCCGGCACACGCCATTTTTTCATTTTCTGCCGGCAGTGTGGACATATTGGTGCGTTGGCGTCGCTCATAATTTTTGATTCTCTCGTAAATTGGAGGACCTAATGGATAATAACAGCCGGACAGGGCCGGAAAAGGATCATTACAAAGCCCGCCTGGAAAACGGGGAACTTATGCTGGTGCCGTATTGCGCCTGCGGCTGCGTGCTCAATGAGGACTATTTCTGTGAGAACTGCGGCCGCAAGTGCCGGTGCTATCAAATTTATTGTGCGGATGCGCAGACACTGGAACTGGTCCAAAGCTACATCCGGAAATCTCCCCAGTTCAGCGCTTATACTGCGCATCAGGCAGAGCATGAATAGTTCCTTCTCATAGTTTCTCGTACAATTCCACGCAGG
>CAZWNV010000149.1:0-7336 GCA_964635265.1 uncultured Desulfobacteraceae bacterium
TTTAAAATAATAGAAAAATAAACCTTTTAAAAAATTGAAACGCTCAGTTTAGGAATTATGCAAATATATAGGGAGGAAAGATGAAGACCAGACGCAAAATTATAAAAATCGATGAAGACCGATGCGACGGCTGCGGCCAGTGCGTGATTGCCTGCGCCGAAGGCGCGCTTCAGATTATTGACGGAAAAGCCCGGGTGATATCGGACAACCTGTGCGACGGCATTGGCGCCTGCATTGGCGAATGCCCCACCGGTGCCCTCCGGATTGTTGAGCGCGAAGCCGAGGCATTTGACGAAAAAGCCGTGGAAACACACCTGGCGCAAATCAAAGACCGGCCGTCGGCGGCGGCATCCTCAGGCCCCGGCGCCTGTCCGTCAGCTCAGACAAAAAATCTAACACCGGTTAACGATCAGCGGGCCGTATCAGCCGAAAGCGGGCCGATTAACAGCCGACTCTCCCACTGACCGATACAGATCCGACTGGTGCCGGCCGACGCCCCCTTTTTAAAGAATGCGGACCTGTTGGTGCTGGCCGACTGCGTGGCCGTCGCCTATCCGAGTCTCCATCAGGATCTGCTGGAGAAAAAGGCCGTGATGATGGGATGCCCCAAATTCGATGACAAGGACGGGTATGCGGAAAAATTTGCCGATGTGATCCGGCAGGCCGGTTTAAACAGCATCACCATTGTGACCATGGAAGTGCCCTGCTGCTCGAAAATGACCGCAATTGTCGAAAAAGGAATGGAAACGGCCGGCAGAAAGGTCCCGCTGCGGGAGATGGGGATCAGCCGGCACGGGACGATTCTTTCGGATACCGGCCGGCAGGGGGCAAAAACAGCGGCGCCAAATTAATGCTTCAGCGTAAATGATCTGTTCTGTCTGCAAACGGTCCGCCAAAGACGGATCAAGGCGCGAAGAAAAACGGTGACCGGCGAAACCATTGAGCCGTTTTTTGGACAATAATACCTCCAACGATTTGGAGAAAAACCAAAATTTGAAACGCTCATTTTAGATTTCAATTTCTTGATCCAAATCAAAGACCCGGCGAGGCCGTTATCGGATTATGGAGATAACAAGGCGGACGCTTTTAATCTGAATTTGCGTAATATTCAGCCGCCTGAAACCCTCATTAATCAATAACGCTAAAAAAAGGAGAAACATCATGTTTTGTTTTCAATGTCAGGAAACGGCCAAGAATCAGGGCTGCACGGTTAAAGGCGTGTGCGGCAAGCCCGAGGAAACCGCGGACCTGCAGGACCTGCTGATTTACGTGTGCAAAGGAATCTCGGTCTACGGCGAGATGCTGAACCAACAGGGCACATTGGACAGAGACGCGGCCCGTTTTATCTGCAAAGCCCTTTTTACCACCATTACCAACGTGGCCTGGGATGATGACGTTATTATCGACCGCATTCAAGAGGGGCTGAAGATCCAGGAGAAGGTCAAAGAGAAAGCCGGGACGACCGATTCCGGAACGCTGCCGGACTGCGCCTTCTGGTATGCCGAGGACAGGCAACAGATCCTGGCCAAGGCAGAATCCGATGAACTCCGCATCACGGCCACAGAAGACGAGGACATCCGGTCTTTGCAACAACTGCTGATTATCGGCTGCAAGGGGATCGCCGCCTATGCCGACCATGCCGCCATCCTCGGATTTGAAAAAGACGAGGTTTACGCCTTTCTCATAAAGGCCCTGGCCGCCACCACCAAGGACCTTTCGGCGGACGAGATGGTGGCCATGGTCATGAAGGCCGGAGAGACGGCCGTATCCGTCATGTCCCTGCTGGACGCGGCCAACACCACTGCCTACGGTCATCCGGAAATCACGGAAATCAATATCGGCGTGAGGCAGAATCCCGGCATTCTCATCTCCGGCCATGACTTGAAAGACATGGAAGAACTGCTCGAACAGACCGCCGGCACCGGCGTGGATGTATACACCCACGGGGAGATGCTGCCGGCCAATTGCTATCCGGCTTTTAAAAAATACGACCATTTTGTGGGCAACTACGGCGGTTCCTGGTGGCACCAGAACAAGGAATTCGAATCCTTTAACGGCCCCATCATTCTGACCACCAACTGCCTGATCCCCATCAAGAAGGACAATACTTACAAGGACCGGCTTTTTTCCACCGGCGTGGTCAATTATCCCGGGGCCGCCCATATCGCGGACCGGCCTTACGGCGGAAAAAAGGATTTTTCGCAGGTCATCGAACTGGCCAAAAAATGTCCGCCCCCGCAGGAGATCGAGTCCGGAAAAATCCCGGCCGGTTTTGCCCACAACCAGGTTCTGGCCCTGGCCGACAAGGTGATCGAGGCCGTCAAATCCGGGGCCATCAAGCGCTTTGTGGTCATGGCCGGGTGCGACGGCCGCCAGAAGGCCCGGAGCTATTTCACCGAGGTGGCTGAAACCCTGCCGAAAGACACAGTCATCCTGACCGCCGGCTGCGCCAAGTACCGCTACAACAAGCTGGACCTGGGAGAGATCGGCGGCATCCCCCGGGTGCTGGATGCCGGACAGTGCAACGACTGCTATTCCCTGGCCGTAATCGCCCTGAAGCTGAAAGAGGCTTTCGGGCTGGACGACATCAACGAGCTGCCCATTTCCTATGATATCGCCTGGTACGAGCAGAAGGCCGTGGCCGTGCTCCTGGCCCTTTTAAGCCTCGGTGTCCGGGGTATCCGCCTTGGCCCGACGCTGCCGGCCTTTCTGTCGCCAAATGTGGCCGGGGTGCTGGTGGACAAATTCGACATCAAGCCAATCGGCACCGCAGAAGAGGATATTGCCGCCATGATGGCCGGGAAATAGGCCCTTTGTCCTTTGCAGCTAAAGTGGTTGGGCAAGGCTTTCGGGGCTTTTCCGCAGGGAGTTCACGATTGCCTCAAATTCTTCGGCGAGGCGGCGGTATTGCTCCGGTGCCATGGCATGCGCGGGCAGATCGGACGATGCGGATTTGCCGAGCCATTGCGCTTTGAAATGGCCCCCCGGATTATATGCCTGCAGCCGGTACGGGAGATCTGCAATGGCGCCGATATGCCGCGCCACCTGCCGGATATTGGCCCTCTCGGCTGTCAATCCGGTAATCAGGGGGACGGCGCAGATTAACCTGTCCCGGGCGACATCGGCCAGCCTGGCAAAGTTGGCCAGAATGCGCCGGTTTGACCGGCCGGTCCATTGCCGGTGCAGATGCTCATCGATGCACTTGATGTCAAAATAGATCAAGTCGATCCAGGGAAGCAGCTTTGCCGCAAAGCTCTCCCAATGAAAAAAACCGCAGGTTTGCAGGGCCACGTGAACGCCCCGGCGCTTGAGCCCCCGGAGCAGTTGATGGACATAATCGGCATGAAGTGTGGGCTCCCCGCCGGAAAGGGTAACGCCCCCGCCGGAGTTGGTATAGAACCGCTGATCTTTGAGCAGCAAAGCGGTCAATTCCGCAACGCGGTAGTATTGCCCCTTGACGGAGAGCGCCCCGGACGGGCATTGGGCTGTACATTGGCCGCAGCCGTCGCAGCGCGCGCGATCAATCGCAACACCCTGCCGGAGCGTGATCGCCTGCCGGGGACAGCAAAGGACGCAGTCCCCGCATGCAATACACCGGCTTGCAAGATGGCAGAGCTCGGGTTCGGACCGCATGCCTTCCGGATTGTGGCACCAGATGCATGCAAGCGGGCAGCCTTTGAAAAAGACCGTGGTCCGGATTCCCGGGCCGTCATCCAGGGCGTAGCGGTGGATATCGAAAATCAGGGGGCGCCGCGATTCGGGTTCCGCCATCTTTATAAACCGCCGGCGGCCTGCAGCTGCAGCCGTTTGGCCATGAAGGCGAATTTGTAGAGGTAATTCAGGTTGCCTTCCACGGTCACGTCCTGGCGGAGCACCGCGCCCAGGATATCGGGTTTGGGACTGAGCAGAAAGCCCATCAGCGCCCTGGCGTTTCGGAAGATCACCGTCACGTCGGTGTCCGGTATTTCTTCTTTCTTTATCTGCAGGCGGCTGTTGGCAAATACAGCGGCAACAGTGATCTGCCGGTCCCGGCTGCAGAACAGGTAGCGGCCGCTGAAGTTTTCCATGTTGCGCCGGAAATCGCTGTCAATCAAAAAGACCAGCCGCATCAGGTGGAGCAGCAGATGCAGAAACTCCTCACAGCCTTCGGACTGCATGGTTGCCACCCACTTTTGCGAGATCTTGCGGGCCCTTTGGGACCGCATGAAGAGAAAATTCTGGAACGCGTTCCACATGGCTTGCTCCTATTCCCATGACAGGATGCAGCACAACTTATTGCGTGCCCAGCATATCCTGATGCGCTTGCGGAAACGGCGCTGCCGTGCCCATACCCAGGTCATAGGCTGTGCGCGTGATGATTTCATCCTTCATGGCTTCATTGAGGTCCTTGAAATAAGCGGAATAGCCCGAGACCCGAACGAGCAGTTCGGGATACTGATCCGGGTGGGCCTTGGCATCCAGGAGCATTTCATAGGACATGATGTTGCATTGGATGTGCATCCCGCCAAAGTCAAAGTAGCTCTCCAGGCCGGCGCCGAATTTTTCGATATCCTCTGGCCCGTTGAGTGCGGGGTACTTCAGGTTGAAGGCCTCTCCTCCCGGAATGCAGAGCGGATCCAGGCCCCCCACCGCCTGCAGGCAATCGGCCAGATTGACGGCGGCCTGCGATACCGGGGTGATGCCGCTGGCAAATACTTTATGGGCCTTGCGGCCGTTGGGCAGGGCGCCGGAGAGCTTGCCCTGGCCGGCATGATTGGTCATGGTCCAGAAGGCCGGTCGGTATTTGCCGCCGCGGTAGTTGGTACGGGACTGGTAGAAGACATACAGCAGCTCCACCACCCGCCGGGCATTTCGCCGGGCCGCCGGATTATCGCTGCCGTACTTGGGTGTATGGTGCACGAGGTAGGCGTGCAGGCGCTCGCAGCCTTGAAAATCATTGCGCAGGGCAGTGAGCAGCTCGGCAAAACTGTACGTTTTGTCTTCGTAAACGGCTTTTTCAATAGCACTCAGCGAATCCACCGTGTCGGCAAAGCCGATATGGGTGGCTCCTGAGGCGTTATAGCGGGCGCCGCCGAATATCAGGTCCTGCCCTTTTTCCATGGGCCCGTCGAAAAAGGCGGAAAGCAGCGGCGAGGGCAGGATGTCCTGGTAGACACGGCCGAACATCTCGTTGAGTTCCACGGCCTGGCCGGCCACGTATTGAAACTGGCGGGCAAACGCCTCCCAGAAATCCTCGTATGTCTCAAAGGCCGCCGGCTCGCCGGTGGGCGGACTGATCTGCGCATCGCCGGTGACCGGGCGCCTGCCGTTGTACAAAGCCAGTTCAAGCACCGACACCAGGTTGAGCATGATGGAACTGGAGGCGTCATAGCTGCGGCCGGCTGCAGCCAGCTCCACGCAGCCGATAACGGCGTAATCCCGGGCATGCGGCGTGGTTACGCCCTGGTTCTCAAGGGTCTTGATGTCGACGATATCGTTGTGCACCGCCGGGACCGACCGGGTGGCAGCGATCACTTCCGCCACACGATTGCGGTATGCCCTTGAATTGACTGTTCGGTGATAACGGGCATTGAGGCTGGGGTCCCGGGTTTGGAGCAGTTCGGTGACCCGAAGCATCATATAGGTCAGGTCGTTTACGGCGTCCCGGCCCTCGGGATCCACCCCGCCAACGGTGACAGCCGGCACCGTGCCCGCCCCGCCGAAAAGCTCTTCAGCGGTTTCCGGCACCAGGTTGGTGTTGTCGTTGAGTTTGAGCCACAGGCAGCCGATCAACTCCAATGCTTCGGATACGCTCAGTTCCCCGCGCACCACGTCCCTTTGGTAATAGGGATATAGCACCTGATCCAGGCGGCCCGGGCTTATGGCCATGTTGATGTTCTCCGCATGAATGGCAACCTGGATAATCCAGACGGCATTGACCGCCTCGCGAAATGTGCTTGCCGGCTGGGCCGGGACCCGGGCCAATACCCGGGCCATTGCTTCATAGTTGGCCCTGCGCCGGGGATCGCTCTCCTGCTCCGCAAGGCTTGCGGCTTCCGCACTTACATGCCGGGCATAGCTCATCACCCCGTAAAGCACCGTCTGAACGGCCTGGTAAAACAGCAGGCTGCGCTCCTGTTCCGCATCCAAGGATCTGTTTGCTTGAAGTGCGCGCTCTTTCTGGGCGGCCTGCTCCACCATCCAGACCAGGCCCTTTTCCAGGGCGGTCGCGTAATAGGGAACCGTATGGGAGATGGTTCCCGCCTTGGAGGCCAGAAAAAACACGATGCGCTCAAACAGGCGCATGCATTCGGGATTGTTGTGCCGCTTGCGGGTCACCTCCAGGACGTTGCGATCCATCCAATAGGGATAGATTTCATAATTGAGTTCATCGGCCTCCTCGCTGGTGAGCGCCTGGGGATTTTTCTCGCGTTTGCCGATCACATCCAGCTCCGGCCAGATGGTCATTCCCGTCCATTCCGGATAGAGCGGCGCACCGAAAGGCTTGGCGCAGGTGGTGCCGGCGAGCAGATTGTCGTCGAAAAAAAGCGGCTGTTTTTTATCCAGAAAGTGTGCAACTGCCTTCGCATAGCGCGTCATCATGGGCTCCTCATCCGAAGACATGTCCCTGAGATACCGGGTCACGTGGCGGGCGCGCTCGATGCAGACGGCGGCTCTGGTTGCGAGCAGGTCGCGGCGAAGCTCTTCAAGCCGCGGCATGCTCGCCAGCGTATGATCGGAGAGGCGGAGGTCTTCCAAAGATATTGGCGTCACGGTTTTTTTCCCTGTAAACGGCGGGTCGGTTTTACCGGCATGGTAGCTGTTTCCCGGCTCCTGTCAGTCGGTGTTTTTGACTTTGATATTGGAGGCATAGCGGCCCACGGTGGCGTCATCCACACACTGGTCCAGTTCCTGATCGGAGGCTTCTCCGATTTCCTTGAGGGCCTCTAGGGGACAGAGAAATTCATTTCCTGCATTGTCCTTGACCCGCACAAAAACATCCTTGTTATCGCTCTGCTCATTCATCGGGGAACCTCCTTGGTCCTGGGTTATAGTCGCACAGACAGGCCTGGTTTTCCCCCCTGCCTAGCTTCCCTTCTGCCGGGGAGATGTCAATACTGGAAAAGTTGGTGGCGATATGAGGCAAGCCTGTTTAATAATAAGAAAGGCAGCGGCGCCTTTCAAACCAAAAGCCGAAAAATCCTGCTTGTGCTGCTGCCATTCGCAGGCGGGCATGCTGGCCGGCCTCCGCCGGACACTCTGGTGCCGGGCCGGGGGATCGGGAATTTTTTGAGCATTTAAGGGATCCACGATGTCTTCTGCCTCGTCGCTTGTTACCCTTGAAATAAAAACACTT
>CAZWNV010000150.1:0-7265 GCA_964635265.1 uncultured Desulfobacteraceae bacterium
CGTGTTGACCGGGCCATTGAGCAAAAAAACATCCTTTTACTTCAATATTCGATCAAAGATGGAAATTTTTTTCGAGAAGAGAAAAAATGCTGGATTAACAAAAAGCAGGGAGGAGATTTGCTCTGCCAGATGGATTTATCCTGACCTCACTTGCGGACCGCTTTCACCTGAAAAACAATCCGGTCGCTATGCAGGCCCGCCGGAATATCTTTTAAAACATCCCAGCGGATTTTCTTTGCTTCTCCCGGTGCGATATTTTTTCCGACATCGCCTGAAACCGTTTCCGGGCGAATATCAAAGTGCCCGCCCCCGTCTGTGGAGCATTTTACAGAAATATTGCAGGGGCGACCGCCGTTTTCCAGATCATAGGTAATGATTACCGCATTGCCTTTCTGATGAAACCGGACATTGGCAATCTCTGGCTCCCTTCCGGGTTCTTTGCCGCAGAACAACTCCTGCGGCGGTCCTGTCTCCCCTTTTGTCCCCGCATCCGGGTTGTGGGCCTGCCGGTAAGGTTTTATTTTCACTTTTCCTCGTGAAGAATCATCCCAGTAATCATAGATGAGTCCTCGGATATCCAACTCTTCTGCGGTTCCCCACCAGTTATGAGGCGCTTGAAACGCGTCTTTGCCTCTGTTGTACAGGGCATATCCTCCGTTTCCCGTGATGTTGCAGTTCTGAATATCCAGGTTTTCCAAAGATGAGTAAATACGAATTCCGTGACCTGCATTATTTCGTATATTACTGTTAATCAGCTTCGCGTTACGGACCCGACTAAATGAAATACCCACTTTCCCGTTTTTTGCTATCGTATTTTGAGAAAGGACAGACTTGGACCTCCCTCTGACACATAGATTGTTGACACATAGACCGCCTAAGCCAACATTGCCTGTTACACTGTTGTTGTATATTTTAAGATCTTTACAATATGAAAAAATGAGGGCAAAACGATACCTTTTACTATTAACTGCCGAATTGTCCTTTATCAGATTGCCGGAGAATTGAATGCCTTCCCCTCTATTACAATTTATGAGGCTGGGTTTTTGGGTCACATGCCCGCTTATCAAATTGTTTCTTATTTCTATGGAATCCGAATTAATTAAAAAAATCGCCCGCGTTTTGTTTTTTTGGATACCGCAGTTCTCGATGGTGACATTCCGACAATGTGAAAGGGATATCCCTATCTCATTGTTTGCGATCCGGCAGCAACGGAGCTGCAAATCCCGGACGTTGTCTGCCCTTATCCCCTCTTCCGCGTATTCGACAACGCAGTGTTGTAAAATCGTATCGCCTTTGCTTTCATGGAATTTGATCCCCTCCCACGCCCCCGGCGCTTTTTTCTCGGAAGTAAACACGACCGGTCTGGATGCCGTCCCTTTAGCCACCAACGTCCCGCATATCTTCAAAAAGCAGGGGCGTGAAAATTTGACAGCAACCCCCGGCTCAATGGTTAAGGAGGCATTAACTTCCACCTCGATATGCATTGTGACGAGGTAGGGGCTTTTTTCATGGGTCCAGGTCCGGTTCCCGGTTATCGGCCCTCCAACCTGGGTTGCCGCGGCCGCCGGCGCAGAGAGGCAGAATATCCCCAGCAGAAAAAAACAGGCCGCCCGGACAGTCTCCTGTTCGACAAACCCTGTTTGAGGCTTTCTTTGCGTATCCATCATCCCTTGCTCCCGAGTATTGCCCAATCCTCCGCCTTCTCCAGGCGGGGCTGAATCAAGGGGGTCTGGTGTTTTGAATAGGCGGGGGCCAATTCCAGGGAATGCCGGCTCACCTGCTCCCGGACATAGCGGAAAAGCTCTTTTACCGTCAGGTGAGCGTTGCCATCCTGGTTGGCGGAACCGCCCAGCCCCTTGAGCAGAAAATACGTAAAAAGCCCGTGATTCTTTTCTTCAAAAAAGTTGCTGACCTGATCATGTTGGGCCGCCGTGATTACCGTAATATTGCCCGCCTTTATCCCCGGCAATGGCTTGGGCACCCTTCGAATCGGCCTGGTTTGCGAATCAATGCCGCTATAGCAGGCATCCACAAATGCGATAATTCTGGATGCCGGCAGCTCCGCCAAAGCTTGATAGAAATCCCGCAGCGAATAGCCGCCATAGCGAATACTTTCCGGAAAAGCGTTGTAAGGCGCCAGATACGGATACCCGGATTGTTTTTCCGGCACCCCGTGGCCGGCATAATATAGATACAGGATGTCGCCGGCACCCATTAATTTCTGCAACCGGTCTTCCAAAACCATCCGGATATCGGTCAAGGTGGCGTATTCGTTGTACAGAAAAATCACCTGCTCTTCCGGAACCCCTGCGAGTTTTGTCAAATAGGCTTTTACCGCCTGGGCGTCATGCAGTGCATAGACGACCGGCGGTATCTCCCGGTACTGTTCAATGCCGATTATCACCGCCCACTTATGTTCATCCGGGGATTCGGGAGGGGGTTTTCCCACAATGAATTGATCTACATCGGAGAGCGCCTGCAATTGCGGCTCAGTAGGATCCGGCGGTTTTACGGGCGTTGGCGGTGCAATCACTTTAATGGGAATATAGCGATCCACCGGCAGTTCAATGGACTTTGCAACGCTTCGGCCGGATCTTTGCTCGCGTGCGGAGATGCGAAAATGCACCTTGTCTTCTGCAAAGCGCTTGGTCGGGATAAAATGATAATCCACCTGCACATGGTGTCCGGGATGCAAATCCCGAACCGATTTGGTCCCCTGTTCCGGATCCAATAAAATGATATGCTTCTGCTTGGGCATCAGCTGCACTGTTACGCCCGCGGCCCGCCCCTTTCCCTGATTTTTTAAAGAAAAAGACAGCACGACTTCCTCGCCCGGATCAATAACATGGTTATCACCGGCGGACACGTTGTTCAGGAAAAGCGACAACTCCGGAGCCCGGAATTCCCGAGTATAGAAGCTGACCACAACAGGATCGGCGTCAAAGCCATTGAGTTCCATAACTTTTGCCCGGATTTTTGCAATCCCGCTGGCAACGCTTTTTTTTGCCGTAATCGGGAGCCTTCGGCAGACTTGCTTCTTGGCGCCGAGTGTTTCCGCCAGCAGAACCTCCGGATCAAAATCAAGGGCTTGTGGTCCTGCATGATGGGAGAGACGGAGCTTCAACCCCCGCGCCGCTCCCTTGCCGGAATTTTTGATGGTCACTGCTATATGACCGGTTTCCCGGGCATCCAGCACATTATTGCCGGAGGGCTCCGTAAATGAAGCTTCTACATGGAGTTCCGGAGGGGTAAACGGGATGTCCAGCGTTCCCCGGGGGCTGATACCCGTGCTGCCTGCCAGGGAGCCGGGCACTGCAGCAAACACCCCCAAAACCAGGTAAAACATGATTTGGATACCAATCGGCATAATTTTTCCCATGGTATATGCTGATGCATTGTTCATGGTGCAAGGCTGCCGCCACCATATCTCCCGGTTACTCGCTTTTTACGGCATAGTCGATTCTAACCGTTGTACGGTCTTGCTCCGGTATGGCATTGACCCATCTTTCATATTCGCTGCGAGTGACTTCAAAGGTATGGGGATTGCGGATATCCGGAAGATCCACATGATGATCCACGGCCACAATCTGCAATGCCTCTTCTGCGCCGGGTTCATCGGCATAGACTTCCAGCCTGTAATCTTCGTTCTCCGGAGGGATCCTGGCTTTTTCCCCGGAATGAAAAAAGTTATACGCATTTTTCCGGCGGGGAAACAGCAAAAGGATTCTCTCGTCAGCCAGGAAATTGTACACCCATACGAAGCAGCTCTTCCCCCTTGGCTGCACTTCGAGCTCAAGGCGATCCCCCGTCCGGAAAACCCGCTTGTTAAGACTTGCATCAATAGCAAGCTCCCGCTCGGAAATGGCCCGGATAAAGCCGACCCCTTTAAACCCTTGTACGGCCTGGCCGGCCGATTCAGTATGCAGCCAGAAAGCCCGCATGCTGATTCTTATCAATTGCTTGTCCGCAGGCACCTGTATCAAATCCAGGAAAATATTGATATCAGCCCTGGCAAATTGCGGTTTTTCGGGCAAAGAAAATTCTTCGTTGCGCTGTTCAAAAGTCAAGCGTTCCACAAGCCGGCGAAAGTCCGAATGGCCAGCCACTACTGGCATATGTTCCGCCAAGCTGCTCTTTATGGCGCTCTCGATCAACGGTATTGCATCGTTTCCTGCCCCACCGTGGGCTTTAACATCAACAGCCGTCGTTTTGTCTGAAGGCAGTGCCCCGATTGCTTCGGCCACCATGATCTTCGCCATTTGATCAATGTCTTCATAAGGTTTTTCCCGGGTTCCGGCGGGCAGAGGCAGAAAAGCCGGGGATTCCTCATAGATCCGGGAGATATAGCCGTCCCGGCTATAATCCAGGGTTATGGAGGAGACAATATTGGTATTGCTGCGTTTTCCGCCGGAGACGCTAAACCCCCAGGCTCCGATACGGAGTTTGCCGGCCGCTGCCGAAGGATGGATATCCGTCTCCAGAAAAAGCATGTCCCCGCCAACGGATCCCGGCGTTCCGATTTCGGGGAGTTTCAAAAAAATCCAGTCCTCCCGGCTTATCTCCGCCACCTCCAGCCCGGAGCTGGCCAAATGTTCGCGCAAACTTTTCATGACCAGCAATTCAAGCTGGGAAAACCGAACATTCTGCTTGTCTTGCAGCAGAGTCCCTGAAATCACGGCAATCTTTGCATCCGCATAAGCACTGCTTTGAATTTTCTTTGTGAGATCGTCCAAAAACGGCCCGATGACGCCGTAAAACTCCTCGGAGCTGTCTTCCGCGGCCACATACAAAACGACCTCGGCGGCAGCTCTCGCAACGTCTCCGGCTGCCGGCTCCTGGCCCACAATGGCACCCTGGCGGGCCGTGGATTTTGTAGGCTCGACAATGACATTATCGAAGCCGATCCGGCTGAGGCGGGATCGGGCCTGATTTTCCGTCAATCCTGTCAGCAAGGGGATTTGTTTTACCGGCGTCCTGTTCGCCTGAAAGCCGTAGTATACCGCCGAGACCACGATTATAACGCCAATGATACTGCCGATTGCCTTTTTCATGGGGCACCTGTACTTTCTCCCCTGCGGTTGCCAACACCTTGCCAGGGGCTCTTTCTGCTAAGGATGATCCCTCCTCAGCTGCTCCATCTTCTCCGTTATCCGGGCAGCAAGCCGGGACACGGCCGCATCCCTGGCTTCATCAAGACTGCTGCCGGCTCCGGAGCAGGCGCTGATATGCAGTTCCGCCACCATTTTGCCGGAAAATTCCAGGGTGGGGTTCTCAAGCAGAATCTCGTAGGAATACCTTTCATGAAACAGCCTGCTCCGGCATCTCAATCTGCTCTGAAATATGCAGTTATGCTCCCTTAAGTAAGGCTCCAGGATCCGGGACAAACGGTTTCTGATCATATCTTCAGAATGTTGGGGAAACACCTCGACCTGCATCACCTTCCCGGCCCATGGCCAAAGCTTTGCAACCAGCGGCTGCACTTCCGCAGGCATTTTTCCCGGCCCCACGAAGGCCGTGCCGAACCCCAGACCTATGTAGATGATCCCGCATATTGCCAAGAAACAAAGGAGGGTTCTGACCCAGATGCTTTTCCCTTCCATCGGCCGGGGGGCGCCTGCCGCACTGCTTTTTTCACTGCCGGGCCGGTTCATGGTATCCACGGCCTCGGCCAACGTGCCGACTGGCCTAAGGGAAAAGCCGTTATTCACGGCTTCCTCCCTGAGGTCTGCAGGAATATCTTCCTCGTTTTCCGATGGATAGACAATGGCTGCGCTCTCGCAGGCTTCCAGGACCTGCATTGCGGAACGAATCTTTTCCGGAAGCTTCTCCACTCTCTGCACACGGGCGTTTTTGGTACCGTCCCGTAAAATGCCGGTGGCAGCCAGAACAGAATTCTGCCCGGTGAACTCCTCGTAGAGCGCCAGGGCAAATGCCAGGCCGGCACTTGCGCCGACCACTTTATCGCCGCCCCCGTCAATCTCGTAGGAAACGCAAAGGTTCTCACCCTTGTTGAAAAGGTTGTATATTGCGGAAAAACCCTTTTCCGCTGAGGCAATGGTCTGCTTATCCGGTATATCCACGGGGATCCAGTCCAGACGTTTGTCACCGGGGACCAACTGCTCCACCAGAATTTTTTTTGTGTCATTGTTGAAAAGGGCATAAACCGGCATTTTATTTACACTCAATGACAAAGCGTTCTGCGTCTATCGTGTCGATCTCCTCCACCCGCTGGGAGACCTGCCCATTCACAATTCTGCCTTCAATCAATGGCCGCCCTTTGCGGTCCTTGAGAAGTATCCACGCGCCCTCCAGCTCCTCCTGGTACTCCGGCGCCAAGGCAACCGTAATAACCCCGCCTTGCGCTGCCTTCAGGGAGGGTCTCACAATAATGGTATACTTGCCTCCTTCCGTATCTATCCGGAGAACCCCCTGATGCGCTCTTGTCCCGGCAAGCTTCGGTACCGCAATGTCAAGTCCATGGGCCTCCTTTCTCATGTCGAGGAGGCTGTTGAAAATTTCCAGGCATTTCGGGCAATCTACCAGATGCTTGATAATGCTTTCCCGTTTGCCCTGCTGCTCGCCGACCAGAATTGCATACATCTCGGAAATTGAAGGATGAACTCCCCCGTCGTGCTGTTTGTCATTCATTGTCGAAAACTTCCTTCACAGGAAAATATTGCAATATGCTTTCAGAATAGTCTTTTTGCTCCCAACCCATATCCTGTAAGCATACCTTCATTTTCTGTATCGCGCCGGTTTCGATATTCTTGGATGCGGCAGGGCTCAACCCGAGAATCTGACCAATGTCTTTAAAGGTCCGCCCCCGCAGCCTTTCCATGATGACGATCCCTTCATTGGGTGTAAGCGCTGTGCGGACACAAGTATGAAAGCATTCGCGGAACAAGCCGGCTTCAGAGGACTCCCCGGGATCTTTTGTATCATCCGCAATCCGGGCTTCATCCGCATTGCATGTTCTGCCCTCCATATACGTTCGGATTTGCTGCACCTGTTGCAGCGGGATCCCTGTAAATTCCGCCAGCTCCGTATCGGAAGGAGATCTGCCCCATTGCATCAACAATTGGTCCTCAATTTTTACTAGCTTTTTGAAGTTGTCCAGCTTTTGCGCCGGGATATTGTAGATTTTTCTGATCTCCTTCTTGATGGCATCCAGCATGTGCCCCCTGATCTTGAGGGTCACCCACGATGTGAGGCACCCCTTCTCCGGCTCTAAGGAATCAATGGCTTTGAGAGCTCCCACAACCCCC
>CAZWNV010000151.1:0-7188 GCA_964635265.1 uncultured Desulfobacteraceae bacterium
CACCTGTCTCATAAGGATGACGATCTGGTGACAGCAGCGCCCCTTCTTGATATCGTCCCAAACTGGGAGCGGCTGCTGGCGTCAGGACTGCCGGAGGCGGAGAAAAACAGCATCAAAAAGCACGGCAAAACCGGGCGCCCACTGGGAAACGAAGCGTTCCTTGATACTGTGGAAAAGATGACGGGGCGAAAGGTCAGACCGCAAAAGCCAGGGCCGAAACCAAAGAATTAAGTATTATGTCCCCGGAATATGTCTATCTCCCCGGCACGGCAGCTACCACCGCCTGCTCACCGAAACCGCCCAGGCCATTATTTCCATACTGGATTTACAGGAGTTGATGTCGTATCTGGCCCGATCGGTGAGCCAGTATCTGCAAGTGGAACAAGTGGCGCTTCTGCTGCCCGATGATGGGGGAAGCCTGGCCCTTCATTACAGTATCGGACCCGTTTCCGTAAAGGAGAAAACCCTGCCTGTCACGGTTCTGGGAAAACGCCTGGAAAAGGCCAAATCCGCCATCGAACTCAATGCGGAAAAGCGCCGTCTTCCCGCCGGAGAAGCAGAGCTGCTGGAACGCGAAATGCGCAGTCTCCGGTTGCAACTGGCGGTACCGATCCTCTATCGCGACAACGTCAAAGGGGTCCTGATCCTAGGAGAAAAAGCCGACGGCAGCGCTTTTGTCAAGCAGGACTATGAAACCCTGGAGGCCCTGGCGGGCCAGGCGGCCGTGGCATTTGAAAATGCCCGCCTCTATCAGCTGGCCATCCGGGACGGAATGACAGGGCTTTACCACCACAGCCATTTCCGGGATCGCCTGGCCGAAGAAATCAGCCGCAGCAGGCGCTACAAGCTGGAACTTACGCTGATTCTTATGGATATCGACCACTTCAAGCAGTTCAATGACCGATACGGGCATCTGGCGGGAGACCGGGTTATCCGGGAAGTGGCCAAAATGATCGCCGGACAGGCCCGGGAAAGTGATCTGGCGGCCCGCTACGGCGGGGAGGAATTTGCCGTTCTCCTTCCGGAGACAGGCCTTGACGCAGGCTGCCGGTATGCGGAACGGCTGCGCCGGGTAGTTGCCGGCCGCCCGCTTGCCGGGCACAGGGTCACCATCAGCCTCGGGGTCAGCGCCTGGCGGGATGGCGACGGGTCTCCGGAAGCGCTCATCCAGAAGGCCGACCAAGCCTTATATGAGGCCAAGCAGCAGGGCCGCAACCGCGTCAGGGAAGCCTAGGGGACGCCTAGGGACGTCCATTAAATTATAACTTTCTGGGACTGCTATTTCTATACAAAACCGCTGACAGCCGAGAAAGTTATAATTTAATGGACGTCCCTAGGTTGCTAGGCGAAGAGGTCGACGGATTCGCTGGAATCGCCGGTTGTCTGCTCCCGGAGCATTTCCGCCCGGGCTTCCGTCTTCATCTGCATGGCCTGTGCCGCCACCTGCCGATCCTGGGCCGAGGGCCGGGCAGGGGCAAGCGCCGCCTTGTAAATCTCCTCCGCCTTCTCCATGGTGGCCTCGGGATCTCCGGGGACCGGTGAGACATCGATCTGCACATCCCCGCCCACGGCGTAACGCTGTCCATCAGGCCCCCTCTGGTAGGTGTAGTCGGCGCCCTGGACAATGTTGCCGGTACCCGCCGCCATATGGGCCTGCTCATGGGCGCGCACCTCCCGATCCCGCTTCTCGAGCTCCCGGACAAGCTCCTGCTCCTTCGGGGTCAGGCCCTGGCCGTTGGTTTTTTCCCGGCCTCCCTGCTCCTTTGGGGACTTATCGGAAGCGGCAGGGTCCCGGCGGATCCGGGATTTCGCGTCAGCCGGGTCCGGCGGCTCGAGACGCTTTGCCGACAAGGCGGACGCATCTTCCGGGCTCGGCCCGGCCTGGCGGGTCGGCCCGCCGGCCGCAGGAGCGGGCTCCCGCGCCTGCACCGGCTCCCGGGATTTCGCGGTTGTCATCGCGGCGGAGGCAGTCTCCGCCGGCAGTCCATGGATCATGGCAGCCTCCAAAAGAATAGACTATTCTGTTTATCGTATCGGCAGGCCGGGAGGAAATCTTTAGGACAGATCCAAAAAAATTTCAGGATTCATTTCCCAGGATCTTGATAAAGGCCTTGAACACATCCAGGTCAAACGCTCCCTGCATTTCCTCGCTCATGATCTTGAGCGTCTCAAAGGGGGTTTTGGCCGGTGCGTAGGGACGCTTGGAGGTAATGGCGTCATATACGTCGCAGCAGGTAATCATCCGCACCGGCAGCGGAATCTCCTCGCCCTGCATGCCGCTGGGATAGCCGGAGCCGTCAAACTTTTCATGGTGGAATACGATACAGTTCAGGCTTGCCTGGGAAACAGACAGGTTGGTGCACATGCGCATCCCGTGAATGGGATGGCGCTTGATCTGCTCCCACTCCTCCTTGTCGAGCTTGCCCGGCTTGTTCAATATATCCGGCGAGATATGGGTCTTGCCGATGTCATGGAGCAGCGCGCCGGTGCCCACGTCCACCAGGGTCTGCTCGTCCCAGGCACATCCCATATAATGCATCAGCATCATGGTATAGGTAAATACATGCACGCTGTGGGTGAAACTCTGGTAGTCATGGCTTATGAACCTGCCTATATTGCGGACCGCCTCCGGGGTGGAAAGAAAATCCAGGCTTGAGCGCACCACGTGCTGGACGCTCTCCAGGGTGTTCTCGTCGAGAGCGGGAAGCTTCTTTGTGAAGATATCCTCCACCTGCCGCGAAGTGATGTCGAGAAACACCCGGGAGCGCACATCCGGCGGCACTTCCGCATCTCCCAGGATATATTCCAGGTTGTCAAATACGTAGGACTCATAAGCGGCCTGCTGGTGATACGGAATATAGACAGTGTCCATGCCGTTTTCCACCAGACGCTTTTTCAGGTCCTCGGAAAAATACTGCCGCTCCCGCGTATAGAGCACGAAGCGGCTACCGCGCTTTAAATACACCTGAAAGTCGGTCAGCGCATGGGGATTTAGGGTATCCGGAGATACCGGAAAATAATTGGCGTCTACCGAATTGATCGAAGTCTGGCTATGCTGCATTTTTTCTGGATCCCGGTTGATGAGAATTCTCCGTTCGCTCGTTTCCTGTAATCCGGTTCGCGGCAGCCGGGCCCCCGATCCCCCGGGGGGAAAAATCCTTCCAACGATTCTTCTCGGACGGGAGGGCACCAAAGTTTAGGCGCATCCCCTGCCGGTTTGCTATCAGGCGCTGTCATCCAGCACGTTACGCACGGTTTTTGCCAACTTGGATTTCACAATCGGCTTGTACGCTACCGCCCGGATGCCCGTGCCTGCGGCCCGCTCTTCAACGGTTTTTCGGCTGTAGCCGCTGCAGAGAATGACCGGCAGCTCCGGCCGGATCTCCATTACTGCCGCCGCCAGCTCCTCGCCCGTGATCCGGGGCATGGTCAGATCGGTAATCAGCAGATCAAAATCGCCCGGCCGGGACCGGAAAAGCGCCAGAGCCTCGGCGCTATCTGTTTGGGTGACCACCGTGTATCCCAGCCCTTCCAGCATCTGCCCGGCCATTTTGGCAATGGGCGGTTCATCCTCCACCAGCAGGATGCGCTCGCTGCCCCCCGGCAGGCTGTCCGGGACGTACGGCTCGGCTTCGGCCGGTTTGCGGGTTACGGGCAGATACACCTGAAATGCACTGCCGCTGCCCGGTTGGGTCTCCAGTACGATCTCTCCGCCATACTGCTTGACGATTCCGTGCACCACGGAAAGTCCCATGCCGGTTCCCTCGGCTGGCCCCTTGGTGGTGAAATACGGCTCGAATATGGCCTCGCGGCGTTCGGGCGGGATACCCGGGCCGGTATCCGATACAGCCAGCCGCACGTAACTGCCGGGATCCAGATCGCCAAAAATACCGTTTACCGGGGCATCCAGGCATACATCCCGCAGCTCCAGCTCCAACACGCCGCTGCCGTCTTCCATGGCCTGCACGGCATTGGTACAAAGATTCATCAGCACCTGGTGCACCTTGGTGGATTCCCCCATGATCAATGAGGTGCTGTCAATCTGCTGTTTGACCTCGATCGTGGCCGGAGTGGAAGCCCGCAGAAGCTTTAGCGCCTCCTTGGCGATAAGGTCCAGGCGAAGGGGCCGGGATTCCTCCTCGGCCTGCCGGGCAAAGGTCAGAATCTGTTTGACCAGCTCTTTTGCCCGGCCGCTCGCCGTGTAGACCTGCTGCAGGCAATCCCGGAGGCCCGGATCGTTTTCGGCCACCTCGAGCGCCAGCTCCGTATAGCCCAGCACGGAGGACAAAATATTGTTGAAATCATGGGCGATACCGCCGGCAAGGGTGCCGATGGCCTCCATTTTCTGCGACTGCTGCAGGCGCTTCTCGATTTTCTTGCGCTCGCTTATATCGCGCATGATGCCCTGAATCGTTTCGGTGCCGCCCTGTGCATGGGGCAGGATGGTTACAGAAATCTCCACCAGCACCCAACTGCCGTCCCGGTGGCGCATGCGCGTCTCAAAACAGGCATTTCCGGGATCCGGGAGTGCAGCCCGGAGCCGTCGGAGTTCCGCGCCTATCACTTCGAGGCCTGCGGCATCACAATGATCGGCCAGCCTGCTGCCGACCCATTGCTCCGGCGTGTAGCCGAGCATTTCATTAACTGTTGGATTTACATAAAAAAATGTATAGCCGGGATCCATCAGCCAGATGCACTCCGCCGTGTTCTCCGCAAGCATCCGGTAGCGGGCTTCGCTTTCCTTGAGGGCTTGTTCGGCCATCTTGTGCTCGGTGATATCCGCGGCAAATCCATCAATGGAAAAGGAGCCGTCAGAGTCAATATCGGCCGTACGCGCGTTCATGCTCAGCCAGACCGGCCGCCCGCGCGCTGTTCGGGCCAGGTATTCAAAATTTTCCACGTAACCCTGCTCTTTCAACAGGCGCAGGAACTGCCTGCGCCGCTGCGGATCCTGATAGAGCTGGCTGCTCAGATCATTGTAATGCGCAAGCGCTTCCTCCGGGGAGCCAAGCTCCAGGATCCGGGTCATCGCGGAATTGACCGATAGGAACCGGCCCTGTGAATTTGTCCGGAAAATTCCGATCGGCGCGTTTTCGAAAAGCTGCCGGTATTTCCTCTCGCTCTCCACGAGCGCCTCTTTTGCCTGCTTGCGCTCGCTTATATCGCGCAGGATGGCATTAAAGCCGACAGGCTGCCTGTCACCATCGGTTCGCAGGCTCACGCTCACCTCCACCGGCACCCGCCGGCCGTCCATGGTCAAACGCTCGGTTTCGACTGTGTTTACAGACCCCTCTTTCCCGGCCTCCTGCAGAAAAGCATCCTGCTGCGGGCGCCATTCCTCCGGGCAGAACCGGGAAACCGGTGTCCCCAGGGCCTCGCCTGCCGGGCAGCCGAAAAGCTGCTCCGCACCGGCATTAAAAAGCGTAATGCGGCCCTCCAGATCTGACGCAACCACCGCATCCCGGGTAGTGGCGAGGACCTCCGCGTATTTTAGCTCCGTCTCCCGCCGCCGGGCCTCCGTATCCATGGACCAGAGGGCATAGGCAATGTCGCCGGCAACCTCGGCAAAAAGCGCCTGTTCCTCTTCATCCAGGGCTGTCGCCCGGGGCACCACCACATTCATCCAGCCAAACACCCGCCCCGCATGGGTCAGGCGGATGCTCATGTTCACCCCACCCTCATATTTGCCTTCCAGGGGACAGCCGCTGCAGCAGGGAGCGGAGTCCTCGGTAATCTGCACCGTGTCTGCGCCAAGGGCGTCCTTTCCGCATGGGGGGATATAACCGCCCTGCAGCTTTTGCGCCATAGGCTCAAAGCCGCCGGCAAATCCGGCATGAAAAAACGGCTCCACAGGACCGCCATCATCGTCCAGCAGCACGATCCATGCCTTGGATAAAGCGTGCGTTTCCGTCAACACAAGGCAGGTCTGATCCAGCAGCTGATTTTTGCCCGTTTCCCTTGTAATCAACTGGTTCACCCTGCGGATGGCCGTCAGAAACCGGTTCTTCTGGTCCAGCAGTTCCCTTGCGGCATTGCGGCGGCTCCACAGGTTGGCAATCAACGCCCCAGCGGCCAGGGCAAGCGGAATATAGAGCACCCGCATGACCATATTTTCCGGGTCAGGGGCCAGCACAGCAGCATGCCAGAAACTCTGCCCGGAGCCCGATATCCAATGCGCGGTGGCCGCATCGATTGCCCAAAGGCAAAGACCCGCGAGGATGGCTCCGGCATAGATCGCATTGGTCTGCCTCTGCGCCGAACGGGGGGCAAGCCCCAGCCAGCGCCGCAGGGGCCCTGTGTTGACTGCTGCGTAAGCGGCCAGCAGCAGGATATAGCCGGTCACCGTATGCTTGATCGCTACTGTATGGATCCAGGAAAGCCGAACATGGGCCCAGCCTGCATCCGGCGCCCAGGGCGGGGGATTGAGTGCCACCAGCAGGGGAAATATCGTATAGAAACCGACTTCTGCTGCCAGGCGAAAGGGGATCTCCACGGCAAAAGGGCCCGTATACCAGGCATGGGTGCCAGCCCGCTGCCGGCGTTCGGCCCACCACCCGTGCCAGACGATCCAGAGTGTGAAGACGGGGACGGCGTATAAAACCCCCCAGCCGTCGCCGCTCCACAGCCACCACATGCTCTGGCAGCCGCCCGCCAGTGCCGAGACAAGCCCCAGGCGCCAGCCCCATGCCAGGGCAATCACCAGGGGAAAGACAAGCCCGGCCAGGATGCTCATCTTGAACGCCGCTGCTTCGATCAGCCGGAGGTCCAGAAAATTGACGGCAAACCCGGCCAGCCCGAACAGCACGGCAATTCCCAGGCGATATATGGATCCATTGGGCATACGGGCATGCCTTTCAGACCGTGTGTGCAGAGCAGGACGATCCCCCGCAGGTGATCGCCTAAAAACACTGTTTTTCCATTTTGTCCGGGAGCCCCTGTCACAGGAGGCTCCCGGAATTCTACGGCATTTCCCGTAACCGCAGCAGGCTGCTAGAAATCCTTGAATTCATTATCATCCAGGGGAATCACCTGCTCGGCCTGCTGATTCTGCTGGCCTCCCTGCGGGGCCTTGAGCTGCCCAGCGGACTGGCTCCGGCCGCCGCTGTTCTGCCGGGACCTCTGCTGCTGCGGCTGTTTTTGTGCGTATTGCTGCTTTTGCTGCTGCTGCTGCTGCCGCGGCTGCTGCTG
>CAZWNV010000152.1:0-7163 GCA_964635265.1 uncultured Desulfobacteraceae bacterium
AAAGCATATAAGGGGAAAGGAACTGGGGCAGGAAGTCAATGATATCGGGGGAAGGCGGTTTCCGAGCGACATTTAGGGAATTTTGGGGAAAAGCGGGACAAACAGCCGGCGTGAAAAATTTCTTGCCTGTTTGAGGGGCGAAGCCCCGAGTTCAAGAAATTTCGCCGGGTGTTGGAAACGCTCCCAAAATGACCGGGGAGCGAGGAGACCGCCTACCACCGATACCATCAGCATAAAAGCTACTTAGAAGGGGTTTATTCCGCTTTACGAAGCCATCAGCGTTGAAACCGCTGAAAATAAACACAAAGGGGAGGGAGCAGGATGGAGCCGTACAGCATCCCGGACCATCATGGGACAATCCTTGATTCCATCAATGAAGGCGTTTTTACCATTGATCTCCAATGGCGGATCAGTGATTTTAACCGGGCGGCAGAGAAAATTACCGGCGTGAGCAGGGATGCGGCCGTGGGTCAGTATTGCTACGACATCTTTCGCGCCAATATCTGCGAAAATGCCTGTGCATTGAAGCGCACCCTGACTGAGGGCAGGCCTGTGGTCAACGCCTCGACCCAGATTATCAACTGCTCGGGAGAAAAAATCCCCATTCGCATCTCGGCGGCCCTGCTGAAAGACAGAGGAGGCCGGGTCATCGGCGGCGTTGAGACCTTCCAGGACATCACCCAGATCGAACAGCTCAAACGGGAGCTGGATGCCCGGTATACTTTTGAGGATATCATCGGCAGAAGCCCGGCGATGCGGAATCTTTTCCAGGTCCTGCCGCAAATCGCCGAAAGCGACAGCACCGTTTTGATCGAGGGGGAGAGCGGTACCGGCAAAGAGCTTTTCGCCAGGGCCATCCACAATCTCTCCCGCAGGAAGAAGAAACGCTTTGTTGCCATTAACTGCGCTGCGCTGCCGGATACCCTGCTGGAATCCGAGCTCTTCGGTTATGAGGCCGGGGCCTTTACTGATGCCCGGAAAGCCAAGCCCGGCCGTTTCGCCGTTGCAGACGGCGGCACGATTTTCCTTGATGAAATCGGCGACATTTCTCCTGCCATGCAAAGCCGGCTGCTGCGGGTTCTGCAGGAGCAGAGTTTTGAACCGCTGGGCGGTGTCAAGTCGTTACGGGTCAATACCCGGATTGTTTCCGCCACCAACAAAGTGCTGACTGAACTCGTGAGCAGCGGGAGTTTCCGTGAGGATCTGTTCTACCGGATTCAGGTGATTCGGCTGCAGCTGCCGAAGTTAAAAGACCGACGGGAGGAGATCCCCCTGCTGATTGATCATCTGGTGGGCAAATTCAACCGGCTCAAGGGCAAGAGCATCATGGGGGTGTCCGACAGGGTGCTGGCAAGACTGATGAATTATGAGTATCCCGGCAATGTGCGGGAACTGGAGAATATTATCGAGCATGCTTTCGTCCTCTGCAACACCGAGTTCATCGAGCTCGACCACCTGCCGCCGGAGCTTCGCCCCAAAAATGCCACCTCCGTGGAGGGCGTTCGTTCCTCCATGGATCTCCAATCCATGGAAAAGGTCCTGATTGAAGATGCACTGCGGCGGCAGAAAGGCAACCGCAAACGGGCAGCCGAGGACCTGGGCATTGATACCAGCACCCTTTACCGGAAGATGAAGCGTCTGCATCTGGCGCCTCCGTCAAGGGACGGCAGGAACCGTAAGGCCTAGTGTTGCAGATTGCCATACAATCAACCCGAGGGTGAGAGCCGCTTTGTTCGGCCCGGAATGTTGTCTAAAAAGGAGCAGCCCCCGCTGCTGTCAGCGGGGGCTGCGTTTTCAGGAGGTCGGCTTACGCCGAGTCGTAGGGGTGTACTTATAAGTATTTGCTCATAACACCTATATAAGCATGGATGCAGCGGTTTGTCAATAATTAATGAAATCATGCGCTTTCCAATTTTCGGATTGATCCGGGCCCGCGGTATTGTGTAAAGGAAGGGTGCAGGGCGATTCGCATACTTTTGGCATCCCGGGCTGTTTTTTTTGAGAAGCCCATCATTTTTCATACGGAGGGAAAAAAATGGAGGTAGCGATTCCCGGCTACGGGGAACTGCGGCTGGAGTATCTGGTCATGGACTACAACGGCACCCTGGCCATTGACGGCCGCCTGATAGACGGAGCGGCGCAGCTTTTGCGCAGGCTCTCAGAGACGCTTACACTGCACGTGCTTACGGCGGACACCTTCGGCATCGCCCGTGCGGGCCTGGAGGGCCTTCCCTGTGAGCTTACCGTCCTGCCCAAGGCGGATCAGCGCAGGGGCAAGCTGGATTTCGTAGAAAGGCTCGGTGCGGGTCAGTGCGCTGCCGTCGGCAACGGCCGCAACGACCAGGACATGCTGAAACGGGCAGCGCTCGGCATCGCTGTTATGCTGGAGGAGGGCACGGCAGTGGAGACGCTGATGCAGGCCGACATCGTATGCCCCTCCATTGTATCTGCGCTTGAGCTGCTCGCCAATCCGCTTCGGCTGACCGCCACGCTGCGATCCTAGGGAGTTTTTTCGCCATGCGCACGGGCTGGCTTTTGCTTATTATTTTGCTGGTGGCTTTCTACGTCATCTTCCGGCTGGACCTGATCCCCGATGTGGTGCCGGTTCTCGGCTGGATAGACGATACGTTCCTGGTGGGGCTGCTGATCTATTATTTTCGGTATAAAAAGCTGCCTGCGTTTTTGCTGTATCTCGGCCGGCTCCTGTTCCGGCGCCGGCAGGGAAGCGCAGGACAGCAGCCGGGAGATGAGGGGAGTGACGGGCGAGAGGAAAAGGCAGGGACAGGGCAAAGCGGCTTTCATACGGCCAGGGATCCGTATGCCGTGCTGGGGGTCCGCCGCGGGGCCAGCCGCAAGGAGATCCAAGCCGCCTACCGCGAGGCGGTCCAGCGGTATCATCCGGACAAGGTCTCGCACCTGGGCGAGGAGTTCCAGGATCTGGCCAAGAAAAAATTTGTCGAGATCCAGCAGGCCTATGACCAGCTCATGGGCAGGTAGCCGGAACCGGCGATGGACGCGGACCGGTGTTTCGCCGGCCGGCATCTTCGTTTTCAGGAGCGGGGGGAGTTCGGGGTTTTTTCCGGATACGGGCACAGATGCTTCAGGAGGCAGTCGGGGCAGTCCGGCCTGCGCGCTGTGCACACCCCCCGGCCGAAAAATATCAGGCGCAGGGAAAAGGCATTCCATTCTTCGCGCGGGATGAGCGTCATAAGGTCCTGTTCGATTTTCGCGGCATCCCTTTGCTCTGTCAGCCCAAGGCGCTGGGAGATTCGCGATACGTGGGTGTCCACGACCACGGCCGGAACACCGAAGGCCGCCCCCAGGACCACGTTGGCGGTTTTTCGTCCCACGCCGGGAAGCTTGACCAGTTCCTCCAGGGTGCCCGGCACCTCTCCGCCGTGGCGTTCCGTCAGTGCCCTGGCGCAATTTTTCAGGCTTTTGGCCTTATTGTGGTAGAAGCCGGTGGAGCGGATCAGCCCCTCTATGGTTTCCAGGCCGGCCCCGGCGAAATCCTGCGGTGTGGAAAGTTTTGCAAAGAGCTCTTCGGTTACGGCGTTGACCTGGCGGTCCGTGCACTGGGCGGAAAGTATCGTGGCCACCAGGAGCTGAAAGGCATTGGCATGGCGCAGCTGGGTCTTGACATTCGGATACCGTGCGTTTAGTATCTCCCGAATTTTTTGGATTCGCTGATTATTCTCCGGCATTTCCGATACCCCGATGCAAAACTGGGTGATACAACAGCAATGAATTCTCCGCATTTCCCGTACGGCAAGGCGCTGGGCTTGTGCTCCGGCGGCCTGGACAGCATACTGGCTGCCCTGCTGCTTCGCAGCCAGGGCATCACCGTATGCTGGCTGGCCTTTGAAACGCCCTTTTTTACTGCGGAAAAAGCCCGCACCGCCGCCAGTAAAAATAAAATTCCCTTGATTGTCAAGGATATTACGCAGCGCTACATGGCCATGCTCACCAACCCCCGCTGCGGCTACGGCCAGGGCATGAACCCCTGTCTGGACTGCCACGCCCTTATGTTCCGCATTGCCGGGGAAATGCTGGGGGCAACCCAAAGCGATTTTCTCTTCTCCGGTGAAGTACTGGGCCAGCGGCCCATGAGCCAGACCCGGGCGGGGCTTCGTTTCGTTGAGAAGAACTCCGGGTTTGCCGGCTATATCCTGCGTCCCCTGAGTGCGCAGCTTCTGGACCCAACCTGGATGGAACGCCAGGGGCTTGTCAACCGGGAGCAGCTCTGCGGATTCAGCGGCAGATCCCGAAAGCCCCAGATGGCGCTTGCCGAAGCCATGGGCGTGAAGGAGTACCCCGCCCCGGGGGGCGGCTGCCTGCTCACGGACCAGGGCTACAGCCGGCGGCTGAAGGATCTTCTGGACCATCAGGCCGAACCCGGGCGGGCTGACCTGGAGTTACTGAAATACGGCAGGCATCTGCGCGCGGATGCGCATGCCAAGATCGTGGTGGGCCGCCACAAATCGGATAACGAGCGGATTATGGCCTGGTACAGAGAAGAACAGGATATCCTGATCCGCATGAATACCTGGCCCGGCCCGGTTGTGGTGATTCCCCGGGGCTCGGATGTAGAGCGGCAGACTGTTCTGTGGGCGGCCTCTGTCTGCGCGGGCTACAGCAAAGCCCCGCGCCGCGAAAGTGCGGAAGTGATCCTGCAAACCCCCCGGGGCCGGGAGGTCGCAGCGGTAGTGCCCATTGCCAATGAGCAGGTGCAGTCTTTGATGATCCCCTAGCACCGACGCTCCATCGCTTCATTCCCGCGGCTCTGCCCGCAACTGGCCGCAGGCGGCGGAGATGTCTGCTCCTTTGCTCCAGCGGATGCTGGCCGTGTAGTTTCGCTGCAGCAGCTCCTGTTGAAAGGCTTCAATGGCTGCTGTTTCCGGGCGCCGGAATTGGCATTCCGGATGTTCGTTAAAGGGAATCAGGTTGATCTTGCAGCGGACCGGCCGCAGCAGGCGGGCCAGGCGCCGGGCGTCCTCTGCCCGGTCGTTGACGTCTTTTATCAGGATGTATTCAAAAGTGATTTTGTCCCTGGAGGAAAGGGGATAGGCGGCACAGGCCGCGATAAGCTCCTCCAGCGGGTATTTGCGGTTTATCGGCATCAGCATGCTGCGGGTTTCATTGTCGCCCGCATTTAGAGAAACCGCCAGCCGGATGTTGGTGTCGCGGGCAAGATCGTAAAGCCGGGGAACAATCCCTGCCGTGGATAAGGTGATGCGCCGGTGCGAGAGCTGGAGCCCGACCTGGTTGTCGGTCAGGATGTCGATCGCCTGCCGGACATTTTCGTAATTGGCAAGCGGCTCGCCCATTCCCATCAATACGATGTTGGTAAGAGGCATCCGTTCCTGCGGCAGATCATCGAGCACTCCCAGCACCTGATCCAGGATTTCCGCCTTGCCAAGGTTCCGTGTCAGCCCGTTTTTGCCCGTAAGGCAGAAGCGGCAGCCCATCGCACAGCCCACCTGAGTTGATATACAGAGCGTGTAATGGCCACGCTCCGGGATTAGAACGCTTTCCACGGTGTTGCCGTCTTTGAAAACGAAAAGGTATTTCCGGGATCCGTCCCGGGAGGTTTCCACCCGGCTGATCATGGGCGGGGTGATGGTAAACGCGGCGTCCAGGAGCTGGCGGGTGGATTTTGCGATGTCGGTCATCTGGTCAAAGGAGCGGACCCTGCGGGCGTAGAGCCAGCGCAGGATCTGCTGGTTCCGGAATTTGGAAAGCCCCCGGGCTGCGATCCATTCAGCCAGTTCGCTGCGGTCGAGTTCCTTGATTTCCGGAGGAGCGGATTCTGTTACAGGTTTTTCTTCTGTATTCATTTTGGGAATGCACTATTGTTGTGCTAGTATAAGGGTATCAGCAAAATGTGCCGACCGGGTACCGGCTACATTTTTCTTGACATATCATCACTTAAATTTTAATTTCAAGAGTTTAGTTTTCAAGCGGGGCAGGTATGTTCGATAATTTAAGTGATCGTTTAAACGGGGTTTTTAAAAAGCTCAAGGGGCACGGCAAGCTTTCGGAGAAAAACATCGAGGAAGGCCTGCGCGAGGTGCGTATGGCCCTTCTGGAAGCTGACGTGCATTACCGGGTGGTCAAGAACCTGATTGCCGAAATCCGGCAGCGCGCCATCGGCCAGGAGGTTCTGTCCAGTTTGACGCCCGCCCAGCAGGTAATCAAAATCGTTAATGATGAACTCACGACTGTCATGGGCAGTCAGCATGAGGGACTCAATCTTTCCGGACCCGAACCTGCAGCAGTGATGCTGGTAGGCCTGCAGGGCTCCGGCAAGACCACAACTGCCGGCAAGCTTGCCGTATACCTGCGCAAACAGGGGAAGAACCCTTACCTGGTGCCTGTGGACGTGTACCGGCCGGCAGCGATAGATCAGCTTGCAAAGCTGGCCGGCGAGCTCTCGGTTGCCGTCTATCCCTCGAGTACGGACATGGATCCGGTGCAGATCTGCAAAAAGGCCAGGGAGGACGCGCACAGACAGGGCTGCGACGTGCTGATCCTGGATACAGCCGGTCGGCTCCATGTGGACGAGGAACTGATGGCGGAGCTGGAGAGCATCAAAAAGGCCCTTGCGCCCTCGGATATTATGCTGGTGGCCGACGCCATGACGGGCCAGGATGCCGTCAACATTGCCAGGTCCTTTGACCAGTCTCTGGATATTCACGGCGTGATCCTCTCCAAAATGGACGGCGACGCCCGGGGGGGCGCGGCTTTGTCCATCAAGGCCATTACGGGCAAGCCCATCAAATTCGTCGGCGTGGGAGAGAAGTCCAGCGCTCTGGATCCCTTTCATCCCGACCGGATGGCTTCCCGGATACTGGACATGGGCGATATGCTCTCTTTTATTGAAAAAGCCCAGAGCGCCGTTGATGAAAAGCAGGCTGCGGACCTGGAAAAAAAGCTGCGCAAAAGCGAGTTCACCCTGGAGGATTTCCGCGATCAGATGAGCCAGGTCCGCAAGATGGGCTCGCTTGCCGACATGATCAAGATGATTCCCGGGGCGAGCAAGAACAAGCAGCTGCAGAATATGGATATCGATGACAAGGAGCTTGTCCGGATTGAGGCCATTATTAATTCCATGACCCGGCAGGAGCGCCGGCAGCACCAGATTATCAACGGCAGCCGCAGAA
>CAZWNV010000153.1:0-7145 GCA_964635265.1 uncultured Desulfobacteraceae bacterium
GATGCCCAGGCAGCTGCTGGCCGATCTGCCGTTTCGTTTGTTTGAGACCCAATGGGGGCTCTATGATGCTTGTGCCGGCGTATCGGTGCCGATGCCGCTTGCGGGCTACATGGCGGACACCCCTTTGCGATCCGGGGTCCTGCGGATCAGCAATCTCTGCAGCCGGCGGCTTTTCCCCGGTCCCCTGCGCATCGCGATCCACCCGCAGGATCTGCGTCTGGCCATGGCCCGGGAGATGGAGCGGGATCTTGCCCGTCTCCGGCGCTTTTTGCGATACAGCGATATCGTGTGATCCATCCTTTTGGCTGCCGTCCGGGTATTGCTGGATTGCGGCCCGGCAAAGACGGGGAGCCGGGCACGCCTTGGTGCATTTTGGGGTTTCCCCTGCAAAAGAAATATTCTATAAATAAACAGTCGCCGGTGATGCCGGATCCATCTGCTGTTTTGGCTGCTGCCGGAAGGAGTCGCTGGTTATGCCGCAAGCCTTCCCTGAGAATGGCAAAAAGTGTTTCGTGCTCGACACCAATGTGATTCTGCACGACAGTTCCTGCCTTCACCACTTTGAAGACAATGACATCGTGGTGCCGATTTGTGTCCTGGAGGAACTCGACCAATTCAAAAAAGGCAGCAACACTTTGAATTTTCATGCCCGGGAATTCGTCCGGGCGCTGGATTCCCTGAGCGGCGGCCGGCTTTTTGACGGCGGCGTGCCTATCGGCCCGGATTCCGGCAAAATTGCCATCAAGCTTGAGCAGCGCTTTCACGATGACCTGATGCTCAATTTTTCCAGCCAGAAGCATGATCACCACATTTTAAATACCGCCTATCAACTGGCCAAGGAAAAGCCTGATACCCGGATTATCCTTGTGACCAAGGATGTCAATCTCCGCATGAAGGCGAAATCCGTGGGCCTTCTGGCGCAGGATTATACAAGCGACCATGTCAGTGATATCAACAGGCTCTATTCCGGCAAACGGGTTGAGGATGGCGCGCCTGCGGAGGTGATCGACCAGATGTATCAGCCGCCTTATGAAATCGACCGTGATGCGATAGAGGTGGAGCCGCCGTTTTTGCCCAATGAATATATTATCTTGAAAAACAACAAGAAATCAGCACTGGCCGCCTACGATTCCCAGAGCGGGAAAATCCGCCGGGTGGACAAAAACAGCGCTTACCATATCATGCCGAGAAACGCGGAGCAGACCTTTGCCCTGGATGCGCTGGCCAACCCGGATATTGAGTTGGTCAGCCTGTCGGGACGGGCGGGAACCGGCAAGACCCTGCTGGCGCTGGCCGCGGCGCTGGAGGCCAGACACCGCTACCGGCAGATTTTCATGGCCAGGCCGGTAATCCCGCTGAGCAACAAGGATCTGGGCTACCTGCCGGGCGATATCTCCTCCAAGCTGGATCCCTACATGCAGCCCTTGTACGACAACCTGGCGGTAATCCAGAACCAGTTCTCCGAAAACGATGTCAAGCACCGCAAGATCAAGGATCTGCTGGATGAGAAAAAACTGGTGATCGCCCCGCTCTCCTATATCCGGGGGCGAAGCCTGGTCAAGATATTCTTTATCGTCGATGAAGCGCAGAACCTGACGCCCCATGAGGTCAAGACAATCATCACCCGCGCCGGCGAAAACACCAAGATGGTTTTTACCGGGGATGTCTTCCAGATTGACCATCCCTATCTGGACAGCCAGTCCAACGGTTTGAGTTACCTGATCGAAAAAATGCAGGGCCAGAAACTCTACGCCCATGTCAGCCTGGAGAAGGGCGAGCGCTCCGAGCTTGCGGAACTGGCCAGCAACCTCCTGTAAAAAAGGGAAAAAGGGCTTGGCTCTGCCGCGTGCGGACCGTGCCGAAAGCAGCCGATCGGAAGGAGGTTTCTTGCCCGGCAATCCCGCAAAAGTGCGGCGCGTATGGATCAAAATCGCGGTCCTGGTGCTGCTGGCGCTGGGACTGTACCTGCTGTATCGATTGGCCGGGCTGGCCCAGAACACGGGGGGAGGAGGGCTGGCGGAACAGGTGAGGGCCCTGCGGGCCTTTGTCGGCTCCCTCGGCTGCCTGGGGCCGGCAGCCTTTGTGGCGGTCTCTGCCGCGGCCATCATGGCATATATTCCGGCAGTGGTCGTTGTCTGCGTCGGGGTCTGCATCTTCGGCGGGGTGCCCGGGGCCCTGCTTGCCACTGCAAGCATTTACCTGGCTGTAACAGCAGTATATTTCACAGCCCGCTTTCTGGGCAGAGATCTGGTGATGCGGGTGGCAGGCCGCAGATTCCACGAATTCGAATCGCGCCTGGCGGGCCGGGGCCTGGTGGCGGTGATCTATATGCGCCTGTTCTTTTTCGTCTTTCCCCCCACAAACTGGCTGCTGGGGCTCTCGGTTCTTCCGTTTCGGGACGTGTTCTGGGGCACGGTGCTGGGCACGGTTCATCATATCGTTATCTATTCATGGATGACCGATGCCGTGATGGAGGTAATCCGGACAGGGGACTCGTTAAATCCCCTGAAGACGGAGAAGCTTCTGATCCCCATGCTGGCTGGCGTAACGGTTTTTACCGCCCTGCATATTATTGTACGCCGCATGTGCCGCTAGCGGCGTCTTTTGCCGACAACAACCAAAGCAAATCGGGATGCATCATGGCCTTTTGGAAGAAAGCGGTTTTTCGGGAATGCCGGTGGGAAAGACGCGTCCGGGCTGTTTTTGCCTGGATGATCGTGGTCGGTATCTTCCTGTTGGCATTGCCGGAGGCGTCCCCGGCATCGCCTCCGGCATTTTCCGTGGGCTCCGGCTGGAAGGGCCGGTTTGTGCCGGCGGGCCGGCTGTATCCGGTTTATCCGGCCGATCCCCTGGGCCCGACGGTTGCCTTGAATGCAGTGCGCTACAGCGATTCGGACATAGACGAGGCCGGGGATAAGCGCTATGTTTTCCGGATCGGCGGCAGGCTTGGCCTGCTGCGGGTTTTTCCGGCAGACCATCCGGAGCGCGGGCTGCAGCTCAATCTTCACGGCACGTTTCTCGGTATGTTTGATCGCTCGCACTCGCTGGACAACATCGGCTGGGACGGGCTCTACGGCATTGACCTCACATGGCGCGGCAGCTCCCCTCTGGCGGTAAAGTTCGGAATAAACCATGATTCGAGTCACGTGGGCGATGAATACGCGGAGCGGACCGGCCGCAAGCGCATTGAATACACCCGTCAGGAGTGGATTCTGGGGCTGGCCCGGTCGTTTGGAGAGCATTTGCGGACTTACGCGGAAACCGGCTGGGCATTTGACCTGCGAAGTGATTGGCAGGAAAAATGGCGCCTGCAGGCGGGGCTTGAGTTCCGGGACGAAGACGGCTTGTGGGGCGATTGGCTGGGCTATTACGCGGCGGCTGATCTCACCTCCTTTGAAGAGTCGGACTGGGAGCCGGATGTTACCGTGCAGGCCGGATTGCTGGTTCCGGTGGCCGAGAGCCGTCGCAATTATCGAATCGGCCTGGAATACCGGGACGGGCGCTCCGTGATTGGCGAATTTGCAAAATGTGAGGAAAGCTACTGGGCCTGGGGAATCTGGATTGATCTGTAAGGCTTTGGAACCCTTTCGCAATGCTGTTTCAACGGAGCCGGAGGCAGGCTTTATGGTTTCAGTGTTTGACAGGCACAGGGTTCAACGGATATATTAATCAATAAACACTGTTTATCCATTCTTTTTCGGCAACAAGAGCAGTCACAGGATCAGCCACGAGATCAGGGGATGCCATGCTCTCCAAAAAATCCGTGAAAGCGCTGCTTCTGGTAGCGCTGGGCATCATTATCGGCTTTCCGGTATTCAGCATGACCTACTACACCATGGTCAGGACCTCCACGCCCCAGTTCTGCGCCTCCTGCCACGAGATTGAATTCGCCTACAATACCTGGAAGACATCCAGCCATGTCAACAACGCCCAGGGCTTTGTTGCGGACTGCATGGACTGTCACCTCCCGGCCCCGCATGATACCGTGGATTTTTTCTATACCAAGACCCTGCACGGGATAAAGGATGTGGTTGCCCATTTTGTGATGGAGGCGTACGACCATGCCGAAAACCGGGAGAAAGCCTATGAGTCCTTTGACAACGACCAGTGCATGAAATGCCATCGCAACATTCTTTATATTCCGGACAAGCGCGGGGCGATGCTGGCGCATCGCTCCGTGGTGTACGCGCGGCCGGGGCAGGAGAAGCGCTGTGTGGACTGCCACCGCGATCTGGTCCACAACCCTACCCAGGTTTACCGATACAAACAGTACGAGCCTTTATAACGCGCATCATAAAGGGGGAGGCATGAAACGGACGGTTTGGGGAGTGTTTTTATTACTTGCCGCCGGTGTTGCGGGGCTTGCCGGGACCGGGCCGGCGGAGGCCAAGGAAAACATGGCCAAGGAGAAGGAATTCCGGATTGAACGCAGCATACCGGACGTTGGTGTCGCCTGCATCCAGTGCCACAAGAGGGAGCACCCCGGCATTTTTGCCGACTGGGCCAACAGCCGGCATGCCAGCGCCAATATTACCTGCATTGACTGCCACAAGGCGGAAGAGCATGATCCGGATGTGGCCAAGGACCATTACCAGCAGTATGAGAAGTCCGATACCGAGTGGGGACGTCCCGAATACCGGGTGCCGGTGGCCGGCGTTGTCACCCCGAAGGACTGCTCCCGCTGCCATCCGGACGAGGCCGAGCAGTACAGCCGGAGCAAGCATGCCAACACCCTGGAGATTATCTGGAAAATCGATCCCTGGTTGAACAAGGGGATGAACAGTGATGTGGAGCGAACCTCGGGCTGCTACTACTGCCACGGCACCGTTTTGAAGACAGCGGACGGGGAACTGACCCCGGATACCTGGCCCAATGTCGGGGTGGGGCGCATGAACCTGGACGGCAGCAAGGGCTCCTGCACAAGCTGCCATACGCGGCACCGCTTCTCGGTGATGGAGGCAAGAAAGCCCGAGGCCTGCGGCCAGTGCCACCTGGGCCCGGATCACCCGCAGATCGAGATCTACATGGAATCCAAGCACGGTGACATCTACACGGCATTCGGCGACGAATACAACTGGAAGTCCGCCCCGGGCACCTGGTCGCCGGGGGTGGATTTCCGGGGACCGACCTGCGCCTCATGCCACATGTCCGGGGCCGGTTCCGTACAAACCACCCATGATGTGACCGAACGGCTCTCCTGGGAGACCCAGGCGCCCCTCACGGTCCGGCCCTCCGAGTTCAAGCCGCTGCCGGCCAAGACCAACTGGAAGGTCGAGCGCGAAAAGATGCAGGAGATTTGCATGCAGTGCCACGGGGAGAACTGGGTAAAGGATCATTACGAGACCCTGGACCAGGTGATCCATGAATACAACGAGGTTTACTTCAAGCCGGCCAGGGCGATGCTGGATAAGCTCTACGAGAAGGGGCTTCTGGACAAGGAGCGGTTTTTTGACGAGAAGCTGGAAAACGAGTTCTACGAGCTCTGGCATCACGAGGGGCGCCGGGCACGGATGGGCGCTGCCATGATGGCGCCCGATTATGCCTGGTGGCACGGTTTCTACGAGTGCAAGCAGCGCTATAACGGTTTTATGCAGGAGGCGAGGGAGCTTGTGGAAAACAACCGCAAGGCGCACACGTACGAAGATTACCCCAACGCAACGGGCAATACTTCCCGGCCTGCGGCAATTTTTGAACAGCAGGAGTAAAGAGGAACCGCTAAGCGGAAAATCCGCTCACGATTTCCTCGACGGATTCCATGACGCTGTTGTAGATGCTCTCCACGGTTTCGGGGGGCATCTGCAGGCGCTCGAAAACGCCTTTTTCAGCAAAATCCAGAATGTTGTCGATTTCCGGGCCATACTGGGCCAGGCACTCGGATGCGTGCAGAATGCAGGCGAGTTCGTCCATATCCGAATTTTGGGGATAGTGGTGGTGCCGGATGGCATATGTCTGCAGCTGCGGGATATTCCATTTCTCCAGGATGGCCGCGCCGGTATCGGCGTGATCGCAGCCGAAGAGGGATTTCTCAAATGCGAGCAGCGCTTTTTCATCGCCCGCCGGAACCTGCCGGCTGCCCTTGCGCGCAGCTACATACTCGTCCAGCACGATCATGCCGCAGTCGTGAATCAAGCCGGCATTGAAGGCATCGTTTACAAGATCGGGGTATTTTTGCTCGGCAATGGTCTTTGAGGCCGTGGCCACGGTCAGGGTATGCTGCCACAGGCTCACCGAGGAGAATCCGTATCCGGGCAGGGAACTGCCCATGAGGCGGGACATGCTTACCAGCGTGATCAGCTCGAGCAGGGTCTGGCTGCCGAGCAGGGCGGATGCCTGGCGAACCGAGGAAGCCGGAACGGTCAGGCCGTAGTAGGCGGAATTGGCGATTCGCAGGACCCGGGTGGCCATGGCCTGGTCGGTCTCGAGTACCTCTGCGATTTCCTGGAAGCCTTTGTTTTCATCGTTGATGATTTCCCGCGCCTTGGCCAGTATCTGGGGCATGGGGGGCATGGCTTTGGAGGTGGCCACGATTTTTTCGATCAGGTCTTCCCCCATAAGCTGTTGCTGGCAGCCGTCCCCGGCAGCTTGCGCATTCTCCGCCGGCCGGCTTAGGCTGATAGGGGTTTTGCAGCCCGGGCACTGAACCCTGACCCGCTTGTTGGCGGGGATCTTCTCATCGGGTACCACAAAGGTTTTCCCGCATTGCTGGCAAGTTATTTTCATAGCCGTTTTCCTGCGTCCGTTACGTTCCAAATGGTCATCAGCAAAAGCAGTCCACACTTTAGCACAAAATTGCCAAATTGCAAGAAGGCTGTAGTATAACCGCCGGGACAGGGAAAATGCCGGCAAAGGCGCCGGGCTCCGCTTGTGAAGCCCGGCAGAATGGTGCCTCAGGTGCTGCTCGCCTCCCGCTTTTTTTCCTCCAGGATGATGTGGGCGGCCATGCGGGCTGTTTCTCCGACCACAGCGGAGCATTTCTCCGGCATCCCGGCTTCCAGGGCGGCCTCCATCTCCGCAGGGTCGTAGAGGTTGAAAAATCTTCCGGCCAGTTGTTTCTGCAGGTCTGCGCACCGGCAGGTGCCGTATTTTTCCACAAAGGCGTCATGAAGCGTTTTGGCAAGAATGCAGGAGATCGGAAGAGCGTCGTG
>CAZWNV010000154.1:0-7123 GCA_964635265.1 uncultured Desulfobacteraceae bacterium
TGATGGAGCAGTCGCAGCGGATATGGCCGAGTGTTATGAAAATGCGCCGCATGCTCCAGACAATGCTTACCGCGGCAGGCGGCCGCGCCCGGCCCAACCTCAAGATCCAGGACGGATGCGGCGATTTCTGCAGCTACTGCATTGTTCCCTACACCCGGGGGCCCAGCCGGAGCCTTCCCATGAGAGCGGCAATGGAGATGATCGCCGGGCTTGCCGCCCAGGGAGCCAGGGAGGTGGTGCTCACAGGCATTCACCTGGGCCGCTACGGAAAAGACCTCGCGCCCCGCACCAGCCTTTATGCCCTGCTCGGCCGGATCGCGGCCGAAGCCGTGGTGGACCGGGTGCGGCTCTCCTCGGTGGAGCCGGGCGAGCTCTCGGCCGAAATCATCCGCATGGCCGCAAAAGAAGGCACAATCTGCCCCCATTTTCATATTCCGCTGCAAAGCGGGGATCCGCGCATACTGGAGAAAATGAAGCGGCCGTATGGCCCGGGGCTTTTTGCGGAGCTGATCCGCTTTATCCACGAAACAGTGCCGGCGGCTGCCATCGGGGTGGATGTGCTGGTGGGATTCCCGGGCGAGGACCGGCAGGCCTTTGCCAACACATACGAACTGCTGGCCGCGCTGCCGGTGGCGTATCTGCACGTGTTCCCCTTCTCGCCGCGTCCGCAGACCCCAGCCGGCCGACTGCCGGACCAGGTAGCCCCCGGCGTGATCAAGGAACGCTGCAGAGCGCTGCGCCGCTTGAGCCGGGAGAAATCCCGCGCATTCTATCAGGGCCAGATAGGCCGCGAGGTCACGCTGATATGCGAAAACCGGCGCGATCCCGCCTCCGGCCGGTTAAAGGGGGTCAGCGAAAACTACCTCACCCTTCTGGTCGATGCCCCGGCCGCGTATGCCAACAGGCTGGTCAGGTGCCGGCTTACAGGGCCGCTGCGGCCGCAGGGGGCATTTGCAGAGCCCCTGGAATAGGCAATGACAATCAGTGCTTGTATCTTTGTCCCTTAGCCTTTATCTTTGAAATCGGAACCATGTACATCGCTTTCAGGAGAAGCAGCATGACAGAGCAACGCGAAGCCAAAAAAACCACCTTCTCCATCTCCGAACTGGCAGACGAGCTGGACATCAGCACCCGGGCAATCCGCTTTTACGAAGAAAAAGGCCTGATCCTGCCGGACCGGACCCAGGGCAACCACCGCATTTATCGCCGCCGGGACCGGGCGCGTTTAAAGCTCATTCTCCGCGGCAAGCGGCTCGGCTACTCCCTGGATGAAATCGCGGAGATGATCGGCATGGCGGAATTCGACATGGACGAGGTGGAGCAGCTCAAGAAAGGCCTGGCCTACGGAAAGAAAAAACTCAGGGAGATTGACAGGCACATGGAAGAGCTGCAGATCCTGAAGCAGGATCTGCTCGCGGTACAGCAGAAAATCACCAAGCGCCTCGAGGAAATCGAGTAGCGGATGCCTTTTCCGGGGGCATCAACAAGTGTCCCGCCCCGTCTGGACAAAAGCGGAGATGTTGAAGAACTTGAGCGTTTCCTTGGCCTGCTCGAGGTACTGCTCCCGCTCCACCTCCAGCATGGGCCGAAAAAAATTCTCCCCGGAAACGAAATTGTGGATGCCGTTCATGATAAAGAGCACCTTCATCCGGGCGTCCAGGGAGGCGTTTCTGCGGTCCTTGCTAAGCCCCATGGAATAGGCGATATCGGTGATAAACTCCGGCACCTGGAAATCGAGCTGGCTGCCGTGCCGGGTCTTGGTAAAATAGCGGAACAGCGTGAGGTTGGAGATCTCCGGATTCTCGAACAGGTAGTCCGCCATCTCGTCGATGGCGATTTCGATGCGCTCGGCAAGAGGCCGGCCGCGGACGATGGACTCCACCTCCACCAGTTTCCGGCGCATGCCCTCGTTGATGTCGCGAATTACAGCCTCGTAGAGATCCCCCTTTTCCCCCCAGTGGTAATAGAGCGTGGAAATATCGATATCCACGGCCTTGGCGATCATGCGCGTAGTGGTGCCGTGGAAGCCGTACTCCCCGAATATTTTTCTGGCAGCCACCAGAATGCGGGCTTTCATGGAATCCGGGTTCTGCTTGGCTTTCTCAAAAGAGGTGGCCATGAACTTGCTTTCTCCAGCCTTTCCCTGCTGCCGGCGGCCCCCGCGGCAGGGCGGCGCCTAGATGACACCCTTGTCTTCGTAGTCCGCGATCTCTTCATCCGTGCATCCGTATTCGCGCAGCACCCGCCGGGTATCCGCCCCGAAGTCCGGCGGCGGCGCTGCCACCGCACCCGGGGTATCGCTTAACTTGACGGGAACGCCGATGGCTTTGCCGGTCCTGCCGTCCGGATAGGTGAGCTCCGCCACCATGTCCCGCTGCCGGAACAGCTCCGAGGACAGGGCTTCGTCCAGTTTGCGAACGGGCGCCCAGCAGATCTCCAAACCGCTCAAAACCGCTTCCCACTCCGCAAGCGGCTTCTCCCGGAAGCGCTCGCGCATAAAGGCCTTGATCTCCTCGCGCCGCTCGTCATCATACTGGAGCGGCCCGTATTCGGGCACGTCGAAATAATCGCAGAGCTTTTGCCAGAAGCGGTTCTCCACGGCGCCGATGGAGATGTAGCGCTTATCCGCGGTCTCATAAGTATTGTAGCAGCCGTAGCGGTGCGAGAGCATGAAATCGGAGCGGTTGACGGGCATTCCGCTCATCTGCTTTAAGTGCGCGGCCAGCGAGAGCAGGCTGAAGGCGCCGTCCGTCATGGAAATATCGATGTACTGACCCTTCCCGGTCGTCTTCCGTGCGTACAGCGCCAGCAGGATACCGATCACCCCGTTTTGCCCGCCGCCGGCAATATCGGCGATCTGCACCCCCGGGATGCAGGGCGCCCGGTCTTTCTCGCCGATCAGATCCAGCACCCCGGCAATGCTCAAATAATTTACATCGTGGCCTACGTGGCCGGCATACGGACCGGTCTGCCCGTAGCCGGTAATCGAGCAGTAGATGATGCCGGGATTGACCGCGGAGACCGATTCATAATCCACCCCCAGCCGGCGGGTGACCCCCGGCCGGAAGCCTTCCAGAACCACGTCGGCGGTTTTTGCCATATGCAGAAACAGGCTGCGGCCGGCCTCGGATTTCAGATTGAGCGTCATGTGGGATTTGTTCCGGTGCACGCTTTGGCTCAACTCGGCCTCGCCCGCAAAACGGCGGTCCTCGATGACGATCACCCGGGCCCCGTGGTCGGCGAGAACCATGGAACAATAGGGGCCGGGCAGCAGACGGGACAGGTCCAGCACCGTGACACCCGATAAGGCTCCCTGGCTGTGCATACGTCCTCCCTTGCAGATGCTCCGGGATAAAGGTGGAACGATGTATTGGAAACCAACGATGGATTCCATCAAATGTTTGACACGCACTTTACCTGCTGCGGCACGGCAAGTCAACAGAAATTGCCCCGGGACAAAAGCGGCCGGGCAGCCCAAAAACCTTTTGACACGATTCCGAAAACATCCTATTGTTCCCCATCAGTTGCTGGAATAAAATGCTGTGATCCTGAAAAGAGGAGGCGCCATGGCACTGAACCTGGATGCAGTCGGCAAAAAAATCGGGCCGGTTTCCAAGGACTACAACTGGAAGGACGTGATCCTGTATGCCCTGGGGGTCGGCGCGGGTTTTGAAGAACTCGACCACGTCTACGAAAAAAACCTGAAGGTCGTCCCCAGCTTTGCTGTTGCGGCCATTTTCGATTTTCTCTCCTACATCGGGACCAACGCCAATGTCGATCTCTCCGGCATTCTGCACGGCGAGCAGGACCTGATCGTCCACCGCCCCATCCCCACCGGCGGGACCCTTACAACGGAAGGCGCGATACGCCGCATCTACGACAACGGCAGAGACAAGGGAGCGGTAATCGTCGGCGAAGGCGAAACCCGGCATTCCGACGGCCACAAGCTGTGCACCAACGTGATCACCCTGGTGGCCCGCAAAGACGGGGGCTTCGGGGGAGAACCCGCGCCGCGCTCCGGTTTTACGATGCCCGAGCGCGAGCCCGACTTTGTCGTGGAGGCGCATCCCTCCCCGGACCAGCCGCTTCTCTACCGGCTCTCCGGGGATCTTTTCGCTCTGCATGTGGATCCGGAATTCGCGAAACTGGCCGGATTTGAAAGACCGATTATGCACGGGCTCTGCACACACGGCTTTGCCTGCCGGGCCCTGATCAGCAGCCTGATCCCCGGCGAACCGGAAAAATTGCGGCGTATGAAATGCCGGTTTTCCAGTCCGCTGTATCCGGGAGACCCCATCCAGACCCGGATATGGAAGACGGAAGAGAACCAGGCGGTATGGCAGACAGTCAATGCAAAAACCGGGGAGGTAACCATGAACAACGGCGTGTTTGAATACGGGGAACCGCAAAGCGACCAAATCCGGTTCGACGGCCGGGTAGCGGTCATCACCGGGGCCGGCGGCGGTCTCGGCCGGGTTTATGCACTGGATCTGGCGGAAAGGGGTGCCAAAGTCGTGGTAAACGACCTTGGCGGCGCCCGCGACGGTACGGGCAGCGACGCCACCCCCGCGGACAAGGTGGTGGAGGAGATCCGGGCCATGGGCGGCGAAGCGGTTGCCAACTACGACAACGTGACTTCCGCCGAGGGGGGCGAAAACATCATCCGGTCCGCCCTGGAGGCCTTCGGCACCGTGGACATCCTGGTAAACAACGCGGGCATTCTCCGGGACAAAAGCCTTGTCAAGATGGATCCCGAGAACTGGCAGCCGGTTATCGACGTGCATCTAACAGGTGCCTACAACGTGACCCGGCCGGCGTTCCGGGTGATGCGGGAGAAAGGCTACGGCCGCATCATCATGACGACCTCTGCGGCCGGGCTGTACGGCAATTTCGGCCAGAGCAACTACAGCGCAGCGAAAATGGGGCTTGTGGGCTTTATGAACAGCCTCAAGCTGGAAGGCGCCAAATACAACATCCACGTCAACACGGTGGCTCCCCTGGCCGTCTCGCGGCTCACCCGGGACATTCTGCCGCCGGACATGCATGATAAGATGCGGCCGGAGTTCGTCTCCCCCATGGTCCTCTACCTGTGCTCCGACCAATGCACGGAAAGCGGATATATCTACAATGCCGGCATGTGCGTGTTCAACCGCGCCTCCATTGTCACAGGCCCGGCAACAACCGTCGGCGACGGCGTCAATCCCCCCTCGGTGGAGGCGGTCCGGGACAGCATGGATACCGTGAATTCCCTTGGGGACGCAAAGGAATATCGGGAATTAAACGAACAGGTGGCCGACATCATCAACGCCTGCTCCCGTCCGGACACCGGCGGCGAGGACGCGGGCGGCCGGGCCTCCTCCGTCGCCGATGTTTTTGCCGCCATGGAGCAGGTGTTTGACCCGGAGGCGGCCAAGGGCGTGCACGCGGTGTTTCAATACCGCATATCAGGAGATGCCGGCGGAGACTGGTACTGCGTCGTGGAAGACGGTACATGCAGCATCTCCGCAGGCGTTCATGACAACCCCACCTGCACCCTGAAAATCAGGGACAGCGATTTCCTGGACATGATCAAGGGCACGCTGCCGGCCATGCAGGCCTATACCTCGGGAAAACTCCAGATAGAGGGCGATATCATGAAATCCCAGCTTATCGGCAAGCTCTTTCATCTGTAAAGACTGCCAAACAGGGCATCGAGGCATTAATCCGTCTTTCTGCAGGCGATCAGCAAGGATAAACGAGGAGGAAAAAAATGGCGCAGCAGTATATCGCAGACCGTCGCGATGTGGACTTTGTTCTCTACGAACAGTTTCGCGCGGAAGAGCTTACAAAAACCAGCAAATACCAGGACTTAAATAAAAAAGCCCTGGACATGGTGATTACCGAGGCAAGAAATTTTGCTGTAAAGGAAATTCTGCCCACCTATGCGGAAGGCGATCGCAACGGGGCAACTTTCGAGGACGGCCGGGTCTTTGCGCCGGAATGCTACCGGCGCCCCCTGGAGCTGTTCTCCGAGGGCGAGTGGATCGCCCTGACGGAGGATCCGGAAATCGGCGGCCAGGGACTGCCGTTTCTGATCGCCCAGGCCGCCAGTGAATACCTTGTGGGCGGCAATTTCGCCTTTGCCGCCTATGCCGTGCTCGGCCACGGCACCGGCAAAATGATCGAGCTCTTCGGCACCGGGAAACAGAAGGAGATGTTCCTGGGCAACCTCTACAGCGGCAAATGGGGCGGCACCATGGTGCTGACAGAACCCAATGCGGGATCGGACGTAGGCAACCTGGAGACCACCGCGGTAAAAAACGATGACGGCACCTACTCCATCAGCGGCAGCAAAATCTTTATTACAAACGGCGACCAGAACCTCACCGAAAACATCATCCACCCGGTGCTGGCGCGAATCGAGGGGGCACCCGCCGGAACCAAGGGGATCTCGCTGTTTATCGTGCCCAAGATCTGGGTAAACGAGGACGGCAGCCTCGGAGAACCCAATGACGTCGTCCCCACCGGCATCGAGGAGAAAATGGGCCTGCACGGCAGCCCCACCACGAGTCTGGCTTTCGGCAGCAAGGGCAAGTGCCGGGGGCTGCTTCTGGGAGAAGAAAACAAGGGTATGCGGGTGATGTTTCACATGATGAACGAAGCCCGTCTCGGCGTCGGCCTCCAGGGATTAAACCACGCATCCGGCGCCTACCTGTATGCGGTAAACTACGCCAGGGAGCGCACCCAGGGACGCGACCTGCTCGAAGCAGCAAACCCGGAGGCCCCGCAGGTGGCGATTATCAACCATCCGGACGTGCGGCGCATGCTGCTGTGGATGAAGGCCCATGTGGACGGGATGAGAAGTTTTGTCTACTACGTGGCATCCCTGTTCGACCGCGAGGCGCTGGCCGACTCCGATGAGGAACGGGAGACGGCCCAGGGCCTGATCGATCTTCTGACCCCGCTGGTAAAGGGCTACTGCACGGATGTCGGCTACGAGGTATGTGTGCAGGCCATCCAGGTCTACGGCGGCTACGGCTACACCAAGGAATATCCCGTGGAGCAGCTGGCCCGGGATGCCAAGATCAGCTCCATCTACGAGGGCACCAACGGCATCCAGGCCATGGATCTGTTGGGCCGCAAG
>CAZWNV010000155.1:0-7091 GCA_964635265.1 uncultured Desulfobacteraceae bacterium
AGCGCCACATTGACCCGCCAGTTAAATCCGGCATACCGGGTGACCGGCTCCAGCGCCTTGCCCGCCCGGCCCAGGAAGCTTTTGTGGATCCGCTCTTTTTTCATCTCCATGAGCAGCTGCTTTCGGCTCCGAACCATCCGTCGCGCCGCCCGGTAGGCGGTTCTGCCGTCTTTTCCGGAGCGCCGGACGATTTCAAAAAACATCGGGTTTTTCTTTTCGTAGGCCGTATTCAGGGCCGTTGCCGCACTCCCGCCGCCGGCGCGAAGCCTTGCGCTCTTGTAATCATTCCAGTAATTCACAAAATCCATCAGGTTGTCGCGGCCAATGCTGCCGACATAGGCCGTGTTTTCAATTTTTCCCAGAAAGGTGGACACGGCTTTCTGCTTCTCGCTCTCGTAATAGGCCATCCGCTCCTCGCTGATACCCGGAAACTGCATCAGGACGAACACCACGACAGCCACCGCCGCCACAATGGTGGCGATTTTGCGGATAAACAGCCATACCCGCTCCACCGCCCGGGTCAAAACACCGCGAAGGGTCGGCATGTGATAAGGCGGCATCTCCATGACAAAGGGGGCGGTGGGCTTGTTTTTTAAAACCGTAAGCGTCAGCAGCTTGGAGATGGGCAGCACCAGCAGCAGGCTGATGGTTGAGATGAAAAACATGGCCCAGGCCTTGTGCGCGGCAAAGTAAATGTTGATGAGCAGCACATACAGCGGCACCTTGGCCATGCAGTTCAACAGGGGGATGATCAGGATGGTGGCCAGCCGCGAGCGTTCATCCGGGATGCCTTTGCACGCCATCACCCCGGGCACAGCGCATCCGCCCACGTAGATGCCGCCAAGCACCATGGGCAGCGTTGACTGGCCGTGCAGTCCGTAGCGGGAAAACAGCCGGTCCATGATAAAGGCCATCCGCGGCATGTAGCCCGAGTCCTCGAGAATGGCGATCAACCCGAACAGGATGAAAAAGATGGGGATGTAGTTCAACAGCGCATTGATGCTGTCCACAAACCACAGGGCAAAGGATCGGATCAGGGGGATCTCGATAAATCCGGGCGCTGGCATCACAGCCTCGGTAAGCCCCCGGAGCTTCGCCAGAAGCGGCCATGTATGGTTGGTTATGTTATAGCCCTGGACAATGGAGAGGTAATAGAGCAGCCAAATGACACCCACCAGAATGGCCGGTCCCAGCAGCCGGTGGCAGACGAGCCTGTCGATCCGGTCGGAGACGGGCAGCTTGTCAACGGTTTTCGACCGCATGCAGGATTTGGCGATCTGCTCGGCGGCCTGATACCGGCGGTGGGCGATATGGATTGCCGGCGGCTCGTCAAAGCGGGATTCAAAATCCGCCCGCCAGCCGTCCAGGGCAGCTGCAAAATCTTCAGTTGCCCGGTGATTTTCCGAAACCATCCGGAGGACCTCGGTATCGCCCTCCATGAGCTTGATGGCAAGCCAGCGCAGCGGATACTGCGCCGCGAGTCGGGGCGTGTCCGCTGCAATCCGGCTTTCAATTTCCCGGAAAACCGGCTCCATCTCTCCGTAGTCGATATTGACCCCTTTACTGGAGGCCCCGTTCTCAGCCGTTGCGGCAATCGTGTCCAGAAGCGGCTTTTTGCCATATCCGGTCTTCATGTTGGTGGCAATTACGGGAATTTCCAGTTGTCGGGACAGGGCTTCGGTGTCGATGCGGATGCCCCGCTTCCCGGACAGATCAATCATGTTGAGGTTCAGCACCAGCGGGGGGTTCATCTCCATTAACTGAAAGGTGAGAAACAGGCAGCGCTTGAGGTTGGAGGCATCCATCACATTGACCACCACTGAGGGCCTGCCCTGCAGAATAAAATCCCGGGAGACCTGCTCCTCCGGGGAATAGGAGGTCAGGCTGTAGGTTCCGGGCAGATCCACCACCTCCACCCTGTGGCCGTTATGGGCATACCACCCCGTTTTCTTCTCAACGGTCACGCCGGGATAATTGGCCACATGCTGTTTCGCACCGGTAAAGGCGTTAAACACCGTCGATTTCCCGGAATTGGGCTGTCCCGCCAGCGCCAGCACGACTTCTTCCTGCTCCTTAATCAACCTGCCACCTCCACAAACCGGGCCTCTTCATGCCGCAGACTGACCAGATACCCGTCCATCTTCACCTCCATGGGATCTTCCAGGGGTGCATTCCGGATCACCCGGAGATGCACGCCTGGATAAATGCCCATATCAATCAGGCGCTGTCCCAGCTTGTCCCGGCTGGACAGCTTTTTGATGGTGCCTTGATCGCCCGGTTTTAATTGATCCAAAGTCATTTTCGCCCTCCTTTGTTTAAAAAAAAGGCGCAGCCGGACGATGGGAATGATTACCGCCGGTTGCGCCTTCACTTTCTCCGCGCTTTAAAGCCGAAGACCGTAAGACGACCCATTTTAAAATAGATATCTCTAATTAAAAAAGAGGGCTCTAATTACTACGACAAAATTTTTTTGTCAACCGATTTTTTCTTTTTCGCACCTGACATCGCTATGGCAGGCCTGATAAGGCTACGCCGTGATGAGCACATACCATTTCACCCCAGATCAATCAGCGTCTGTGTCAGCTTCCTGCGCAGCTGCTCCAGCTGCTTGGATTTAAAGGACTTGCGGCTCTCTTCCAGCACGGTGATCGCCTCCTGGACGGCCTGTTTGAGCTGACGCTCGCGCGCATGCGATTGGCAGGGGCTGGCATCCCGGGGCAATCGCTCGGCTTCAAGCCCCTCCCCGTTTGCCTCCAGCACCGCTGCGACCAGGCTGCAATGGCTGTTTACCCGGCTTTGCAGCTCCTTAACGCTTTCATTGACTGCACAAATCAAATCCGTGTTAGCCCGCTCCATTTAATTAGCTTATCCTTTCTTTGTTTTATTAGACTAACTTTTTGGCCAAAAAAACAGCCGCCTTTCCCAGCGTCCAAAAAACGGCCCCAATTGGCTTTAATTACTTATTTTTCCCTGACGGTCTCCTATCCCAGGGGGCAAGCCGGCTCATCATCCCGCAAACACCCGCTCGTCCCGGCATCTTTCCGGTTCAAGGCCATGAACCCGGTATTTTTCGAACCGCTTCAGCCGGAATTCCCCGACCCCTTTAATCCTTCCTTCGTCTCCCGGCTGCAGTTGAACAAGCGTCGCGAAACCTCCTTGTCCCCTCTGCACGGCTCTACGATTACCTTTTGCGCCATTCCCCGGCCAAGCATGATCCGGTTCATCCCCAGGGACAAAAGCATCGGTCCATGGTTGGAATTGTTCAACACCCTGGCCTCTGCGTTCGGGAAAATTCCCATGGATTCCAGCCGGTGCCGGAGTTCCCTGCCGGCATCCACGTCCACAACAGACACCTGCCGGCCGGGCGCCACCCCTGCCAAAGACTGCGGGTGCTCAGCCTTTTTATATCCGGAAACACCCTTTGCTGTAGTGCGATTTGCAAACTTCATTTCTCCATCCCCTGCTTTGATCCGTTCTTCCTCCAGAGCCGCAAAAATTAGTGGAATCTTCTATTATTTGAGTACCCTAACTTATTTCCCTAAAAAAAGGCCGCTCTTTCCGGCATTTGCCTTTAAGGCGACACAAGCTCCATCCAGTGCTTTCAAAAACGATTATTTCTTTCCCGGTGGCTTCCCGTCCTTTCCCGAATCCGCACGGCTTTTCAACTCACAGGCAAAGTGATCGGAACGCTCCCGGCATTTCTCAGGCTTATAGCCGTGAATGCGGTACTCCGCGAAATTTTTCAGCCAGTCCTCTCCTGCACGCGGACATTCCTGGATAAAGGCCATGAAATCGGTCAAGCTCTCAAGCGTGGTCTCGCTGAGGGTATGCTCCATTTTGCAGGCTTCCCCGTCAGCCATCTGCTCATCAATCTTTAAGATATCCGTCAAAAACTGAAACAAAATGGAATGCCGGCGCCGCATTTCGCGGCCAATGGTCAGCCCCTCACCGGTCAACTCCACATACTCGTATTTTTCATAATGGACAAGCCCTCTCTTGCCCAGGGTCTTGAGCATGCTCGTAACCGTGGGCATCTTCACGTCCAGACGCTTGGCGATATCCTTTACCCGGACAACCTTTTTTTCCCTGGCAAGGTCAAAGATTGCCTCCAGATAGTCCTCCATCACCGGAGTCAGGGGCTTTTCCGCCACGGGCTGCTTATTGGAGTTTCCCATCCCTCACACTTAGTTTGATCACGCTAACATTTTTTTCCCAGACTAATAACTGCCGCTTCCTTTTTTGTCAAGCTTTTTTTACCCCTAGGGACGCCCATTACATTATAAATTTCTTTCAGGAAATTTATAATGTAATGGGCGTCCCCCTGCCGCTCCCCTGCACCGGTATCTGCAGTTCCTTGTCATACAGGGGATAAGCCTTGGTTGTGCAAGTTTTTTGTTGACAGTCCGAAAGGATTTCCTCTATGGATTATCTTCCATAAGAAGAGAAGCCAAAGCTCTCCCGATTTCTTGCATGCAGATTTGGCAAAAAATCGCACCACACGCCCGAAAGCCGTCAAGGCAGAAAAGAGCGAGCACAGGATCGGCCTCGTTTCGGGAATACTGTAACCGGAAACGCTGAGAAAGGAAAAACCATGCTGTTTGAACCATTTCTGCGCTCAGCCGTAATGCCGCTTCCTGTTGCGTTTATCTCTACCCTGAGCCGCTCCGGAATCCGCAACATAGCTCCCTATTCCTCCATAATGCCGGTGCTGCGTCCCCTGGATCTGATTTGCCTGGCATCGGCCAAAAAGCGCGACACCCTTGCCAACATCCGGGACAACGAAGAATTCGTGGTCAACATGGCCGGGGCAGCCCTGGCCGACAAAGTGATGCCCCTCGCCCGATACAGTCCGCCTGACAGCGATGAATTCGCAGAAGCCGGGATCACGGAGAAACCCTCCGGCTTGATCTGTGCACCGGGAATGCAGGGCGCTTATGCCTGGATGGAATGCAGCCTGCATGAAGAATACGAGCAAAGCGAGCATGTCTTGATTATTGGCAAAGTGCTGCGCCTGGAGGCGGACGATAACGCTCTCACGCCGGAGGGCCGCCTTGATGTGGAAAAAACCCGGCCGCTTATGATGACCGGCGCCGAAAACGGCATGCATTTCTCTACAGTAACAAATATGAACCGGTTTGCATCCTTTGAGGCCGTGTTTCCAGAGGCATTGCAGGGCAAGTAGAATGCGGGCAATCCCAAGCGAGAACCCAGCGCTGAAACTTATAATTTAATGGACGTCCCCCTGCACCGCAAATTTTTTATTGACAGGCCCTAAGGGTTTTCAGTAGAGGTACCATCTTATAAACAGGGAGTCCGAAGCATTCCCGATGTTCTGCAGGTGGAAACCGCCTGCAGGGGCCCGCGGGTTCCGAAAAAAACAAAGCTGCGAATAAAAAGCCACGAAGGCAGACAAGCGGACAGCAGTCCGCTTTGCCCTCGCGGCTTTTTTTTTGTGCGAACATCTCAACGCCGGAGAACAGCCGGCTGCCTGCCAAATAACGGAAAAACATGACGGCAGGCGAGAGCCTCTAACCGAACCATCCGGCAGGAAAGGGGGTGACAGCGAAAAAAAAGGGTTCAGGAAAAAAATTGATCAGGTTGGGAAGGCAGCCGCGACCGGCCAGTCAACTCAGGCTGCCTTCCCGGGCAAAGCCCCCGCGAAGCAGGGGATGCTTACCAATAAATCTATTTGGAAATCCTCCCCCTGTCAATCCTGCTTTCCGCGGGACTGAAGCTTCGGGCGGGCTTGGCCGCATGCAGACATGGATTCCACCCAATTTCCAAGGAGAGACATGTATGAAGCGCATTACGACAAGCCTTGCCATGTTGCTGGGTGCAGCACTTGTTTTTTCTCTGCCTGCCCCGGGCCTGGCGAACAAGGCAAGCTCGGGGACCGAAGAGAAGCCCTACCATCTGGACAAGGTCATCATCCGATCCCATCCAAAACGGGAAAAAGCAATGGAGGTAACACCGGATGTTACGGTAATTAACGTGGACAAATTCAAAAAAGCGGGCAAGGTGCATAACATCCAGGACCTTTTGAGCGAGACCCTGGGTCTGGATGTGCAGCGTTCCAATATTACCCCCAGCCCCTCGGAGCAGGTATACATCCGGGGGCTGGATCAGTCGCGGATCCAGGTATACATGGACGGACGACCAATGCGGCTCATGGGCAAAAGGGGCTATTACAAAATCGACTGGACGACCATGCCCCTGGACAACGTGGAAAGCATTGAAGTCATCCGCGGCAGCCATTCCCTGCTCTACCCCTTCTCCATGGGCGGAGCCATCAACATAATCACCAAGAAAGGCAGGCAGACGGACGAACTCAGGCCCAACGTCACCGTTTCCTCCGAAACCGGCTCTTACGGCATGGAAAGCTACAGCGCCAACATCCAGGGAGGCCTGCTAAACGCCATCGGCTACTCCTTTGCCGGTGCAGACAGAAGCGGGGACGGCTACCTGAGAAACAACTATTATGACACCCAAAGCTTCAACGCCCGGATCTCGCTCTATCTTCCGACCGCCGGTACGCTGACGGCCGGATGGGACTACGTCAGCAACGAGACCGGTTACGCTGTTATAAACGATCCAGACGATCCGGCCAGCGCGTACGACCCGGATTACCCGGTGGTCCGCTCGGAGGAAGTCGACACTTTCACCCACGACTATGAGGGCAGGGCCTATCCAGGCGGCGATTCCTATTGGGAGAAGCGGACCAATGAATACAGCCTGCTGCTGGAGCAGCCCCTGGGGCCGGGTGAACTGCAGGCCCAAATCTACCAGCACCAGTCCGAGCGGGACAGGCTGTTTTACAGTGCAGCCGGGGAACAGAACAGGCAATTGGATTCAGAGGAATTGAACACCGGCTGCTACATCAAATACCTGGGATGCAATCTCGGCGAAAACCATCGCCTATCCATCGGCGGCGAATACCGGGCCCAGGGCGACGATGACAACGAAGACTACTATGAAATTTTCTCCGGCTATATCCAGGATGTCTGGAGCATCGCCCCGTCTTTGACCCTTACCTGGGGGACGCGCTACTACGAATTCCACAGCGACGCCTACCGGGCCGGCTTTGACTGGTC
>CAZWNV010000156.1:0-7027 GCA_964635265.1 uncultured Desulfobacteraceae bacterium
GCATTCATATACGAGGGGCGGCGGAGAACAACCTGCAAAATCTCGACGTGGAAATCCCTCTCGGCATGCTTGTCTGCGTCACGGGCGTCAGCGGCTCCGGCAAATCCAGCCTTATTGACCACGTGCTCTACAGGAACCTGCGGCGCAAAAAGGGGCTTGAAGCCATGGAACCGGGGAGGTGCCGGGAAATCAGCGGCGCGGAGCATATCGCGGAGGCTGTTTTCGTGGACCAGACCCCGCTCTCCCGAAACGCCCGCATGAATGCCGCCACTTCCATGAACGTGCTGGATCCCCTCAGAAGCGCCTTTGCCGGCACGGAACAGGCAAAAGCCATGGGCTTTTCGCGATCCGCCTTTTCCTTTAACACCGCTGCAGGCGCCTGCCCGCACTGCCAGGGGGCCGGTTTTGAGCGCGTGGAGCTCCAGTTCCTGCCTGACGTATTCGTGAAATGCCCGGCCTGCGACGGCCGGCGATTCGCACCGGATGTGCTCAACGTGCGGATACAGGGCTGCTCTATTGCCGATGTACTGGCCATGCCGGCCCGCGACGCGGCCGCGATGTTCCGCGGAAACCCCAAAATCCAGCAAGCCCTGCAGCCCCTGCTTGAGATCGGCCTTGGCTATCTCCAGCTCGGTCAGCCCGCCCCCACCCTCTCCGGCGGCGAGGCCCAGCGCCTGAAACTGGCCCGGCATCTGGCCCGGGCCCAAAAATCGAAGAACTTGCTTTTCCTGATGGATGAGCCCACGACAGGGCTGCATCCGGCCAATGTCTCCGAGCTGGTATCCGCCCTGCAGGGCCTTGCTGCCGCCGGGCATTCCGTGGTGGTAATCGAGCATGACATGGATCTGGCCGAAGCCGCAGACTGGGTGATCGACTTGGGCCCGGAAGGCGGGGAAAGGGGCGGTCAACTTGCCGGCCAGGGGCTGCCCGAAACCATCGCGGAAATGGACACCCCCACCGGCCGGGCACTCCGCGCCCTTTCCGGAAAGGGGGCCGGGCAGGCCCCTGCGCCAGGCCGGGAGCAGATCGAAAAAAATCCGGGCTCTGCCGCAAACCGCAGAAGTATCCATATCTCCGGTGCAAGGGAGCACAACCTGGACAACATCAGTGTCTCCATCCCCCGCAACCGGTTGGTGGCGGTCACCGGGGTCAGCGGCTCCGGCAAATCCACGCTTGCCTTCGACGTCCTCTACTCCGAGGGCAGGGAGCGCTTTTTGGACTGCCTGCCCGCCTATGCCCGCCAATACATGCAGCCTTTGTCGCGGGCGGATGTGGACCGGATCGAAGCACTGCCCCCAACGGTTGCCCTGGAACAAAAAGTCGCGCGTGCAGGCGCCATGTCCACGGCAGGTACGATCTCCGAGGTATACCATTACCTGCGCCTGCTTTTTGCCGCCTTGGGCACGGTTTTCTGCCCGAGATGCCAAGTGGCCGGAAAGGCGGCCACCGTGCCGGAAATATGCGAACAGATCAAGACGCACTATTGCGGCAAACGCGTCCTGCTTTTGGCCCCGCTCATAAGAAGCCGAAAGGGCTATCATGCCGATATCATCAAGCGGGCGGCCGCAAAAGGATTTGCAGGGCTCCGGATTGACGGGCGGTTTTATGAGGCGCAACGGCCGCCGCGCCTGGATCGTTATCAAATCCATGACATCGAAGCTCTTGTGCAGGAATGCCGCATTTCCGACGATCCACCGGATGCTCTGCGGAGCGGGGTTGAGCAGGGACTGGAGGCGGGAGGAGGCGCCATCCTGGTGGTTTCGGAAAAAGGCGGAGACGAGCAGTTCTACTCCACCAGAAGAGCCTGTCCCAAATGCGGCTCCGGCCTTCCGCCTGCAGATCCCCGGCTGTTCACGTGGAGCCAGCGTTTCGGCGCCTGCCCGCGATGCGAAGGCTCGGGACGCTGCCCGGAGCCTTTGGCCGAAGAAGCAGCCGAACCCGCCTGCTGTCCCGCCTGCGGCGGCACCCGTCTTCGGCCGGAAGCCCTTGCAGTGCGTGTTAACGGTGCAAATATAGCCGAAGTCTCGGCACTTCCGATTTCCGAGCTACGAACATGGCTCTCCGGGCTTGCCGCAGATGCTGGAGCCGTCGGCGAACAGATAATTCCCGAGCTAAAAAGACGGCTCGATCTCCTCAACTCCCTCGGCCTGGGCTACTTAAGCCTGGACCGGCCGGCGGATACCCTCTCCACAGGCGAAGCCCAAAGGGTACGCATCGCAGCCGAACTCTCTTCCAACCTCCGGGGGGTCTGCTACGTACTGGACGAGCCCACAGTAGGCCTGCACCCCCACAACACACGGGCCCTTACCAAAGCGCTTTCCAATCTCCGGGATCAGCAGAATACGGTCGTGGTGGTTGAGCATGAGGAATCGGTTATCCGCGCGGCAGACCATGCAATCGATCTGGGACCGCAGGCAGGCACCGGCGGGGGCCGCATTGTTGCCACTGGCACCCCGAAAATGCTGGAGAAATCCAGGGATTCGGTGACCGGAAGGTGGCTCAAAGGGGCGGCCAAAAACCCGGCGGCGCCAAGGCGTCCCCTTGCCGATTGTCCCTGCATTACCGTCTTTGGCGCAAGCCTGCACAACATCAGGGATCTTACAGTCAGCCTGCCGGCAGGCCGGCTGACATGTGTAACAGGGGTCAGCGGCTCCGGCAAGTCTACCCTGGTGCGGGATATCCTCTTCCGGGGGCTGAAAGCCAAACTGGGAGGCAAAAAGCTTCCGCCCATCCTTAGAGGGCTCTCCGGGACAGAAACGGTAAAAAGCGTCAAGGAGGTGGACGAATCTCCCATCGGGCGGACCCCGCGCTCTGTGCCGGCTACTTACGTGGGCATCATGGACGGCATCCGCCGGATCTTTGCAGGGACCGCAGAGGCCCGCGCCAGGGGCTACAAGGCAGGCCGTTTTTCTTTCAACGTCTCCGGCGGCCGTTGCGAGGCCTGCGGGGGACAGGGCCGGTACAGGGTGGAGATGCCGCTTTTGCCGGTGATACACGTTCCCTGCGAAATCTGCGGCGGCAGGCGCTTTAACCCGGACACCCTTGCCGTGAAGTTCAAAGAGCACTCCATTGCCGATGTGCTCTCCCTTACCGTGGATGAGGCGCTTGATCTGTTCTCCGCCTTCCCGGATCTTGTCAGACCCCTTGCATTCCTGTCCGAGATCGGCCTGGGCTACATCCGGCTCGGGCAGCCGAGTCCCACCCTGTCGGGCGGAGAAGCCCAGCGCATCAAGCTCGCCTCCGAGCTTTCGGCCAGAAGAAACGGGGGCGCTCTCTACATTCTGGACGAGCCCACAACCGGCCTGCACATGGCGGACGTGGCCAGACTGGTCTCTGTTGTCCAGCGGCTGGTGGACCGGGGCGACACTGTTGTGGTAATCGAACATGACATGGATATGATCGCTGCGGCGGACTGCGTTATCGACCTCGGCCCGGAGGGCGGAAAAAACGGCGGGCAGGTGGTATTCCGGGGACCGCCGGAGGCAGTGGCCAAAGCCCATAATTCGCTCACCGCGCGCTACCTCGGTCCCTATTTGCGCCGCTTGACCAGCAACCGGCAATAACAGTCACCCAGGGGCCGCTTTTTTTCATGAAGCTCCAGAACAGGCAAACAACGCTATGGCTCATTTGCTTTCTGATATTAATGGGCCTTTTTTACCGGGTCCATCAACACCCGGGGGTTCAGTCAGTTCTGCTGCAGGATCTGGCCCGGATCAATTCCGGGTTAGCGGCCTGGGGGCTCTCCTTGCTGGGGCTCGAATTGCAGCAGGCAGGCACCTCTCTTATCGGGCCCTCCGGAACCATTGAGATCGCGCGCTCCTGCACGGGCAGCTTTGTCTTTCTGGTTTTCGCGGCAGCGGTCATTCCGTTTCCGGCATCCCGGCGGAGCAGGCTGTTGGGAATTCTTGCCGCCATTGCCGTGCTCTTTGCCATAAACCTGCTGCGCATTTGTGTGATCGTGCTTGTGGCCTCGCGCTTTCCCCGGTCCCTGCAAGTCCTTCATGTCATCGTGGGGCAGGCCATCGTCATTGCAGGCATGCTGCTTTATTTCCTCTGGTGGGCGCGAAAGAGTGAGAGCGGCGTATCTTTTGCCTTCACCCGGAGCAGACGGCTTGTTCTGCAAACAGCCGGCTTGTTTCTGCTGGCTTATCCGGAGTGACCGCGATCTTCCGCTTGAACCCCCATGTAGGGCTTTTCAAGCTGGGCGTCGTGCTTCTGCCCTTTCTGGCCTACACGTTTCTTCTGTCCCGGCAGCGCCGGTGGCATGCGTAACGATTATCCGGAGGCCAAGCATGCGCAGCGCTCCCCATTTCCCGTTTCGGTCTTTTCCATCTGCGTTTGCTTCACTGATTGCTCCCGCTCTTCTGGATGAAAGGTTCCGCACTACCAATTTTGGAAATCTTTCCATTGACCCTCTTTGTTAAAGGCGTTATTGTCTCTAAACACTGTTTTTGTTATTTTTCAAATCTGTATACCAAGCTGCATTCTATTGAAAAATCGATTTTTTCCCAAAATTGAGGCATCAAAAAGGACTGCACCGTTTCTCAACCAGCGTCTCCTTTTGCAAACCAGCAGCAACATTGCCTTCATGCCATTGCGAAAGCTGTTTCTCTTTACGGCGGAGCTCAAATTTCCATAGGGCTTGGCCTGTTTTCCGGCCCGCAATCAGTGCGTCCGCCGCCCAGATTGAACTGATTTTATTTCCGGATATCTAGAGGGGGCTTTATGGCCAATATGCTCGACTCTCGTTTCAGAAGAACCAAAATCAATAAAAGCAATGAAATCACATTAGACCGAAACATGCTAACCCTTCTCACAGCGCTGGATGAGCGGAAATCTCTGCGGCAAGTGGCGGCTGAAGTCAAACTAAAGCCCCAGGAATTCAAACAGAGTTTGATGAAACTAATCAGGCTGGAGTTAATTGAAGAGGTTCAGGACGAAAGGGATTTTCTGGATCAAGCATTTCTTGAAAGAGCAAGGGAAATTCTGGTCGAGCTGGCCGGACCGCTCGGCGAGACACTCGTCGAAGACGGTGCCGCGGATCTGTCGGTTTCCCTGGACAGAATTCCCAAATCAGATGCGGCGGAACTGGTGCACTGCATTGCCCAAAAGCTCCCCGGGGAAAAAGAGCAGGGGATTTTCAAAAAACGGATGCTTGAAGAAATCAAAAATTATGGCTTGTAAATGCTGCATGAGGGCATCAGATGGTCATATAATCGGCGCTGCACTCTCTTACGAATCCATATTCGGGGATAATGAATTGACCGTGAATCCAATTATAAGGAGAACACCATTGCGCCCTATCCACATCCTGATTTCAGGCCTGGCCGTAATCATTCTGCTATCTGGCTTTACCGGCATAGCCGGCGCCGAAAGCCAGTTGACCGTCAGGGACAGGGCGGCCAAGGAAACCGCCGAAAACTGCAGGGAAGAAGTAGTAGCCGAAATGAAAAAGCTTCTGGCTTCCAACACCCTAACCCTGGCTCAACTCTTCGACACCTTCTACATCCCGATACCAGACACCAATCCACAAAAATACCACACCCAGTATGACCGCCAGACGGATAAGGTGCTGCGCATTATCCTGGACAAGTACCTGGAGAAGAAGCCCTACTTTATATACGTGGTGGCCGTGGATCGCAACGGCTATCTTCCTACCCATAACTCGCGCTACTCCAAGCCGCTTACAAACGATCCAGACTACAACCTGAAACATAACCGGACCAAACGGATTTTTAACGACAGAACGGGGCTGGCGGCAGCCCGCAATACCAAACCGTATCTGCTGCAGAAGTATGAAAGGGATACCGGGGAAAAAATGGGGGATCTTTCCGTCCCGATCTACATCCAGGGAAAGCACTGGGGTGCCCTGCGTGTGGGGTATAAGCGATAGCATTGCCCCGAAAAATCCATCAGGAGGCCATCCGCCAAGGATGGAAAAATGAATTTACATTTTCAACAGGGGGAGAGGCGATGCTGCAATTTATTACGCAAAGAACCGGCATAAAAATCACCTTGATCATTAACGCACTGATTTTAATTGTCATGTTGGTGGGCACATATTTTTTGGTCACCCAGCAAACCAGCAGACTAGAGGCCGAACTGTTCCGGCAGGGCAAAAACAAGTCGGTTCTGGGCGCTGATATGATCGGTTGTGTAATAAATGAAGCCATAGACAACGGGGTCTTTACGGTAAACGAGGCCTTCGATACCGACTATAAGGTATTCGGGGATTTCGAGCCGCCCAAGTACCATACAAAGTACGATTCCTACCTCGACAAGGCGATCCTTGACCTCCAGGACAAATTTCTCCTGGACAAGAGGATCACCTATGCTGTTGCCGTGGACCGCAACGGGTACGTGCCCACTCACAACTCACGCTATCAGCAGCCAATTACCGGAGACCCGGAAAAAGATCGGGTCGGCAACCGTACCAAGGGAATTTTTAATGATGATGTGGGGCTTAAGGCCGCCCGGAATGAAGAAAAGGGCTTTCGTCAGATATACCACCGCGATACCGGAAACATCTTATGGGACATCTCCTCCCCGATCTACGTCAAGGGCAAGCACTGGGGCGGTTTTCGTGTGGGGCTTTCGCTAAAATCCATTGCTGAAGCCAAACGGGAACTCATAAAAGATTTGGGCATCATCATGGCTGCCATCCTGGGGGCCTCGCTGGTATTAACCTTTATCTTCGTTAACAACTCGATGGCCCCGCTGCGGCGCCTGTCAAAAACCGCCAATAAAATTGCCGAGGGCAAAGATCTGCAGACAGATATTTCCGTCAACCGCAACGATGAAATCGGCGACCTCCAGAGCGCCCTGAACCGTCTACGCTTAAGCATGATGATTGCGCTCAAACGGAAAGGTTAAGGATAATCGTGCAGGGGGCTCGCAGCCCCCCCTCACAATATACGCTCCCGTCTTAGGCGCCACCCGTGTATGCGCCCTGCCTGACGCATACAAAAAAAGCCCCGGAAACGCTTAGCTCCCGGGGCTTTTCGTATTGTACCGGCCTCTGCCGGAT
>CAZWNV010000157.1:0-6990 GCA_964635265.1 uncultured Desulfobacteraceae bacterium
AAATAAAGCGGGGGACAGGCACAGGGGATCTTTTTGCCCTACAGCCTGTATAAGACCCTTGTGGACAAACTCTCTCTGAAGGCTTCATAAAACCCTTATTTCAGCGGCAAGACAATTCGGCCAATGGCGGAACGAGAACTCGAAACCCTGGAACAACTCCTGAATTACCGCTTCGTGGACAAAGAGCGGCTGCAAACAGCCCTCCGGCACAGCTCCTTTGTCAACGAACAGTCCGAATCCGGCCTCCAGGATAACGAGCGTTACGAATTTCTGGGAGATGCGGTTTTAAACCTGATTATCAGCCACATTCTCATGTTTCGCTACCCGAACCTGGCCGAGGGCGATCTCTCCAGAACCCGCTCCTGCCTGGTAAACGAAGTACAACTGGCCGAACTTGCCAGGCAGCTCCGGCTGGGCGACTTTATGGAGCTGGGAAAAGGCGAAATCCATACCAAGGGCAGGAAAAAAAAATCCATCCTCGCCGATGCTTTCGAGGCCGTAACCGCAGCGATCTACCTGGATTCCGGCTTTGAGAGGGCATTCGAAATCATCTCCGAGCTCTACGCCCCCTTTCTGGAACAAATCGAAATGCCGGATCAATACCGGGACTATAAAAGCCGGCTGCAGGAACTGGTGCAGACACAACTGAAAGAAACCCCGCTCTATTCCGTGGTGGACGAGAGCGGCCCGGACCATGACAAAACCTTCCAGGTGGAGCTGCGTGTCGGCGGAACCCGCTCCATTGGCTCGGGAAAAAGCAAGAAAAGCGCGGAGCAGGCGGCGGCCAGAAAGGCTCTGGAACTGCTTGAAGGCCATTGATGCGCAAGCCCTTTATTGTACCCGTTTTTCTTCCCCATTCAGGCTGTCCCCATCGCTGCGTGTTCTGCAACCAAACAGCCATAACCGGCAGAGCCGAGGGCTTTCCCGGGCCCGCCGAACTCGATGCTTATATCCGCCGTTTTCTCTCGTACAGGGGCAATAACCGGGGAAAAACGGAGATTGCATTTTACGGTGGGAATTTTCTGGGCCTGGACAGGGGGCAAATCGCGATCTGCCTGGATACAGCGGCCGGTTTTGTAAGAAAAAACGCGGCCCAGGGCATCCGCTTTTCCACGCGGCCGGATACCATCAATGCCGAAATTCTGGAAAGGATAGCCGACTACCCGGTAAGTACCGTGGAAATCGGCGCCCAATCCATGGCAGAGGCGGTGCTCGCGGAATCCCGAAGAGGACACACGGCCAAAGATACAGTGCAGGCGATTGCCGAGCTCAAAAAACATCCCTGCCGGATCGGCGTCCAACTGATGACCGGGCTTCCCGGGGACAGCGCCGATCTGTCAAAAGAAACCGCCCGGCAAACCGCCGCGCTATCCCCCGATTTCGTGCGGATCTATCCCGCCCTGGTCGTCAAAGGCTCACCCCTGGCCAGGATCTACCGGCAGATGCAGTACACGCCGCTCAAACTGCCGGAGTGCGTGGACAGGCTTAAGGAAATGTATGAGATACTTGCCGGCCACCGCGTACCCGTGATCCGCATGGGACTGCAGGCTACAGACGGATTGTCTGCAGGCAGCGTGCTTGCCGGTCCGTATCACCCCTCGATCGGCCATATGGTTCTGGCGGCAGTCATGCGCGGGAGAGCAGAAAAGGAAATCCGCCGTGCAGGGGTCTCGGGGCCGGAGATAAGCCTGCGGATCCATCCCCGCAGCTATTCCCGGATGCAGGGGCTGCATCGGCAAAACCTGCAGCAGCTCCGGGAAACCTTCCATCTTTCCCGGATAACACTTATACCGGATTCCGCGATGCCGGAGCTCGGGGTAGCGGTTGCGGATCAAACGTCCTGAGTCGGGGGGGCCGATCTTTGCTCCCTGGTCAGAAAGCGCGTGTATTCCACCATTTTTGCCAGGGACTTAATCGCCTGCTCCGGAGTGGGAAAAAAAAGCCCCTTGTAATGACGGCCGTCCACGCTGTACACGGTATGATCTTTTTCGTCCTTTAACATGCTGACTCCCAGCACGGGTTTGGGATAGGCCTCCATGAGATCCACAATACGCTCGATGTATTGCTCCTCGAAATCCTTTTGCGGCTGAACGGCCTGCTCGAAAAATTCCGGCGGACAGGCCGGGTCCGCATTGCATGCAGAGGTTGCCAACCGGGCGACCATATGCCGACGGCCCATTATGCCCAAATTAATTACCGCGTCACAACCCGGCCACTTCATCAATGTTTCCAAAACGGTCAGGGGAATCGAAGGATCGTTCTCGCCCACCAGGTCTACGGGATTGGAGCGGCTCCAATATGAGGGCAGAATCTGGTCCACGGCTTCGATAATATCTGTATCCAGGACCGGCACCTCCAGCCCGTAGGCCTCGCACAAGTCCGCTGTCACCACCCCCCAGCCGCCGCCCAGGGTCATGATGCCCACCCGGCTGCCGCGCGGCAGCGGCAGCGAGGAAAATGCCGCCGACAGATCCAGCAGATCCATTGGTTTTTCCACCTTTACAATACCGGCCTGACGGCAGACAGCGTCAAAAACGCGGTTGTTCGAGGCCAGCGCCCCTGTATGACTGGATGCAGCTTGAATTCCGGCTCGGGTCTGCCCGCCCTTGAGAAGCACCACGGGTTTTTTCAGACTCAGGCGGCGGGCGCTTGCAAAAAAACGGCGGCCGTTTTTCACGGATTCAATATAGAGCATCACGGTGCGGGTCAGCTCATCCACCTCAAAGGTGTCCAGATAATCCTCTATGGTAATCATGGCTTCGTTGCCGGAGCCGCAGAAACCCCTGATTCCAATGCCCTGGATTTCGGCAAAAGCGAGCAGCTGAGTGCCCATATTCCCGGACTGAGCGACTACACTGGTATCTCCGGGACCGGGAAAAACATGCATGCCGGTACAATAAAAATGAATATGCGGATTACAAATCCCCATGGTGTTGGGGCCGATAATATGAATGCCGGCTTCCCGCGCCTCTGCAACCAGTTCCGCTTCAAGCTCCCTGCCTTCGGGCCCGGCTTCGGAAAAACCCGAAGCGATCAGCAGCATATTGCGGATCCCCTTTTCGCGGAACTCCGGGATTAATTCCCTTACTCCTGCGGCCGGAATGGTCACAACCCCCAAGTCCACAGATCCGGGAAGTTCCCTTACAGAGGTATATACGGGCCGGCCCAGGATCGTGCCGCCCTTGGGGTTGACCAGGTATATATCGCCTTCAAACCCCCCCCTTATGGTACTGGTAGTAAGCGTATACCCCCATTTGCCAAGCTTGGCGGAGGCCCCGACAAATGCCACGGACCCGGGATAGAAAAGCCCCCCCACGGCCCGGGGGGGAGTTGCCGGCTGGAGCTGGGTTTGCCCGGAACAGCCCCCTTTCACAACAAGCGCATCCACGGCCACTGCCCGCCCCGCCCGCGTAATCACCAGGGGATTAATATCCACCTCGGCTATGTCCGCACGCTGTTCTGCAATCCGGGAAAGCCCGGTCAGGGTTTTTATCAAATCCTGCCTCCATACCGCAGCCTCGCCCCGAAAGGCGTCAAGCAAAGCAGACGAGCGGAGTTCGGCAATCATTTCGGCTGCATCGGCCTCGGACACGGGCGCAAGCCGGAAGGTCACATCCGAGAGCACTTCAGTGAATATCCCGCCAAGACCGAACATGACCACAGGACCATACTGGCTGTCATAAAAAAGGCCCGCCACAAACTCCCGGGAACCGATAACCTGCTGCTGCACCAGATAAGTTTCCAATCGTTTGCCTGCAGCTTCTGCAATGGCTGCTGCAGCCTCGCGAACCCCTGCTTCATCAACAATATTGAGATGCACCAACCGATTTTCGGTTTTGTGAAGAAGCGTTTTGCCAAGCGCCTTCACCACCACCGGAAAGCCAAGCTCTCGCGCTGCCGCAGCAGCTTCATCGGCGGATTCCGCTGTTTTTTCCGGAACCACGGACACCCCGAACGGTGCCAGCAATGCCTTGGCCTCATATTCCGTCAATGCTGCAGATGCGTCTTCCTCAACGAATTGATCCGACTCGTTTTCTCTTTCCATCCTGCAAATTCCCGCCTGTCCGGAAAAATCTCCCGGGTCATGCTTCTGTTCCGCATAAATCCGGCACAGAGCCTCTATTCCACCTCCTCCAGGGCAGCCGGAAGCAGAGCCGCTCCATCCCTAAGAATCCCGCGGACAAGAAGGATCCCCGGAAAATACCACCAGATTGGACTTGTCTTTTTGAAAATGCAGACCGTCGTGGTCTGCTCCCACTTCCTCGATGGAAATAATGGCATAAATCGATAGATGCAGCGATTTTACCCCTTCAAAGCGTCTTTTGCGCTCTTCTTCCGCGGGGTTTACCACCCGGGCCGACGTATCAAAAATAAAGTCCGAGATGGCAACAAAACTCAGGCCCAGCGAGGAGTCGGTAACGGTCCTGGCTTTCAGTGTTTTGACCTTGCCCTCCTGGGGTTCTCTGTAGGTTATCATGTAATAGGTTTTCTCTTTTGTCTGTCCCATAACGGATTGTGTCTTCCTGCCTACTGCACTCCCTGCTTGAAAAATTCTTCGGAATCCATGGTGTCCGGCGCTTTGGTTTTCTTCTCCGGAGCGGTGCCCTCCTTGAAGCATTCATACGCCGTGTGCTCGGACTCCGGGATCGGCAGCAAACCGGTTCTTAAGTCGATCTTGGAGAAAACAACATCCTCGGGTACCGCAAAGACCTTCTCGGATTTGCCGGCAAGCGCCTGTTTCATGAAATCCAGCCATATCGGACTGGCAGCCCGCGAGCCCGTCTCTTTCTCTCCCAGGGTTCTCTCCTGGTCATAGCCCACCCAGACACCGGTCACATAGCGCGGCGTATATCCCACAAACCAGGCATCATACAGGTTATTGGTGGTGCCGGTTTTGCCGGCGACCGGCCGATTCAGGGCCTTGACCCGCCAGCCGGTTCCGGATTGTACCACTTCCTTGAGCAGATGGGTAACAATATAGGCCGTGCTTTTCTCGATTACCTGCTTCTTCTCCGCCTGCCGCTCATAGATGACATTTCCCTGCCTGTCCGCGATACGGGTGATAAACCGCGGCTCAATCAGCCTGCCCTGGTTGGCGAAGACGGAGTAGGCCCTTACAAGCTCCATGGGAGACATACCGGAAGAGCCCAAAGCCAGGGACAAATCCCGGTCCAGGCTGCTGGTAATGCCGAGCTTGCGGGCATACCCAATAACATAATCAATACCGATATCCCGCAGGATTTTCACGGTGATAATGTTGCGCGACTTGATCAGCCCTGTACGAAACAGGGTGGGCCCGTGAAATGTTTCGTCATAGTTTTTCGGCTTCCACGTGAAATCCTCCCTGGTGTCCTCAAACACGATGGGAGAGTCAAAAACAACCGTAGCCGGGGTATAGCCCTTGTCCAGGGCAGCCGCGTAAATAACAGGCTTAAAAGCCGATCCCGGCTGCCGCCGGGATTGCAGCGCGCGGTTGAACTGGCTCTCGGAGAAATCCCGGCCTCCGAGCATGGTTTTTACATGCCCGCTGCCGGTTTCCAGACAAACCAGGGCGGCCTGAACCTTTGGCTGCTGATCCAGTGCCACATACCAAAGATCTTTGTCTTCATGCCGTTTTTTCATGCGCACCTGCACCACATCGCCAGCAGACAGCACATCGCCCGGGTTGCGCACCGGCCCGGGGTCCTCAGCATCCGCAGGACGGGCCCATTTCATATCCGATAGCCGCAGAAGCCCCTGATCACTGCCGATTCGCAGCATCGCGGTATCTTCTGTATTGTCTACCGCAATAACAACGGCTCGTGTTCGCATGCCCGGCTGCAGCAGATTTTCCTCCAGTTGTTCCTGCATCTTGCGGGAGAATAATTCAATCTTCTCCGGCCGGAGATGTTTTATCGGACCCCTGTATCCCTGCCGCTTGTCCAGTTCCCGAAGTCCCTCATCCACAGCTTTGCGTGCCATTTCCTGCATTTCCACATCCACTGCCGTATACACCGAAAGCCCGTCTGTATAGACCCGCTCTTTGCCGTATCGCTCTATCAGGACCTGGCGGATGTATTCCGTATAATAGGGAACCATTTCCATGTACCAGTCCTTTCGGGGGGTTATTTCCAAATCCCGCTCTCTGGCCGCCTCCGCCTCCCTTTTGCCGAGCATGCCTTCCTGCTGCATGCGCTGCAGCACGTAAATCTGGCGCTGCCTTGCATATTCAGGGTGCTGATACGGACTGTAGCGGCTGGGTGCCTGCGGCAGGCCCGCAAGCATGGCGCATTCGGCAGTGTTTAGCTCTTCCGCTGATTTGCCGAAATAGTTCTGGGCGGCCGCCTCCACGCCATAGGCGCCGTGGCCCAGATAGATCTGATTGAGGTAGAGGTAGAGGATCTGCTCTTTGCTGAACCGCCTGTCGATCCGGTATGCCAGAATCGCTTCCTTGATTTTGCGGGTATAACTGCGCTCCGGGGTTAAAAAAAAGGATTTGGCCACCTGCTGGGTGATGGTGCTGCCGCCCTGAACGATGCGGCCGGCCTCCAGATTCTTGAAAAAAGCGCGGATTATGCTGTGCAGATCAATACCCTCATGTTCATAAAAACGGGCATCTTCAGCGGCAATAAAGGCATTGACAAGGGTTTCGGACATCTTCTCAAAAGGCAGCACGATTCTGCGCTGTTTGCAGAACTCCCCGATTTTCTCGCCGCCCTGGGCATACACCGATGTAATAACCGGCGGCTGATAATCCTTCAGACTCGATATTTTCGGCAGACCTGCGGCAAAATAGGCATAGAGCCCGGCAAAAGCGGCTGCCCCCAGCAACAGGCAGGCACCCGAAAAAAACAAAAGCCACTTCAACAGTTTTTTCATGGCGCACACTTCCCCCGCCCGCGGACGGTTGGCACAAACATAAAATCCGATAAGAAAAGATAAACCATAGCAGAATCGAAAAATCCGATCAAGCAGCGGAAAGGTCCGGTCTGCAAGTTGGCAATGGATTAA
>CAZWNV010000158.1:0-6917 GCA_964635265.1 uncultured Desulfobacteraceae bacterium
GGAGCGATACTCATCCTCGAAAGGCAGGTACACCATTTCCTCAAAGGGCATGATCTCCACGCCGATTTCCGCGCTGAACCCGGCAGCCAGGCGGCGGGCCCGGTCATACTCGTAAAAAGGCCTGCCGTCTTTGTCCGTTCCCGGGCTTGCATGATCATGGCCCACGATAAAATGCGTGCAGCCGTAATTCCTGGCAATAATGGCATTTAAAACCGCATCCCGCGGCCCGGACAGGCGCATGGCGAGGGGAAGCAGCGACAATACATGGGAATCCGGCGGGTAGTGGCGCTCAATCGCCCGGTAGCAGCGCACCCGCGTGTAGTGATCAAAATCGCCCGGCCGGGTCATTCCGGCCACGGGAAGCAGCAGCAGGTTGGCGCGGGCCTGGCGCATGGCCTTGGTGGTCATCTCGAACTGCGGCCGGTGCAGGGGGTTTCTGGTCTGAAAGCCCACCACGCGCTGCCAGCCCAGCTTGGCATAGATGCTCCGCACCTCCGCCGGGGGCATGCGGAGCTGCTTGAAATCAAAATGCAGGGGCAGGCTCACCACTTCCAGCCCCCCCCCGATATAGAAGCTGCCGGACTTGTCGAAGAGATAAGAAACGCCGGGATGGGCCTTATCCAGGGTTTCATAGACCTGCATGGCCTCCTTTTCCCGATCCACCGGCCAGATATCCTCTATGTGCATCACCGCCAGCATGAATCCTTCGGGATCCCGTATGGCAACGGACTGGCCCACCTCCAGGTTTGCGGCCACCGAACCGCTCACGTCCAGGCAGATGGGAAGCGGCCACAGAGTCTGGTCCTGCAGACGCATCCGATCCAGGACGGACTCATAATCCGAGCGCAGCATAAAGCCTGCAAGCGGCGACAGGGCGCCGGTCGCCAGAAGCTCCAGGTCACAGAGCTGGCGATCGTTCAAAATCACGTCCGGCAGATCCCGGGCAACTTCGCGCAAAAGCGCCGCCCGGTTTTCATCGGCCATCAGGTTGACAAGGCCGTCGCCGTGGGCCTCGGAACCCGTATCGCTCATCAAAAGCCCCCTCTACTGCCCGCGTCCGTTGGTGACCATAAAATCCGGATTCTGCAGGTTTTCCTTGTTGTACAACAACGCGCCCCCGGTATCCATGCGATATACCCGGGCTCCCGCCGCCCGGGCAATGACATGACCCGCCGCGGTGTCCCACTCCATGGTGGGCCCGAAGCGGGGATAGATGTCTGCAACACCCTCGGCAATGCGGCAGAACTTGAGCGAACTGCCTGCGGAAACAAACTCCACATTGCCGCAGGCCCGCTTTTTCTCCTCCACAAACTGCTCCACCTGCGGGGTCAGGTGCGAGCGGCTGCCCACGATGGTACAGGGCCGGCCGGGATCGGCATGGGCGGAAATGGCTTCGGCCCCGGCCATCACCTGCTCCATGGAGGCGGCGGCAATACTTTCCGGATCGGAGAGCAGGCAGCGCCAAGCCCCCTCTCCCTGAATCCCGTAATACAGCCGGGAGGTGACCGGCTCGTAGATTACGCCCAGAACCGGCGCCTGGTCCTCCACCAGGGCAATATTAATGGTAAATTCACCGTTTCGCTTGACAAACTCCTTGGTCCCGTCCAGGGGATCGACGATCCAGAGCCGTTTCCACTCCCGCCGTTTTGGATAGGCAACATCTGCGCCCTCCTCACTTAAAAACGGAATGGCTGTCGGCGCCAGGGCCTGCTCGATGATGGCATGAGAGCGCGTATCCGCAAGGGTCAGCGGCGAGTGATCGGATTTTTCGATCACGGAGAAATCCTGCCGGTAGACCTGCAGGGCGGCATTGCCGGCCTCGACCGCCGCCCGCACGAGCGTTGGAAGATAGTCCTTCATATGGCACTCCGATAATGGTCCCGGAAAAAGTGGCTGATATATCAGGCCGCTTTATGATATGGTGATTTTTTTTCAGAAGCTTCCATATCATACCAGCAAGGAAAGGAAAAGATGGATTCACCACCCAGGCAAACTTTTAATACGGTCTACAGCGGCCGGGGATGCTACTACGGGCTGGAAGTGCGGCCGGAATTTTCCGACTTCTTTGCACAACGGGACGCCACCGGGCTTTGGGGGCTGGATCTGGGCTGCGGCGAGGGCCGCTACGCCCTGTATCTCGCGGCCAAAGGCTGCCGCGTAACAGCAGTGGACATCTCCCGGGTGGGGCTGGAAAAGCTTGAGCACATGGCGCGGGCAAAAGAGCTGCCGGTTACCACCTGCCACCGGGATATTGCGGACTTTGCTTTCCCGGAGGCGGCATATGACATCATCGTGGCCGCAACAATCCTGGATCACCTGGATGATCCCCTGCGCAAGCGCACCATCCAAAACATCAAATACGCGCTGAAACCGGGGGGACATCTCTATGCCAACGTGTTTACCCGCTCGGATCCGGGCTGCAAGATGCAGGCCGCAGCGGGGCACTCCCCCCCCTCCGCGGAGGGGGTGAGCGAGACCGCCGGATGCATCGCCCATTACTTCTCCAGCAGGGAGCTCAAAACCGTCTTCTCGGATCTGTCCATCATTACCTACGACGAAGCGGTGGAGCCGGACCACTCGCACGGCCGGCCCCATTTCCACGGCTGGGCCTGGCTTCTCGCGCAGAAGCCTTTCTAGAACTCCACCCCGCACTCTTTGAGGCCGGCAATGCCCGGGGAGACGCTTACCGTATCCGAAATTCCCTCGGCTGCCAGATTAATCTGGGCCTCGTAGGAGCGGACCCCGGTATTGCAGACCAGAATGAGCTTTTTATCCCGGGGCACCTCATTCATGCGGCTGCGCAGTTCATCATGGGGAATGCTCTTCCAGACCTCGGGGAATTGCTCTTCAAAGGGTTTGCCGTCGGCTTCAGCGCGGCAGTCCAGAAACAGGCAGCCCTGCTTTTCCTCGTCCATCCAGCACTGCTGAAAATCCTCGGGCCCAAGGGGTTTGAACCGGCCCTCGATATAGTTTTCAGCAGCATTGCCAAGCGCGTTGACGATATCCATGGCAGAGGCAAAGGGCGGGGAATAGGCCAGCTCCAGGTTGCTGACCACATCGACTGTGGGATGATACTGCAGCACCGTGGCCACGGCATTGACGCGGGCAAACATCCCCGAATCCACACCGCCGAAGCCCTGGATCCCCAGCACCTGGCGGGTGGAGCGGTCAAACACCAGCTCCAGATAGATGATCTCTTTTTCCGGATAGAAGTGGGCGCGATCGAATTGGGCCACCTGCACACTGGCGGCATCGTAGCCTTCCCTGGCAGCGGTATCGATCGTCAGGCCGGCCCCTGCCAGGGCGCCGTCGAAAATCTTTACCACAAAACTGCCCACGCCCCCGGGAAATTTGGCGTTTCCCCCCGCCAGGTTGGTGCCGATGACCCGCCCCTGGCGGTTGGCCATGGATCCCAGGGGGAAAACCGCCGGCTTGCCGGTGATCTGATTGGGAACCTCCACGCAGTCGCCGCCGGCATAAATATCCGGATCCGAGGTCTGCATGTATTCGTTTACGGCGAGGAATCCGGAGGAGGAGATCTCCAGGCCCGCATCGCGCGCCAGATCCGTGTTGGGCGAAATCCCGGTCGCCATGATCACCAGATCGGCCTGCAGGGTGCGCCTGGTGGTCTTGACCGACTCGACCCGGCCCTCTCCCTCGATGGCCTGGACCGACTCGGACAAGTAAAAGCTCACCCCGTTCTGCTCCATGCGATGCTGGGCCATGCGGGCAAAACTTGGGCTCACGAAACCGGGCATGATCTGATCACAGAACTCCACCACCGAGGTCTCGATCTCCCACATATCCGCGAGCGCCTCGGCCATCTCCAGGCCGATAAAGCCGCCGCCGACCACTACGGCCCGCTCGGCCTGGCCGGAGACGATCATCTCCTTGATCTTCATGGCATCATGGAGGTTGCCCACCTTGTAAATGTTGGCCAGATCCGAGCCCGGGATGCCGAGTTCCCTGGGCCGGGTGCCGGTGCCCAGCACAAGCTTGTCATAGGCGAGATCCGCCTCGGAGCCGTCCTTTTTCCGGATCCGCACGGTTTTGTTCTGCCGGTCAATGGATAGCGCCTCCACCCCGGGCATGGCATCCACTCCCTTGTCCTCCTGGAAAAAGCGTGCATCCCGCACCATGTGAAAACTGGTGGAGCGCAGCTGGGATTCCTCGGAGACATCGCCCGAGATATAATAGGGGATGCCGCAGCCGCCGTAGGATATATATTCATCCGCATCAACCAGGGTCACCGTGGCATCCTGCTGCAGACGCTTGAACCGGCAGGCAGCTTTGGAACCCACGGCTACAGCGCCGATCACAACGACATTCTTGGACATTTGCAAATCCTCCTTCCTGCCAAAGCAAACAAAATGTAAGCATAAGCTCAAAAAGCGATACTATAGAAGCTCGCATACAGTTTCGCAAGGCCAAATTTCTTTGACAAGGAGTATTTACATGAAAAATCCGTGCATCAGCCGGGCCGTTTCCCGCGGCGCTTCCATGGGAATCAAGTGGCCCGTCCCCGGCACCTCCTGCCAGATGCCGAAAGGCATTGCCGCCGCAGCGGCGCGAAAATCGATAAGCCCCTTGTTCTCTGTAAGCTCGCCTTCCAGAACGAGCGTTGGAGAAGACACCTCCCGCAGAAGGGGCCAGGGATCCCGGCGCAGCCCTCCCATAAACAGGGCCGCTTCTCTTTTCGGGTGACAAGCGAGCTCCAGGCCGCCGGACCCGTCTCCCCTGAGGCCGTGGGTGACATAGAGATCGAGCACTTCCTCGTCCCAGCGCCGGAACAGTTCCTTGGACTTGAGGTAGGTACGGGCCTCCTGCACATCCTGCCAGCCGTTTCGGCGCTTAATGGACTTGCCGGCCAGCGGATGATCCTCCACCCGGAGCTCGAGTCCATAGAATTGCCGGGGCAGCAGAATCGGTTCGATAAGCAGCATTCTCGCCGGCGCCAGGCCGAATTCGCCCGCCGCGATCACCATGACGGCCCCTCCCATGGAGTGGCCGGCCAACAGCGGAGCGGACAGATCCAGAACCCTGCAGAATTCGGCCAGATCCCCGGCCAACAGCGCCCAGCTCAACCCCCCGTCATAGGGATCGCTGCCCCTGTGATCGCAGAAATAGGGACAGAAAATATTGTACGTACCCGCGAGCTGCCTGGCCACCGGATGCCAGAGCCAGGGGTTGAACCCCGTGGCATGCAGCAGCACCAGCGGCGGCCCCGCTGACTCGTAATGCAGGCAGGCGATCCGGGTTTCGCCGATATCGACAACGGTCTCGACTGGTGCCGGCTCCGTCGGGTTTTTTGTTTCCGCTTCCGGCATCATTCGAATTTCTCCGGCGGCCGGCGCTCCGGCACATACTCGTGGGCAATCCGCTCCGCATTCCAGGCCTCGGAAACGTAGAGGCCGCAGTAACAGCTCCCGTACTCGCGCACATCCGCCTCGCGGTAGGCGCAGGGGCAGATAATGTCCTTGTCCTTTTCCCGGTCCCCGGAGGCCAGCCGGCACGGGCACGCCATGTAGCCGTAGCGCTCCTTGTTGGCCAGAAGCGACTCCAGCAGATCCATGACAAAATCCTTGTCCTTGTTGAAGTAGTAGCCCTTGGGCTCCTGTACGGACTTTAACTGCTCATAGAGTTTGTCTGCATTCATGGGATTCCCAGCGCCTCCTTGATCTCGTTTTCCTTGTAGCCGACAATCACCTGCTCACCGATCCGGATGGTCGGAAAGGAGCATTTGGGGTTCAACTCCTTGACCTCTTCCAGGATCCGTTTTCTCTCATCGCTGTCCAAAAGATCGACATCGACAAAGTCATAGGCCACGTTGCAGTCATTTAACAGCTTCTTCGTGGATTTGCAGTGGCTGCAGGTGCTCAGTGTGTACATTTTCACATCCGGTGGTGTCATATGGGCTGCTCCTGCTCGGGGTCAAAAAAAATTAAAAGGAAACCACAATTTCGTCGTACGTTTTCCGCCACTTCGGCGGCGTCAGGGTTTTGTCGGACCGGAAGTATCCCAGCGCCAAAAGCAGCGGGATCCAGTAATGGTCCGGGATGTTGAATTCCTCATGGACCTTTTCCATATCAAAACCGTCCATGGGATGCGAGTCCAGTCCCAGGCTCCTGGCGGCAAGCATCAGCGACATGGCGAAAAAGCCCGTATTCTTGCAGGCGTAGGCCACGCTCCGGGCATAAGAGGATCCGTACAGGGAGGCGCAGACATCGTCAAACCACCCGCGCTGCTCCTCTTTCATCGAGCCGGCTTCCACCAGTTCCCGAAAATTTCTCTCGACAAAGGGATGGCCCGGTCGCCATGCCCCGGTATCGGCCAACACGATGAGTGTCACCGGCGCCACGCTGACCTTGGCCTGGTTCCAGGCGTGCTGCCGCAGCCTCTCCTTGTCCGCCTTGTCCCGCAGCACCATCAGCTGCCAGGGCTGGAGATTGAAACCCGAAGGGGCCCGGGCAGCCAGTTCCACGACCTGCCGCAGGAGCGCTTCCGGCACCTCCTTTTCCGGGTCGAAAAAATTTACCGCCCGCCGGGCGTGCATCACCTCCTGGAATTCCATAGCCATTACCTCCTCAAAAACCCAGCCGAACGTTTCTTGGTTTGCGTCGCCCCCGGACCCTAAACGGGGCTTAAACTTTTTCCTTTGCCATCCCAAACTGACTTTTATGCTGGTGGTATCGGGAAAAGCCGGTTCCCTTGCTCCCCGGTCATTTTGGGAGCGTTTCCAACACCCGGCGAAATTTCTTGAACTCGGGGCTTCGCCCCTCAAACAGGCAAGAAATTTTTCACGCCGGCTGTTTGTCCCGCTTTTCCCCAAAATTCCCTAAATGTCGCCCGGAGACCGCCTTCTCCCGATATCATTCATAAATAAAAAAAACCAGTGCCGCAGAAGTTACTGACCGACT
>CAZWNV010000159.1:0-1489 GCA_964635265.1 uncultured Desulfobacteraceae bacterium
GTCTATCTGGTCTGCCTGGAAAAAGATTATGAAATGCCGGCCCACGACTGGGAGATTGAAAGGGCCAGGGAGGAAGGAATAGTCATCATGAATTCGTGGGGGCCGAAGGAAATCATCGGTTCCGGCAAAGCAGAAGGGGTCAAGCTTCAGGCCTGTCCACAGGTATGCGATGCCAGCGGATGTTTTAATCCCACCTATGATGAAGGGATTATCGATACGCTGTCTGCTGAAACAGTTATTCTGGCTGTGGGCCAGACAACAGACCTCACCTGTATCAAGGATGATTCCTGCAGCATCAATCAGAATGGAAACTGCCTGCAGGTCAACCCGGAAAGCCTTGTAACAGACGAGGAAGGGGTTTTTGCGGGCGGCGATGTCGTTACCGGCCCCCTGTCCATCATCGATGCAATAGGGCAGGGCCGAAAGGGGGCCCGGTCTATTGACAAGTACCTGGGCGGATCCGGCTCTATTGAAGAACAACTGGCCAAACCCGAGAAAGAGGTATGGCTGCCTGAGCTGGACAGAGAGCCCCGCTCCAGAAAAGAGGGGGGACTTGAGTGGCCATGGAAGAGAGCTTTGGGGTTTGACCAGATTGAGAAGTGCATGAGTGAAAAAGAAGCCGTGCAGGAAGCCTCCCGCTGCCTGAACTGTGATGCCAGAAAATTCGAGGTGGTGCTGAATACCGATTTTTGCAAAGAGTGCGGATATTGTGCCATTGTCTGCGGCCTCAATATTTTTACGCCGGCGGACTTCTTCAACGAGAAAGGATTCCGGCCGATGGTGGTTCCCTCCTGCGACTGGTGTGTCGGCTGCTTTAATTGTTACTACTCATGTCCGGATTTTGCGATTGATATAATAGAAGCATAAAGGAGATTTGTTTTATGAAGAGACTACTTGAAACAGGTAATTACGCTATAACTGAAGGAGCGATCATAGCGGGCTGCCGGTTTTTCTGCGGGTATCCGATCACGCCGGCCACGGAACTGGCAGAAGCTATGAGCTACCGGCTGCCCCAAATGGGAGGGACCTTTCTGCAGGCTGAAGATGAATGCGGGGCAATGCATATGTGTATAGGGGCTGCTTTGGGAGGTCTGAAGGCTATGACTGCAACCTCGGGGCCCGGCTACATCCTTTATTCCGACCCGTTCGGGTGGGCAATAGGGTGTGAAACACCGGTAGTCGTGATGAATTCCGGCCGTGTGGGCCCGGTGAGCGGGATAACAGGCGCCCCCGGGCAGGGGGAGTTCTACATGACCCGGTATCCCGCGCAGGGCGGCAATTATGAGTCTATCTGCCTTGCGCCGAATTCCGCGCAGGAAGCCATGTATATGACCGTGGAGGCGTTTTATCTTGCGGAACGCTTTCGCATGCCGGTCACGGTATTGGCCGATCAGTTGATTACAGATGGATTTGAAGATATTTCTGTTCCCGAAACCGAGGATGAAATCCGGGAAATGGGGTTTCGGACATGGCCGAGAAAGATGAATGA
>CAZWNV010000159.1:1589-6737 GCA_964635265.1 uncultured Desulfobacteraceae bacterium
CCGAGGATGAAATCCGGGAAATGGGGTTTCGGACATGGCCGAGAAAGATGAATGAGGGGCCATCTTTCTATCCTCCGACGGACGAAATTGACGTTCCCCCCGTTGTGCTGGGGCATAATACAGGAGCCTTATGCTCCGATTGGACGCCTACGGAAGAGGGATATGATATAGAAGAGGTCGAGGCGCATCATAAGCATGCCTACAGGCTGATATACAAGGTTCGGAACCACAGGGATATTTTCAATCATCTTTACGAGAAGAAATACATGGATGATGATCCGGATCTGGTCGTGGTTTCATACGGTTCTCCGTCCCGGGTCGTTAATACTGCAGTAGAGAGAGCCAGACAGAAGGGGATCAAAGTCGGGGCCCTCCGGCTAATCAATCTCTGGCCTTTTCCCGACGAACATTTTGAAAAGCCGGGCAAGTACCTGTGCGTCGAATTAAACTGGGACGGACAATTGGTGCGGGAAGTTCGAAGGGCCACCACATCTGATTCGACCGTAAATTTTATGGGCATTTGCGGGGATCTTCCTACTATTAACGAACTAATAGAAACCTTTGAAAAGGTTATAAAAAACGAACCTCTTTCCAGAGATGGGTGGAGAAAGGAGATGTGGTAATATGGAGCGAAAATCAAGCGTATTTCTCGATAATTATCTGAGAAGCAGAAAAATCCCCAGCACTGCCTGTACCGGCTGCGGGCTCGGTATGAACCATAAGCTGGTCGTGCAGGCCCTGGCGGAGCTTGAAGTAGAAGTAAAGGATGTAATCTGGTGTACTTCCATCGGATGTGCCGGACGGCAGACCTTTGCAACATGGCAGGGGGATAACCTGGCGGGAACCCACGGGCGCATCTACGCGATAGCAAAAGGGTTGCGAGTCGCCCTCCCGCCGGAAAAGCACCTTATCCTGACAGTAGGGGACGGCGATGCCTTTGGTATCGGCCTGAATCATCTTATCAACGCAGCCCGGGCCAATGCCGATATGACGGTTATTGTCAATGACAATCTGGGGTATCAATCTACGGGGGGACAGTATGGCTGGACCACCCCTCAGGGAGCGAAAACCGACAGCAGTCCCTATGGTTTCTATGAACCGAACCTAATGGGGGAAGGGATGGATGTGCTGCATATCCTGAAAGGTGCCGGCGCAACATTTCTGGCGCGGCATGTATCGATGGATGGTAAAGCAGCAGTGGAGTCAATAAAGAAAGCCATACTCAACCGGGGCTTCTCCCTGGTGCATATGCCATATCCATGTACCACCAATTTCGCCTCCCGGCATCTGGGGTCAAGGGATCCCGGCCAGATCTACCGCTGGGTAAGAGATCATGCCGCGCCTATAGGCCAGGAGAAAGAGGACACCATATGGTCTACAGGCATCTGGCATGACGAAAGCAATGTGCGTCCGGAATTCTCAGACCTTATACGGGAAAATGTTGAAAAAATCAGGAGGCTAGGACATAGATGACACAAAAAAAACGTACGGAAATTGTGGCAAGTGGGTTTGGAGGGCAAGGCGTTGTCCGCCTTGGGCAGATCATCGGGGAAGCCGGTGTAAAAAAAGGCCTGCGGGTGACAATGCTGAAGAGCCATGGAACGGAAATGCGGGGCGGATACGTAAGAAGCCAGGTGGTCCTCTCCGATGAGGGTATCGACAGTCCGAATGCGGAAACCCCGGATTTTCTCATTACATTGTCCAAAGCGGCATATAAACAGTTTAAACATATGGTGCCGGATCACGGGCTGCTTTTGTATGATCCCGGCTTTGTGGATGAAATCGATGACACCTTGAAATGTACCCAAAAAGCGCTTCCCGCGCGGGATCTGTCCAACGAAAAATTCGGCAAGCCGATGTTCGCCAATTCCATCGTACTGGGCGCATTGGCCGGCCAGATTGATCTGCTGGACAGGGATGTGGTTCTGGAGAGCATGCTGGAGATTATTCCGAAGTTCCAGGACCTGAATAAGGAAGCATTCAATATCGGGTATAATTATCTATAAGCATTCGCAGCTTATCTTGGACAGTACCATCGAAACTCGGGCTCTGATGGCAACGTAAAAAGTTCAAGATCAGGGCTGAACGGCAGCCCCGGGGAGAAAACGGGCAATTGCAGCCTGCAGAAGAGGGGGCGGCCGAAAGCGCGGATATTGAACTTTTTACAAGCCATCAACTTTAACCGGTAATGCTTCAGAATTTTATAGAAATGATCGGCGTTTTGGCATGCAAACGGATATTTCCAGAGGCCTGCCGGAGCGCTGGAGGAAATCATCAAGGATGAGCCATGCAACCGCTTGGTAAGGGCATGCTTTTAAGAAGGAGCAAGGCAGTAAAGATGAGCGTTTTCCGGAAAGACTTTCTCCTTCACGTAGACTGCATCCCCTTCTTTTGCCAGGAGCCACAGAATATTTTGGAACGGTGGAGGCTGTAATGAGAACGCCGGATGCTGCTGCAAAGCTATTCCTTTCCTCCGATAAGGCCAATGCCTGGGGGGACAGCCTGCCGCCGTCGTTCCGGGAAAGAGTTGCCCGCCGTTTATATCCCGAATTTGCGTTTCTTTATCATGTCAAGACCCCTTTATTCCGATTATCGCCGAAAGTAGTCCAGCCGTTGCAGAGGCTTTCCAGGTTGTGCGGCTCTGTTCCCGTTTTTCGGCATATTTGTTTTGACAGCGCAGGGCCTCCTGCGCCTGTGCGCATCTGCAATGCCGGCACTGTCCCGGCAGACTCGGATCTGTCTCTGCTGAATGCTGGTTGCTGCGGAATGCTTCGAATGAAATTTTTGTTTTTATACAGCAAGTTATTCATAGTGATGAATGGGGAGGGTGAAAATGAGGACAATCAGAGATTATGTCAACCACTGGGCGGAAAAACAGCCGAACAAGCCTTACTTGAAGGCGCCTGAGCCGGAGCTTCAGGCCACCTTTCAGGAGCTGCAGGAAAATTCCGTAAGGTTGGCCAGGTTCTTGAGTGCCCGCAATATCCAGAAGGGCGACAAGGTTTCCTTTATGTGCCCCAATGGCTACCAGACCACGCTGTTGTTTCTGGGGATCATGTATGGGGGTTTTACTGTTTCTCCAATCAATATTGCAGCGCAGATGTCGCATCTGGAGTATATTCTGGAGCATTCGGAAACCAAGCTGGTTTTTGCATCCAGGGAGTACGAAGAGAAAGTTCGCCAGGCCCTGCAGAATATCCAGAGAGATGTGGAATTGATTGCCCTGGATGTCGATTCCAAGGATATACTGCCGGATGACAAGGAACTGCCGGACTTTACCCTACCGGAGATGACAGAAGAGGATGATGCGCTGCTGCTGTATACTTCCGGTACCACAGGGCTTCCGAAGGGCGCCTTAATGTCCAACAAAAACGTGGTTGCCGGGGGAATGAATACGATCGAAGCCCATGAACTCACATCTGAAGACATCGCCTATTGCGTGTTGACGTTGACGCATATCAACGGGGAGATTGTGTCTGCCGTGGCTCCCATGGTCAGCGGCAGCACCGTGGTGATGCCGCACCGGTTCAGTGTCTCGAATTTTTGGGAGCATATCTCCAAATACAAGTGCACGTGGTTTAGTGTCGTGCCGACGATTATTTCCTATGTCTACCACAGCACCGATCCTTTTGCCGAGGGCTATGATCTGAGTCACCTGAAATTCGGACGCTCCGCCTCCTCGCCCCTGCCGGAGTCGCTGCACAGAAATTTTGAAGAGCGGTTTAACATACCGATTATCGAGACGATGGGCTTTACTGAAGCTGCTGCCCCCGGATTTTCCAACCTCATGCACAAACGGAAGACCGGATCTCCCGGCAAGCCCATCGGAAATGAGGCCAAAATCGTCGACCGAACCACGAGAGAGTCCCTCCCGCCCGGGCAGGAAGGCGAGATCGCCATTCGCGGCGACAATATCATGAAGGGCTATTTTAAGGCGCCGGACAAAACCAGGGAATCCATGGACGATGAAGGGTGGTATTATACCGGCGACCTGGCGAAAATGGATGAAGACGGCTTTATCTATGTGACCGGCCGGCTCAAAGAACTCATCATCAAGGGAGGGGAGAATATCGCACCCAGGGAGATCGATGATGTACTCTACGAGCATCCTGCCGTGGTCGATGGCGCAGCGTTCTCGGTCCCGGATGAGAACTACGGGGAGAATATCGAAGCGGCGGTGACCATAGGGGAAGGCGAGAGTGTTTCCGAGGAGGACCTGATACAGTTCTGCAGGGACAAGCTCGGCAAAGCCAAAACCCCGAAGAAGATTCATTTTATCGAGGAAATGCCGAAGGGCCCCTCCGGTAAGATCCAGCGTTTTAAACTGCCGGAGATGCTGGCCTCCCAGGGGAACTGATGAGAACGGGTGGCTTGCTCCCCGATTTACCGGTAAAGCTAAAGGAAAAAGGAGTGTACTAAATGCTGGATATCATACAGCAGTTTATCCATTACTTCCCTCAGGCTTTGACCCTGTCCAATATGCTGGTACTGCTTCTGGGCACTCTGGTCGGGCTCACCCTTGGCGCCATGCCGGGGTTGAGCCCGACCATGGCGGTGGCGCTGCTGGTGCCGTTTACCTTTATGATGACGCCATCGACCGGATTAACCCTTCTTGGCTCGGTCTATATATGTGCAATGGCCGGCGGGGCGATTTCCGCAATCCTGATTAACGTCCCTGGTGCTCCGGCCAATATTGCAACTTTATTCGACGGGTATCCGATGTCCAAGCAGGGAAAATCCCAATCCGCCTTGAACATGTGCTATATTGCCTCTTTAATCGGCGGCTTGGTCGGCATGGTGGCCATGATTTTCTTTACCCCGGTACTGGCGGACATGGCATTAAAGTTTGGGCCGTCCGAGATGTTCTGGGTCGCCATTGTGGGTGTGACCTGCATGGCGGGGTTGTCCTCCGGTTCGCTTGTCAAGGGGCTTTTTGGGGGTACGTTCGGCCTGTGGCTCGCTACTATCGGGTTCAGCCCCATGCTGGGGGAGCCCCGGTTTATCTTCTCTGATTTCCTGGAGGGCGGCATTAACATTGTTGCCGCTTTGATCGGACTTTTTGCCCTGCCGCAAATGCTGACCCTGTTTGAAGGGGTCTACCAGCAGAAGAAAATGGAAGGGGCATTAACGCCGGAAAAGGGAATTCTG
>CAZWNV010000160.1:0-6716 GCA_964635265.1 uncultured Desulfobacteraceae bacterium
GCTGTACTGCTGGAGCCCACATTTTCCACCGCCACGTATGAAAAAACCTTTACTTCAAGCCCGCCGGCAAACGATGGATGGGATTCGGCCAGTACCGGAGAGGAGTATGGAGATGACTATTTATATACCCATGATGGCTCCCGAAATTATTCCGCCACCTGGACGGCCAATAATCTGGATTCAAGCGAGACCTATACAGTATATGGACGGTGGACCGGCGGCGGAGATGATCGGACAAAAGTCGATTACCATATATATGATGGAACCACTGAAGTAAGCAGTTCCCTTGTTGATCAGGATGCAGATCGCGGTAAGTGGGTAAAGTTGGCTGAAGATTTGAGCTTTTCAGATTCTGCTGTGGTGCAGATTGATCAGGAGGCGGATAATAGCGGAATGTGTGCTGACGCTGTAGCCTTTGTCCCGTCTTCAGGCCCTTCCCCGATCAACCTTGTCCGGGCGCATTACTACGTCAAATCCGAATCCGAGGACAATATGTACTTGGTAAACCTGGATGGAGAAATTGAATACTGGAGGATTAATGACAGCGACGGGGACGAGAAGGTCGACAGCATCAATGAGCTGGAGAAAGTGGATGATCCGCCCTCGGATATTGTTACCGGCCGGACCTATGAAGAGGAGCGGGTCAATTTTGCCAATTGGTACTCCTTTTACCGCAAGCGGGAGCTTACCGCCAAAAATGCGGTGGCCAATGTGATTACCGATATGGAAGGGGTTTACATAGGGACGCTGAGCATTCATGAACGGATAGTGCAGCATGCCCTGCCTGTGAATGTGGATCTGGATAATACCCTGTATAACGAGACCGATACCTTATTGGCTTCGTTGTACACGCTCTATTCATCCGGGGGCACACCTTTGCGCCAGGGTTTGGAGCAGGTCGGGGATTATTACGGCGGGGATTCAGTGGATCTCAGGCCGGATTCCATCTCGGGCATGCCGGATTATATCAGCAATTACATGTCCGAGACCAGCTACCCCTTTTTCAGGGCGGATAAAGGCGGCGAGTGCGAGCAGGCATTCTGCATTGCCATGACAGACGGCTACTGGAATGGAGGTTCCCCGTATCTCGGCAATCAGGATGCGGATACAGACAACGAGTATGACGGCGCCCCGTTTGCTGATGGTTATTCCAATACCTTGGCTGACGTGGCCATGAAGTATTATAAAACCGACTTAAACAGCGATCTCGCCGATCTCGTGCCAATAGTAAGCGGAAAGGACGAGGCAAGTCATCAGCACCTGGTTACCTATGGTGTATCCTTCGGTGTTACCGGAAGTATTGACAGGGATGCCTACTCTACCTGTCCGCAGGGCGATTGTCCGGATTGGACCGATCCCTGGAGTGCAGAACAGCATAAAATCGATGATCTCTATCATGCTGCGGTAAATGGCCGGGGAAAATACATTAATGCAGGCAACCCGGAAGAGTTGATCAAGGCCATGGAAGCCCTGAAAAATGACATTAAATCCCGTTTTGGCGCTGCGGCTGCTGTCGCCACAAACTCTGTGCAACGCCAGGTGGGCAGCGTGATTTACCAGGGGATTTATCATACCAACAACTGGACGGGCGATCTGGTTCAGAAAAAAATTGACGTAGAGAGCGGCAGTGTGGCTTCTGGAGCGGACTGGTCGGCCGAGAAAAAACTTGAAAACAGGGACCCGGCGGACAGGGAAATCCTGTCTTATGACGGCTCCGGCACCATTGCCTTTACAAGCGGCAATGCCTCTACTTTGGGGCTCTCTGCAGATCTGATCAATTACCTGCGGGGAGATCCTTCCAATAATGCGAAAAATGACGGCACATACCGGGTGAGAAGCAGCAAACTCGGGGATTTCGTGCATTCCGCCCCCTTCTATCATGACGGTGTAGTATATATCGGCGCCAATGACGGCATGATGCATGCCTTTAACGCTGAAAACGGGGAGGAGTTGTTCGCCTATGTGCCAAAAATTCTGATTGACGGCGGAAAGCTTTCCAATCTCGCCTCCATGGATTACGCGCATAACTTCTATGTGGACAACACCGTGCACGTGCAAGATACGGGCGATTCTACTGATCCCACCACTCTCCTGGTTGGGGGCTTTCGGAAGGGAGGCAAAGGCTATTACTGCCTGGATGTGAGTGAGCCCCAATCGATTTCCGAAAGCAGCAGCAGCGTTGTCCAATGGGAGTATAATGCGGACGGTGACGATGATCTTGGCTACTCCTACAGTCAGGCTTACATTGTTAATTCCGATACCAATGCCGGATGGGTGGTGATTTTCGGCAACGGCTATGACAGCGTAAACGAGAAAGCAGTCCTGTATGTATTGGATGCGGAGACCGGGAGCGTTTTGCGCAAGCTGGATACCCAGGTCAGCGGCTGCAACGGCCTTGGCAGCCCGGCGCTGGTGGACGGGGATTCCGACGGGTACGTGGATTGTGCGTATGCGGGCGACCTGAAAGGCAATATGTGGAAGTTCGATTTAAGCGCTGACTCGGTGGATGACTGGGAAATCGCTTACGCGGAAGGGGGCACGCCCAAGCCCCTGGTGCAGGTGATGAATGCAAGCGGTGGCCAGCCTATTACAGTGGAGCCGGAGGTCATGAAAATGAGCTGTGCGCCGGGAATGGAAGGTTATCTCGTGTTTTTCGGAACCGGCCAGTATATAGGGACCGAGGATTTTGAGAATGCATCCCAGCAGTCTTTTTACGGGGTTTGGGACTGGCAGGCCAATTGGCCGGAAACCGAGCAGAAAAGCAAATACCTGGGAAATTTTGTCGCCTCGGACAGTTCCCCGGTCCTTTCCCATGCGCCGACTGAGGCGGATAGCCTGACTCTGTTGGAACAAACAACAGCCACCGTAAGTCAGGACTGGCGCACCAACACCGACTATCAAGTCGATTATTTTAACCCGCCGGACGGAGATGACGATGCGGAAACAGACCATGCCGGCTGGTATTTTAATCTTGTAAATGACAGGAGCCGGGTAATCCGGAATCCTACGGTACGTCCCGGGACCGGCGAAGATGAAGGCATTGTGACGTTTATATCCTCGGTGCCCTCGGAGTCCCCATGCGCTGCGGGAGGCTCTTCATGGCTTTATCAGGTCAGTGCCTGCAGCGGCGGCCGGACGAGCGATCCGCAGTTTGACGTTACCGGGGAGGGAAAGATTGATGAGCAGGACGTTATTAACAGCCAGACCACCAGTGGCAAGTCATTTGAGGAGATGCTTTATTCCCCCATTCAAGTCAGTGATAATCTGTATTTGAATGATTCCACCGGGGATATTAAAAATGTTAAAATTGATTATAGTCGTGAAGGAATCAGCTATTGGCGGGTTATCCAATGATGGGGCAGGAGTTGAATTTATCAAAGGGGATTACCATGTTCCATATGTTGAAAAATCGTAGAGTATTTGTTTTGCCGTTAGGGGCGCTGCTCATTCTTGTACTCGCAGCGGCATCGCCGGCGTTGGGCGGAGAGGATCAGGCCCGTATCAAGGGGGTTAAGCCGCCACCGCATTTTGATGCAGAAGAGACCAATATTTCAAAAACTGTGCGCTCGCGTTTTGATGTCGTTGGCACAGTCAATGCGACGTTTGAGGATCGGGTCGTGATTTCAGACAGGAATTTCAGGCTTGCCCCGGATGCAGATACGCATGCACTGCGCGAAGGGGCCTTTATCGGGGCCAGCCTGAACGATGAAGGCGAGATTACAGCCGCTGAGCCTCTGGAGCAGCCTGAGCGGTAAATAGCCTGTGAAAAGGGGGAACAGTTGCTGAAGAAACCCTTATATGTTCTGGCTGTGGTTTTTGTGTGCCTGATCTTTGTTTGTCCTGTGCCAGCTGAATATTATCAGTATGCTGATGAGGATGGCAATCTGCACTTTACTGACAATATGGCGGAAGTCCCGGAAAAATACCGAACTGAGATAGAAAAGCACCGCTCTGTTAAGAAAGAAAAAACATCAGGGATTTCAGCGGCGGAAAAGCGCGGTCAGTCAGCAGAGCAAGCCGTACCCGACGCAAAAACCCTGGATGGAAAGCTCAAAATAGAGGCCGGGCAGTTGGAAAAGGAAAGGCAGAGCCTGGAGAAGGACTTTCAAAAAATTCAGGAGAAAAAGAAAAATCTGCTGGAGCAGACAGAGGATAAAATGGGCGCCGAAGAACGCAGGGCATATCAAAAGCGGGTCCGGGAGTTGAATTCTCGCATTGACAAATATCATGAAAAAAGGGAAAGGTTTCAGGAAAAGAAAAATTCTTTTACCCAAACCCTGCGGCAGCCTCCGGCCAGGGCAGCGGAGTAAGCAAACAGGGCTGCAGGCAACAATTTCATTTTGTTTTGTATATGTATGAAGCGGGCTTCTAATAAAAGAGGCCTGCTTTTGTTTTGGCCCATCGGGAAAGAAAAAATGGATCCCCTCCTCATCACAGCGTTTGTCCTTCTTTCGGTTTTGTGCCTTATAGGGCTGATTGCAACTCCCCTGGGGCTTCCGGGCACCTTTGTGATTCTTGCGGGTGCGGTTCTCTTCAACCTGGTGCAGTGGAAGATGGCCATAAGCCTGTGGGTGCTGGTGCTGCTTCTGGCGCTGGCCGTTTCCGGCGAAATCCTGGAGTACTGGCTCGGCGTGCGGCTGGCAGCCAGGCGCGGAGCATCCGGGGCCGCCATTGCCGGGGCTATTGTCGGCGGTTTGATCGGTGCGTTTGCCGGTGTCCCGGTGCCGGTGATCGGTTCCGTGATCGGTCTTTTCCTCGGGGTTTTCCTGGGGGCGCTCCTTGTGGAGCTGGTGCTGCAAAAAAGCCTCCCCCGCGCATGGAATGCGGCGATCGGGGCCTTTTACGGCAGGGCGGGCGCCATCCTCGTCAAATCCATGGTCGGGGTGGCAATGGCGGCCGCGGTTTTTGCAGCCGCGGTTTAGGCCCTTATATTAGAAAAGAAGAGGTGGAGCCTGCGCCATGAATCCGAAAAACCCCCTTTTTTTTCTGTTGCTGCTGCTGCCGGCCGCTTTGCTGGCTGCCTGCTCCGTGGTATCCAGTGATATCCGCCGGCAGGCCGCGGACGTGCCCTTTGCCAAAATCGCAGAGGACCCCGCAGCATATGAAGGCCGCACGGTGATCCTTGGCGGCTATGTGGCCAAGCTGGAAAATCTGATCGACAAAAGCCGCCTGGTGGTGCTGCAGGCGCCCCTTGATTTCCAGGACAGGCCCGGCCGCCGCCGGGATTCCAGGGGCCGGTTCGTTGCGGTAACCGAAAATTTTCTCGATCCCATGGTATATGAGAAGGGACGGCAGGTAACGGTTGCCGGCACCATATCCGGCCGGAGCCGGGAAAAGGTCGGCGAGTACCGCTACGCGATGCCTGTGCTGGCGGCAAAGGAGATTCATCTGTGGCAGCAGTGGCAGCCCCGTCCCCCCTATTGGCACCATGATCCCTATCCCCCGTGGGCGGATGATTATTTTTATCTCCGCCGGCATGATCTTTTCCGCTGGTAGCTCCGCCTCTCTTTTGTTTACATCGGGTTATTTTTGTCGTATAAGACCTCCTTTTATTTTGCAGGGCCGCGGCTGGCCGGGGCGGTTTCATCGCCCACCAGGGGTCCTGAAACGGTGGATTGCAGAGGCAGAGCACAGGAGCAGGAGCAGGTCTATGAATGCAGGCAAAGTGGGTGAGCGAATCGCCCGGATTATGGCGGAAAAAAACCTGGATGCAGAGCGTCTGGCGGAGCAGACCGGCCTGAACAGGGTTTTTCTGCAGAATATCAAGGACCGCACCACCTTCCCCTCCCTTGGCCCCATGTTAAAAATAGCGAGGGCCCTGGGCGTGCGCCTGGGGACCCTGCTCGACGACCAGGTTGTGCCCGACCCCCTGATTACCCGGCGCGACGGGCCCAAGGAAGAGATCGACATGCTGCCGGACAAGGACAAGCCGGTGGAGCTCACCTTTTATTCTTTGGGGCAGGGCAAAACCGACCGGCACATGGAGCCTTTCTATATCGAGATTTTTCCGGAATCGGCAAGGGAGAAAAAGCTCTCCTCCCATGAAGGCGAGGAGTTTATCGTCGTGGTGGAGGGCGAGGTGGAAGTGATTTACGGCAATACCAGCTACTATCTGCAGCAGGGCGACACGATTTATTACAACTCGGTGGTGCCGCATTCCGTAAGCTGCCGCTCCAGAGAGAAGGCGGCCATTTATGCGGTGCTCTATATTCCCGAATAAATTCCGTGGAAACACTTATATGCCATCAGATATTGCAGGCAGCCGCACGCTGGGCCGAATACTGGATCAGGCTGTAGAGGCCCGGCCGGACAATGAGGCCATCATCTATGTGGATCGCGATTATCGGCAGACGTACCGCGAATTCGCAGCCGCCGTGGACCGCATGGCAAAAGGACTTATGGCCCTGGGCGTGGAAAAGGGCGAGAAAGTGGCCGTCTGGGCCACGAACATCCCCTGCTGGGTTACCCTCCAGTTTGCAACCGCCAGGATCGGCGCGGTCCTGCTCACCGTCAACACCAACTACAAAAGTGCCGAGCTTGCCTATCTGCTCCGGCAGTCCGAGTGCGAGAACCTGTTTCTGATAAACGGCTATAAGGACTGCGACTACGTGCAGACCGTTTATGAGCTCGTACCGGAGCTGAAAACGTGCCAGCGCGGGTATTTGCAGAGCGAGGATTTTCCCCGGCTGCGGCGGGTGTTTTTCCTGGGCCATGAA
>CAZWNV010000161.1:0-6712 GCA_964635265.1 uncultured Desulfobacteraceae bacterium
ATAGGTGCTCTTTTCGATGTTGAACGGCAGTGCAAGGAGTTCAGGTGCGGTTTGCAGAAGCTGGCTAATAAGCAAGGCGATGATGATGAATGGGAACCGGCAATAATCAAGCATGATTGAAAATATGCAAGAACTTTGGACTGAAAATAATGGCCTCACCCCAGCTGGAAAAAGGATACCTCAAAATCGCCAATGAACTGGCTGAGGCTCTGGCAAGAAATCAGTTCACCGGACATGAAAACAGGGTTATCTGGGCAGTGATGAGAAAGACATACGGCTACAACAAGAAACAGGATCAGATTTCCTACGGCCAGCTTGCCGCAGCGACAGGGCTGTCGCGCAAGAGGGTTTTCGAGGCGGTTGCCTCGCTTAAAAGGAAAGGCGTGCTCAGGACCTATAAGACCGGAAACAGGTCTCCGCTTACCTATGCGATCAACAAGGACTATGAGTCGTGGCTTACTGTCCCGGAAAACAGGGTCAGCATAACTGTCCCGGAAAACCGGGACAGCATATCCGAAAACCATTCCCATGCAGGAGATGAAGCTCGGCTGTCCCGGAAAACCGCTACAGATTCACCTGTCCCGGAAAATAGGGACAACCTGTCCCGGAAAAGCGGTACAGATCTGTCCCGGTTTTCCGGGACCACAAAAGACAGTAAAGACAATATAAATACAGAAGAGGAGAACCCCGAAAAAATTTCTCGGGAAATTTCTTCGGGACCCTCCCCTGAAACAAGGGATGATTATCTCTGCAAGTTCGAAAACAGCAATGTTCGGGAGCTGGTGGAGAGGGTCATTGACAAGCTCTCTCTGACCAGGAAGTCAGGCAAAATCTCGGAGTCGATAGTCCTTCGCACCCTGAAGTCCCTGGTCTCTTTCGAGGACTGGAAAGTCGGGACCGGCTGCATGCTGTACCTGGACAACGAGTATTACCTGGACAGCAAGGGCGAGAGCTATTTCCTGGGCATTGTCAGAAACGTTTCGGCAAAGGATTATGACAGGGTGATCGGAGGCCGCCACGGCAAGGGGCCTCACGACAACGGCAGTAAAGAGTTTCATTGGAAAAACGCCAAAAACGTCCTGAAATATGACGGGGAGCAGCGATTCCTGGAGTATTGCAGGGCGCACGGCCTAAACCCCAGTGAGGTCCCGGAATGGAATACACGGAATTTACCCAATCAGTGACCGAGCTTTTTGAATTTTTCCGCTACAGGCCGCCCTCTGAAACCCAGATGGAGATCTGGTTCCGCAAGACCAAGCACTTGCCTGGCGAGTCGCTTCGCTGGTCCCTGAATCTGATCGAGACCTTTGACACCATGCCCAGAAACATACCCAAGGCATTTATAAGGGCATGGGAGGCCTGGCTGCAGGAGCATCCGGACAAAAAGGCCCCCAAGTCGGTAAACAATCCTGACATAGATTGCCCGGACTGCATAGACGGGATCATCTATGTTGAGCGCTACGCTGAGACAGGGCCGCAGACTGCGGCCTTCAGGTGCTCCAAATGCCGCCGCAGCTCATCGAACGGCATACCCATGGCTTCGCTCAAGGAGCTCCAGTCCCATGGCTGGCAGAGGCAGAAGCTTGGCGGGGTGCAGTCTCTGAAGATCGGCGATTGCAGAAAGGGCAGCCATTTTTTTGCCGGCTGAGTTTGGGGCTGAAAAAAATGCATGTTAGGCAAATATGTTTACCAATCAAGAAATAGACTGAAGCATAAGCAATCTAGACACCCAGGGGAAAGATTATGGGCATAAGCGAGACTGAAGCCAGGAGGATCCTCGGGGACAAATACCCGAAAGTAATCTCCAGACCGGAGCATGTTTCGCCTGTTCCGCCGGCCTCTTGCTCAGACAGGTGCATGAACAAAACCGAAACTAAGTATTCCTGCCAGCTGGAGAATCTTAGACACTGCGGCCATGTCCTGGCCTGGAAATTTGAGGCCCTGACCTTCCGCCTGGCCTATCGTTGCCACTACACACCGGATTTCCTGGTCGTTACCCCTGTGGAGATTCAGATACACGAGGTCAAGGGCGGTTACGTGCGCGAGGACGGCTTAGTGAAATGGAAAATGGCTGCAGAGTTGCATCCGGAGTTCCGATTTTATCTCTGCAGATACATGGAGGGTGTTTGGAGGATCGATGAGTACCATGGAAATTGAAAAGGTATCAAACTCGAAGATAAGAGTCAGGTGTGAGAATTGCGGACGGCTGTTCTATGCTTCCCGGAGGTATATCTACCAGTGCGGCAGGGATGAGAGGCCGGCCTACTGTTTAGCCTGCAGGGAAAAGATCAGCAATGAGCTGTTGGAGTTTCACTGCGTTGACTGCGGTCGGAAGTTCTGTCTCTCCAGAAAGAATTTCAGGCATAAAAGACCTGAGTGGTCCCGCGCCCCTGTTTGCCCAAAATGCTCGGAAAGGAACAGATGCAAGGAGTACGGAGGCCCGGCGAATGTCCTTAAACTGCATGATCCTTACCCGCACTTATGGGTGCCCGGTCACAGCGGTGAGAACATGGCCCTTGTCATCGGGTTTGGCTAAATCGGTAAAAGCGAAACAATATAAGGTTAATGAACAAAAAAAGGAGGTAAGTCTCATGTTACAGCAGGCAAACATCGACAAGGTAACCGTCCAGGGCAAGGAGGGTGAAAGGGTGGCCAAGGTGCAGATATCGTACATGGTCAACGAGGAGGACAGCTCCCAGGATTACACCGAGGAGCTGATGCGCCTGCAGGGCGCTATCGTGAATGTTGGTGTGGAAAAGGAGGTCTAATGCCTTACAGACAGCGTCTCATAATTGAAGGGTTCGAGTGTAAGAGAGATCTGTACGACATCGGCCTGTTCCACAACTTCCTGGAAGACCTGACCAAAATTCTTGATATGAGGGTAATTGTGCCTCCTTCCATTGTCCGGGTACCAGTGCCAAGCCCCGCTCCAGAGATCGAGACCGGCGATCACGGGTTGTCGGGCTTTCTGATCTGGATCGAGTCCGGGGCGCAGATCCATTCCTGGCCCAAGGACAGGCTTCTGACTTTAGACATCTACTCCTGCAAGAGATTTGAGGAAGAGGCCGCTATCGGCTATTTCCTCTATTTCTTTCATCCGCAGGAGGTCAAAGTAAACAAGCCGCTTCAGTTCAGGTGCATCAAGGACAATGCTGGCATGTTTCAAGCCAGCCAAGAGTACGAAAGCACTTATGACTAGACTTATTCTGGTTCTTAAAATCATTGCTCTGGGCCTTCTGTCCGTACTGATCTTTCTCTGCCATGCCCGGGCCGGGGGCCCAGTGCGCTACATCATGGAGCACAACCCGGAGATCCAGGCCGTGGCCAAGTACAACCAGTCCTGGCTCAAGGACCTGAAAGTCAGCACCAAGACCGATGCCGGTTTCACCAACAACATGGACCTGGGAACTGGATCCGGGGACGAGAGCTATTCCATGAGCCCGGCTTCGGCCGAGTGGGAGTATGAGATCAAGGTCATAGCCGAGCTGCCGCTCATATCTCCGAAGGAGAAGATGGAGTTTCGCCTGAAGGAGCACGCCCTGCGACGTCAGATCCGCAGGGACGCAGCCAAGCTGATCACCGAATACCTTGAGCTGAAAGGCTGGATCCGCAAAGAGGAGGCCATAGTTCACGACATGGTCCAGGAGCTTAACTGGATAGAGAAGAGGGTCCAGCACGGCCTGGAGTCCCAGAAGGACTTCATAGGTCAGACGCTGGACCTGAAGGAGAGGATGCAGAAGCTGGAGCAGCAGAAGGTTGAGCTTCGCTATATCCTGGTGGATATCCTTTCCTTTGTAAGCAGGCCGGACAGGCCTGAGCTGTCCAGGCTGGTAAAGAGTCACAAGTGAGGTCGTCAAATGATCAAGGACAGGCTGAAGTACGAGTTCGATAAGGTAATGTCCAAGGGCGTCCCGGCCCAGCTGGGACTACTGGCTCTGGTCTGCACCGCCTTTGTCCTGGTTTCGTCTTTGGCGGTACTTATGGCTTCTCCGGAGTTCACCTACGAGGGCAGCCAGATCCAGAACATCCCGAAACTCATCTGGGTCTGCCTTCTGCACACCATAGATCCGGGCATGATCGCCTGCACCGAGGGGGAGTGGGCGGCCCTGTTCATCTTCCTTGGGGTTACCTTGGGCGGGGTTTCCACAGTAGGGGCTCTGATCGGTATCATTTCGGCCGGGATAGAGGAGAGGATGGACGAGCTCAGGAAAGGCCGGTCAAAAATTCTGGAGAAGGGCCATATCTGCATATTGGGATGGGATGCACGGGTGCCGGAGATTGTTTCCGAACTGGCCATAGCCAACGAGGAGACAGGGGGCAGGAAAAGCAAGGTGAAAATAGCCATTCTGGCCGGACGGGATATAGACCTGGTCGAGGAGGACCTTGAAGATACCGATCTCAGAACATCCAGCCTGATCCTGCGCCGAGGCGATCCCATAGACCAGGAGGACCTGGCCATTGTCAATGTCCAGAACGCCAGGAGCATAATCATTCCCGCCCCCATCTCCCCGGCCGGTGACGCTGAGGTGACCAAGACCCTGCTGGCCCTGTCCAACTACTCCGACCAGAGCCTTCACCATGTCGTGGCCGAGCTTCGGGACAGCGAGTCTCATGCCCTGGCCCAGTCGGTGGCCAGGGACGCCAAGCTTTTCTGCGCTGACGAGATAGTCTCCAGGATCATATCCCAGGCGGTGATCGAGCCCGGCCTTACTGAGGTCTACCAGGACCTTCTCGATTTCTCCGGTTCCGAGTTCTACACCTTTCTGGTGAGCGAAAGCCATTTGTGCGTGGGCATGACCTTTGGCGAGCTTCTGCTTTCCTGCCCCGCTCAGGTTCCGGTGGGCCTGATCCAAAAGAGCGGCCTCATAAGCCTTCCCGCTGCCTGGGATGTTATCCTGGAACCGGGTATGACAGTCATATCTCTGGCCGAGGACGATACCTGTCTGGAGATCGAGAAGGACATGACTCTGGAGGTTCCCGTCGTTTCAAATGATTCTTTGCCGGTTCGAAAAGATACAGGCGTCCTTGTCTTTTCAGGGGAAAACAAGAAGCTGCCCATCATCCAAAAGCACCTACATGAGCGTAATATAGGTGTGGAGGTCCGGTCCTACCTCTCTGAGACTGCAAGCGATTTGTCCTCCTTCAACTCTGTTATTCTGCTTTCCGATGCCTCGCTTGGGACTCAGTCGGCCGATGCAGTGGTTATGACCCTGCTGCTTAGGCTTAGGAGCATGGAACTCTCCTCCAGCGTGATAGCCGAAATACTTGACCCCAAGAATATAGACCTCATGTGGTCGGCCAAGGCCGACGACTGCATCGCCTCCTACCAGCTCTCCGCCTACGCCCTGACCCAGGCGGCCGAGAATCCGGTCCTTATAAGTGTGATCCAGAAGCTGCTGGACGAGGACGGTGTGAGGCTAAAGGTCAGGCCGGCAACGGAATATCTGAGCAAAGGTTCTTTCCGTGACCTGACGCTTATGGCCATGTCCCGGGGCGAGATCGCGCTCGGCTACTTTCCGAACTCGACAGACGCGCCGCTCATCAACCCGCCCAAAAGCGCCGAAGTCCCTGTCAGCGAGGCCTGCAGCGCGGTTTTGCTGGAGCGGTCCGCTCCTGCAGTGGACTGACTATATAGAATTTTTCTATAATTTTTTATGATGCTTTTTATCATAAAATGTAATAAGAGCCGTTGGTCACCTGTTTTTTCATTTTTTCGACTTAATGGTCGCAAATTCAGCAAAATTTAATGCCGAAATTTTATGCAGAAAGTCTTTTCCTTCTTCGAGAGCGGATCGCTCAGGCTGCGGATCAAGAAAGCCCGGGCGGACAAGGAGACCTTTGTTCTGGCCCCTGGTCGAAAGGCGGTCATCGAGGGAGGTCCGGGCAGCGGGAAGAACAAGTTCATCAACCAGACCATCAACCACCTGACCAAGAACGGGATCAGCTATGTACGTCTGGACTGCGACGCCCCGAAATCTCAGTGGCTGACCGAGTATAAGCTGCCGATCAAGGTGGTCAATACAGACAAGCGCCTCAGGGAGACAATCGAGCGCTGTCTGCCCGAGAATTTCTATCTGATTCTGGAGAACGCCCACAGTATTTCCGCCTCCAAATTAGACATCACATTCCGTCTTATCAACAAGGCCAGAAGCCTGATTGTGACCACCGATCACTTCAACCAGGTCAACAGGACCCTGAAGGCACAGCTCTTCCAGGCCAAGCTTATCACCCTGGGGACAGGGGCGGACACGTTCGACATGACCATGATCATTATGGCCTGTCTGGTCGTGTCCCTGGCATTGCTTGGATACCGGGATCTGGTCTTCACTGTTGCGGCCATAAGGTATCTCTTCCAGGGCATGAAGATGGGAGGCAAGTCGGTATGATCTGGCCCTCTCACGCCCTGATCGGATTTGCCCTGGCCAAGGGCATGGGTCTCAACCTGCCCATGTGCCTTCTGGGGAGCCTGTTCCCTGATTTCGTGGAGATCGTCTCCAAAAAGGCCCTGGTCCACCGGGGCATATCGCACAGCATAGTTTTGTGGACAGTGGGCTTGCTGGCCTCGTGGCATACACCGTTCATGCCCTTTTTCCTGTCCGCCTGCGTGGCCCATCTGCTTCCAGATTCGCTCAATGCCATGGGAGTTCCTGTCTGGGACGGGGTGGCCGGCAGGCGGCTGACCCTGTTCTTTGGACGGCTCCGGAACAAGACC
>CAZWNV010000162.1:0-3906 GCA_964635265.1 uncultured Desulfobacteraceae bacterium
GCTGATGCGGAATTCGTCCGGGCCAGTGCGGAACCCGCCCCCGCCGGTGCGGGCAATGCCCGAACCACGGCAGAAAAACCCCTGATCAATCCAGTGCGAAAATCCCGTGAAAAGCTCGTGGTGTATTTTCTCCACGACGCCTACGATCTGGATCCGCACTCAATTGAAACCCTGGAGCAGGCCAAACAGCTGTTAATAAAAAACCCGCGGCTCAAAACCCGCGTGCTCGGATATACAGACTCGCTGGGCGATGAGCAGTACAATCTGCGCCTCTCCGAAATCCGGGCGGACATTGTCAAAAGCTACCTGACCGGCAACGGGGTCGCGCCCGAACAGATCATCGCAGAGGGACTCGGCTCCCAGAATCCCATGAGATCCAATCAGAGCCGGGAGGGAAGGGCCCAGAACAGGCGCGTGGAAATCGTCTTTGAATACCCCCGGCGATAGCCGGGGGAAGCCAGCCCCCCAACTATTAAATAATTGGATACTTTTGCTAATCTTTGCAGTTTTTTTGCAGACATCACCGGCATTGCACCCGGCGTGCGAGGGGGTTCCATTGCCTTTCTCCTTGACAGCCTGCTGACGGTTTACTATAAAAATCAGCGTTAAGGTGCCATACGCTTAATAGGGAATCCCGTGAAAGCCGGGAGCGGTCCCGCCGCTGTAACCCCGATTCGTTTGCTTAACGAAAAACCTTTTCAGCCCTGATGCCACTTTTCGGCCAAAGCCGGATGGGAAGGCCGCTGAAAAGGCGGGGGAGCCAGAAGACCTGCCTTAACCAATACATCGGTGGCCTGCGGGATAACAGGAGCCGAATTTGTTGTATTGATAATTCAAAGGGTTAAGAAAACTGGGTGCAGCCCTTCGGATGCGATGCATCGCGTCCGAAGGGCTTTTTTATTTGAAGACGGGGTTAAAAGAATACAATTGCCATTCACTTGGTCATCTTCCGGGTTCCGTTTGTTAAAAACCAGACCCTAAATCTTCAGCCGAAGACAACCTCCATGGCAGACGGAATCCGGATTATGGCCATTTCGCGATAAAGGCCCAACCGCCATATTAACGATGGTTTTTTGAGAAAGGAGAGTTTTAAATGGCGCATGAAAACGAAAACCATACGGACGTTGAAAAGGTCAAGGATACGGATCACTACAAGGAACAGTATTATGATGATTTCGTTGATAAATGGGACGATTTGATTGACTGGGATGCCCGGGCGAAAGGCGAAGGAGCGTTTTTTATTAAACTCTTAAAAGATTGTGGCAAAAATAAAATCCTCGATTTGGCCACCGGCACCGGGTATCATTCGGTTACGCTCATGAACGCCGGCTTTGAAGTGCACAGTGCCGATGGCAGTGCGGAAATGCTTTATAAAGCGTCTGAAAACGGCAGAAAGCGGGGTCTGGTGCTGCGCACCATTGAGACTGACTGGCGCTGGCTGACCCGCGACATCGAAGAGCGCTATGATGCAGTCATCTGCCTTGGCAACTCCTTTACCCATCTCTTCGCCGAACCGGATCGAAGGAAAGCTTTGGCCGAGTTCTATGCCGTGTTAAACCATGACGGCATTCTAATTATTGATCAGCGGAACTACGATAACATGCTGCGCGCGGGGTACTCGTCCAAGCACAAGTATTATTATGCGGGCGATCGGGTTAAAGCCGAGCCCGTGCATATCAGTGACGAGCTGGTTATATTTGAATACGCGTTTCCGGATACCTCCAGCTATAAGCTAAACATGTATCCGCTAAGGAAAGACTACTTTTGCAGGCTGATTCAGGACGCAGGGTTTCAGACAGTTACCACATATGGCGACTTTCAAAAGGACTATGACATTAAGAATACGGATTTCTTCATCCACGTGGCTGAAAAAGAGTAAGCCGCGGCTCCCGCAACAGACATTTGCCGATAGAGGTGTTAATGTATTTGAATCAATACAACCGCCAGGGTGGAATCGAGGAAACCGCTATTGATATTGCCATCAAAAGCGGAAACGTCTTCAACTGGCGAAATGGGAAAGCTGCCGAAGTATTCTTTGTCCACACAGAGAAGATTACCTGTCTAGCGTTGCTTTATGCAGACAGGCATCAGCACTACCAGAGTACTGGGTTTATTATCTTCGCTGACGGTGAAAAATGGCATTTTTCCATGGACGAAAGGGACGAGCCGAATATCCGGGAAAAAGCCCGGACCATGACCCAGCGGATTGCCCGGGTGTATCAGGGGACAATGAAATACGGAATTGTCGATGTTTATGATCCATTCTGCTCGAAAGAAATATGAAAATCAATATTTTCGAAGAGTTTTATGGAATACCGCAAAATAATATATATCTGGGTATACTTTTAACAAACATTTGCAAATAAAGGAAAATGATGATGGATGAGAGCATCGGCCGAAAATTTCAAGTGGATGGAGTGGGTGTTTTGTTTAAAAAAAGCCTTGAAATGTTCGCGGATTGCCTTCTGGATGCCAGGGGTGCGGAAATCACTGTCAATGATATTGAATGTAATCAAAAAATCATTGCAGTCTTCAAAAGTGGGACGGGAAACACACGCACAATGGTGAAGCGCATTGCCTGATTGTATCTGCCCGGGACTTTGCAAAAACGTTAAACATTTAGAAAGACGTTGTGCTCCCGCTTTTTTTTGAGCCAGGTCAATATATGGGATTATATTTTATGGCAGATAAACAATAAGAACCTGATATTGCAGCCAGAAATTCAAAAAAAGTTACAGTACCCTGTTTCATTGATTGTTGCAGGAGGAGGCCTAGCCATGGCCTATCGATTCCATGCGGGAGAACTCGATCAGATGAGAGAGGCACTGGGCAGTGCATACAAGCTGTACGGGCCGACCCGATACCCTGCTGGACAAGGAACACGGAGGCTATATTGTGGACCGCACCGGATACAAGGTCTTCGGTGATACCCTCCTTCAGGGGTGGCGCTGAACCCCGAGGCCGAAGCGGCGGATCGGCTCGAGTTCAGGGGGGATCCCTATGCCTCGCATAAGACTCAAACGGGTGTATGAAAAGGCAGACCAATCGGATGGGCGCCGCATCCTGGTTGACCGGGTATGGCCCCGGGGCATTTCCAGGGCAAAGGCCCGAATCGACTACTGGGCCAAGGATGCGGCCCCGTCCAATGAACTCCGCAAATGGTACGGGCATGATCCTGAAAAGTGGGAGGCTTTCAAGACCCGGTATATCGATGAACTCAAGGCAAACCCGGAAGCGGTAAAGGAATTGCTCGATAATCTCTGCCGGGACCGGACCACCACTTTTGTATACAGCTCAAAGGAGGCGGAAAAAAACAACGCAGTGGTGCTTAAAGAATTCATTGAGCAAAACAAATGGTATGGAGCGCCATGCAAAGGGATTTGACGGAAATACAGGAAAGGGCCCTGTTAATGCGGAAAGAAAAGTTATAACTGCCGGCGGGAGCATGCCTTATCTTTTAAACCAGGCTTTTGTCCGTTCAACAGCCACATAAACCAGTGGGACATAGGCGAGGGTCAGGCCGGTGGAGACGAGCAGACCCGCAATGGCGGCCACAGCAAGGGGGGACAGGCGCTCAAGGCCCACAGCCAGCTCCAGGGCAATGGGGGTCATACCCGCAATCGTACTCAGTGCGGTCATCAGGATGGGACGGGTGCGCCGTTCAATGGCATTTTTCACCGCCGCCATCATGGGCGTCCCGTTTTTCCGCTCTTTTTCGATAAAATCGATCAGGAGAATCGAGTTATTGACCACAATGCCGGAGAGCAGCACCAGCCCCATGGCCGCGGGCATGCAGAAGTGACGGCCGGACAGAAGCATGGCCCAGGGCACCCCGATAAAGGCCAGCGGGATGGCGGACATGATGATCAGCGGGTGGGCAAAAGAGCGGAAGGTGATCGTCAGGGA
>CAZWNV010000162.1:4006-6704 GCA_964635265.1 uncultured Desulfobacteraceae bacterium
GCCCCGTAATCATAGACATGAACGGTTTTCAATCCCTCCATTTTTGAAAACGCCCTCCGAAGACCGGACTCGATCTCCCAGATGGATTCGGGGCGTTCAAACCGGTTCACAAAGTGTGCCGTAATGATGCCCTCCTGAGCGGTCCGCTCCGCGCCAAAGCTGATAACGCTGGGCTCCGAGCCGACGGCCGTGGACATCCGGAGAAAGCCGGGCGTACGCTTGATCTGCGTCTCCATCCGGGAAACCACGGCCTCGGTTTCATCAACAGCCGTGTTTGGCCAGGTCTCAAAGGAAACTTTGACAATCCCGGTGTCCATGGGCGGCATGAGATCCCGGCCGGCCAGGGGTATCTGCCGGAGACTGACCACCAGGATCACCAGCAGCAGGGGAAAAAGAAAAAATCCTTTTTTGGAGGCACCCGCCCGGAACGCTCCGGTAAACAGGTTTTGAAGCGGGATGAGCCAGGCGTTGCGGACCCTTTCGAGGCCATTTTCGATCCGGTTGAGGCGCCTGGATGTGACCAGGTACTGCGCAAGCAGGGGAATGACCGTGATGGAGACGAGATATGAGGCAAGCAGGGCAATGGAGAGCACCACGGTCAGGGGCCGCAGAATTTTCTGGGAGTAACCGCCCACGAACATGATGGGCAGCAGCACGGCGATGGTGGTGGCCGTGCCGGCAAAATCGGCGAGAAAAATCTCGTTGGTTCCGTCCACAGCGGCCTGAAAAGGGGTCTTGGAACTGCTGTCCGACTGGACATGCTGGTCGATATTTTCGATCACCACGATGGCATCATCCACCAAGAGGCCGACGGCGAGGATGATGGCGGTCAGGGTGACAATGTTTAGTTCATAGTTTAAAAGATTCATTCCGGCAAAGGTGAGCAGGAAGGTAAACGGAATGGACAGGGCGGCCAAAAGCGTGATGCGCATGCGCGCGAGCATGAGCAGGATAACGGCCACCGTAAGAAGAACCGCATCCCTGAGCGCGGAGATCAGGTTGGAAACCGAGGTCTGGATGATCTCGCCCCGGGTGTCCGAAACCTCGAAGCGAAGATTGGGAAAAGAAGCGCGGATTTCCGGCAGGGCGGCATTCAGGGCCGCAAGTGTTTTGGTGACATGTCCGGTCTCCGCCCTCAGGATATTGACCCCGATGGCCGGCCGGCCGTTTCCGTGGTAAAACGAGCGGCGCTGTTCATGGGTTGTTTGAATTTCGGCGATATCGCGCAGATATATGGGCGCGCCATCGCTTTGCCCAATGACGATATCCCCGAGCTGGTGGCGGAAATCGCGCTCGCCCTGGATTTTTATCAGCAGCTCGTCAGTTTCCCGGTAAAGCCTGCCGGTGGGAATATTTCTGTTCCGGGCGGATATGGCCTTGGTCACCTGCCCTACGGAGAGATTCAAATCCGCCAGCCGGTCGGCATCAATGGCAAGCCGGATTTCCGGCTGGTAGCCGCCGAACACCTCCACGTTGGCAATTTCATCCACCCGTAAAAACGCTTCCTTGATTTCATTGTCACAGAGCTGGCGAACCTTGGCAAGTGACAGCCCGGCATCCGGTTTGGGGGATACCGCCAGGGTCTGCACGGGCTGGGTGGCATCGCTTACCCGAAACAGGCGGGGCGGCTGCATGTCCGGGGGAAGCTCCGGCCGTATCCGGTTGATCGCCGCGTTGACATCGGTCAATGCTGCATCCAGGCCTTTCGCGTATTCAAACTCCACTTTGACGGCCGCCGTCTCGTCCCGGATCGTTGCCCGGACGGTGCGCGCCGCGTCAATGGCGGCAAGCTCGCGCTCAACCCGGCGGGAGATGTCCTCGGTCATATCCTCGGCCGATGCGCCCGGCCAGACCAGCAGCACGGCAACCTGGGGGTAGTTTGCGTCCGGAAACAGGTTCAGCGGCAGTCGCTGGAAGCTGAAAAAGCCGAAAGCCACGCCCAGCAGAAGAAGCGCGGTGACACCATGCGGCCTTTTGAGACAGGCTGCCGCCCAGTTCATGCATCCTCCCGGCGGGCCACGGGCTGAACCGGACTTTTGTTCCCAAGCCGGATGAGCATGGATTCGCGCCCGGACACCAGCCGGGCGCCTTCGGCTATATTTCCCTTTACAACGGCCTTGTCTCCGGATTTGCCGAGAAGTTGAACCGGCACGGCAGAGGCTGTCATACGGGCCTTGTCAATAATAAACACGTAGTTTTTTTCTTCCTGCTCAAGCAGGCAATTCAAAGGTATCACAATGCCTTCGGGCCGCTTGAGGCAGACATCCACACCAATGGCTGCGCCGCTGGGAAGAGAAAAAGGCTTTTCTTTGACACGGATTTCTATAACCGCAAGCCCCGCCGGTTCCATGGCCGGCTGAATGCGGTCAATAACGGCCTCCTGCCGCTTTTTTTCGAATGAAAGGCGGGCTGTGTCGCCTGCGGAGATCCGTCCGGCCGCGGCCTGGGAGACGCGCGCGAGAACCTTGTAGCCGGCATCCGGTTTTTCGATTCGCAGAACCGGCACGCCCGGACTGATCAGATCGCCGGGATCCTTCATCCGTCTGCTGATAATGCCGTCAAAAGGGGCTGTCAGCCGGGCGTATGCGTGTAAAAGTCCTTTTGCCGCCAGTTCCTTCTCAAGGCGTTCGACCCGGGCCCGGTCAAGCTCGTATTGCCGTCTTGCCTCATCAAGGGCTTCTTTGGAAACCGCCCCGTT
>CAZWNV010000163.1:0-1614 GCA_964635265.1 uncultured Desulfobacteraceae bacterium
ATATGCTTAGATTCTTTCCGCACATTAGCCCCTATAAGGGGAGTAGGCAAATTTTTAGTGGGGGTTTGGGGCGGTTCAATCGTTTAATGGATATAAGGAGAGGAATTGTCATGCGCTCATGCAGAAAATGCCGAAACCGGCTGAACGCCTATCTGGACGGCGAGCTGGGGAGAAAAGAAAAAGAAACGGTTAAGCGTCATCTGGCGCTCTGCCAATCCTGCCGAACGGTTTTACAGTCGCTGCGGGATCTGGAACCGGCCCTTTTGGCCGTTGATGTGCCGCCGGCCCCGGCGGATCTGACATTCCGGATTATGACTGAGGCGCGCGCTGGCAGAAGGAGCGGCAAGGAAAAATCAAGCCGGCGGCGGACGAAAATGCGCCTGTCTCCGGGCTGGGTCCTGAAAGGCGTGACCACAGCGACACTGATCGTCGGCCTGACTATAGGGGCTTATATGGGCTGGCAGAGCTTCGGAATGGAGAGCGCAGCGCAATCCCGGATGACGGCTTCGGCTGACATGTCTGCAGACAATCTGGTGTATGCCTATGATACTATGAGTGCCGCACCGCCAGACTCTATTGAGGCTGCTGTTTTAAGCCTGGTAACCAATGAAAGGTAAAAAACGCCATGTGGCAAAGATTGAAAAACCCCCTTTTTGCATTGTCCCTGGGCCTGAACGCGGCCTTTATCGCCATATGGCTGGTACATGCCGCCCCCGGCTTTATCGCCGGGCAGCCGGATTGGAGAGATTCCGCTGAAAACGGCCCTGACGAACTTCACCGGAAAATCGGGGTGACCCCCGCACAATGGCAGGAGATTAAACCCCGCATTCAGGAGTTCCGGGAAAAGGCCCAAACCCGGCGCCGCGCCATCGCCAAACACCGGGAGAAACTTATGGCGCTTCTGGCTGAACTCGGGGCAGCTGAAAAAACGATCCGGGCCAAGCAGGCGGAGATCCTTGAAGAAAAGAGACAAATGCAGGATCTGGTGATCAACCTGCTGCTTTTGGAGAGACAGGTGCTGGAGCCGTCGCAGATGCAGGCATTGATTGCGGAAATCCACCGCCTTTGCCGCTGCGCTGAAAACGGGACACGGCGCGGCAGGGGCCTGGCACCGATAATAAGCGGGGAGAAACCGGAATTTTAAGGAGAGGCGATCCGCAGATGAAAAAAATGATTGTTGCCCTTGCATGGTTTGTATGCGCGGGCTGCGCCCTGACGCATCCCACCGATCCCTATGCGCCGGCCGGTCTGTCCACTCCCTTTTCAGCGGCTCATGAGCCGGCGGCTTCTATGGTCCGCTTGCCCGAAGAACCGCTTACCCTGGACCAGGCTGTTGCCATCGGCCTTGCCGGCAATCCGGAAATCGCCGCCTTAAAATGGGATCAAACCGCGGCGGCCGCCCGACGGGACCAGGCATTTGCGCAAAGACTGCCCCGCCTTGGCGCGGAAGGCGGGTTTACTCATCATTCGGATGAACAGCGGATTGCCCCTGTGCGCGAGCCGGGAACACCCTCAATATTAACCCGTGACATTGCCTCTGCAGATCTTGTGCTCTCTGTGCCGCTTTTTACAGCCGGACGCCTGATAAATCAGGCAAAAGCGGCTGACCTTCTC
>CAZWNV010000163.1:1714-6678 GCA_964635265.1 uncultured Desulfobacteraceae bacterium
CCGTCTATCGCCGGACCCTGGCCAATCTGCTAGGGATCCCGGATCATGCATATATGCTCCAGATACAGGGCGATCTGGAGCTGCCGGAAAAACTTGACATGCCAACGTTTGAAGCGGCCTTTGCCAAAGCCCAGAAAAAGCGTGACGACTATCAGGCTGAACGCGCCGCCCTGGAAGCAAAAGCCATGCAGGTGGATGCGGCCCGGGCCGGTCACTGGCCCATGGTCTCCCTTTTAGGCACTTACGGAGAGCGCTGGGCGGCCGGCGCCACAAGCGGAACCGGCGATGAATCCAATGATGAGGGCCGCATTGGTGTTGCGGTGGAAATGCCGATCTTTGACGGCGGGCAGATCAGCGCGGCAATCCGCGAGCAGCGGGCGGAGCTGACTGCTGCCCAAAAACGGCTGCATGCATTTGAACTCGATATCCGGCTGGAGATTGAAACCGCTCTTGCCGATATTGCGTCTTTTCGGGAGCGGGCAGCAGCGCTTGAAAAATCCATCGCCCAGGCCCGGGAAAGCCTGCGCATTGAACAGCAGAAATATGAACTGGGAAGGGGCACCATTGTGGACGTGTTAGATGCCCAGGACGCGCTTCTGGATGCTGAAACTACCTATCACCAGGCGACCGCCGGGCTCCGGACCGCACTTGCCCGGTTAAAGCTTGCCACAGGAGAAATATGAAACTGCGCTTTGCAATGATCGCACTGATACTGGCCGCCCTTGCCGGCGCCGGTATTTTCGGCATTCGACTCATGGGCCCGGATGCGGAAAAGGGTGCGAATCCGTCAAAACCCAAAAAACCGCCCGTGGTTTCGGTAGTCGCTGCCGAGCAAACCACACTGACTGAAAAGCTGACGCTAACCGGCTCAGTTGAAGCCGTTCAAACAGCCCGCCTGGCATCGCCGGCAGAGGGGCCGGTTGAGCTTGTCACCGTACGGGAAGGCGACCAAGTCCGGGCCGGCGACACCCTGATTTCCATCGGCCGAAAAAAGGGGGCTCAGGCCGCCACCCAATCCCTTGAGGAAGAACTGGCAAAAGAGACAGACAATCTGCGCCGGACCCGGCAGCTGGTGGAAAGCCAGGCGTTTCCCCAGGAAGCACTTGATCAGGCCCGGGCAGCGGTGGAAAACGTGCGCGCGCGACTGGTTCAGGCAAAGGAATCTGCGGGCGACTATGTTGTTTTCGCCCCGTGGGACGGCGTGGTTTCCTGTCTTGCGGTGCGAACCGGTGAATTTGCTGCCCCCCGCACCCCCCTCGTGGAAATCTATGACCCGGCCAGCCTGGTGATCCGCACGGCTGTACCGGAAAGATATGCTGCCGGAATCCAGCCCGGCATGCGGGTCGACATCCGGCTGGACGCTTATCCGGAAAAATCCGTGAAGGGCCGGATTGCGCGGGCCTATCCGTACCTGGAACCCCGACTGCGGACCCGGACCTTGGAAATTGTGCCGGAGCCGCCAATGGATCTTTTGCCCGGCATGTTCGCACGCCTCAAAATATGGCTGAAAACAGTGGACAATGCCGTGGTGGTGCCCGGCCAGGCAGTTGTCTTCGCACAGGAAGGCGAAGCGGTGTTTGTACTGGAAAACGGCAAAGCGCTCAGGCGGCCCGTAACAAAGGGTATTGAAGATAAAAACCGCATCCAGATCACTTCAGGCATAAGGGCCGGGGAAAAGGTCATTGTTGCCGGAAATGAAAAGCTCAAATCCGGCACCGCGGTCCGTGTGGCGGAAAATAAAGAACCCGGCCGCCAGTCATCTCCAAAAAGGGCAGAAGGCGGCCGTAAATGAAAATAACGCAATACGCGGTTTCCCGGCGCCTGGCCACAAGCGCCATCGTCTCAGCCCTGGTGGTGCTCGGCCTCTACGGCCTGTTCCGGCTTCCGGTAAACTATCTGCCGGAAGTGACTTATCCGCTGGTCAAAGTCCAGATTCAATGGCCAGCCGCCACCCCCGAGGAAATCGACACCGAAATCGCTGATCCGGTGGAACGCCTCATGGCCACCGTGGACCGCCTGGATTATCTCTCCTCTTCCTCGGTCGAAGGGCTCTACGCGCTGGATGTTCGATTTGAGTACGGGGCGGACATTGATGTGGCATTCCAGGATGTGCTGGCCGCCCTGACCCGGGCCCAGCAGCGCCTGCCCGAAGATATTGAAGCGCCTTACGTGTTCAAGGCAGATCCGTCCCAGCTTCCGGTCATGCAGTTGACGGTTCGCTCAGAACGCTGGAATCCGGTAGAGCTCAGGGACTGGGCGGACAACTGGCTGCAGGATCGGATATTGGCGGTTTCCGGCGTGGCCGGAACGGAAATCATCGGCGGCCTTGAACGCGAAATCCGCATCCAGCTCGATCCCGAGGCATTGGAGAAGCATCAGCTTTCCATTGATGAAGTCAATCGCCGGGTGGCGGCCGAAAACGTGGAAATGACCGGCGGCCGGGTAACAGTCGGCCCAAAGGAGATCATCGCCCGCACCATGGGCGAATATACCAGCCTAGATGACATCCGCTCGGTGGTAGTAGCCCAAGATGGCCATCAAAAGGTTTATTTAAAAGATATCGCGAAGGTGATTGACGGCCACGCAGATGAACGGGTTATCACCCGGTTCAACCGCGCGGACTGCGTCAAGATCTCGGTGCTCCAGGAGGCAGAGGCCAATACCGTGGCCACGGCTGAAAATGTCAATCACCTGCTGCGCGAATTAACGCCCGAGCTGCCCGAGGGGATTTCCCTGGGTTATGTGGAAGATCAGGCGGTGTACGTCAAACAGGCGCTTCAGGGTGTTTCCAACGCGGCCATTGCTGCCGCGGTGTTGCTGATCATCGTGGTTTACCTGTTTCTGGGCAGCGCAAGACAGGTCCTGATTATGGTCATCGCGCTGCCCCTGACCCTGGTGTTTAATTTCGGGCTCATGAAGCTGGCCGGCTTTTCCCTCAATATATTCTCCCTGGGCGGTCTGATCGTGGCCATCGGCGTGGTGCTGGACAACTCCATCGTGGTGGTGGAAAATATCTCCCGGCTGCGGCGCGAAGATCCGGACGGGGAAGCCGCCGGCCATGCCGTATCAGCCACCATGGAAGTGGGCCCGGCCCTGGTGGCCGCGACCCTTTCATTTATGGCGCTGTTTGTGCCCTTTCTCATTGTTCCGGGGCTTATCAGCCTGCTGTTTCGGGAACTGATCCTGGTCATTGCCGGCATTGTCCTTATCAGCCTGGGGGTGGCTGTATCTGTAACCCCCATGATTACGGCAACACTTTTCAGCGGCAGCCTGCGGAAAAGGAGCGCCGGCCGGTTTGAACAGATGTTTGCAAGGTTTACAAATTTTTATGGCAGGCTGCTCGCCCGGGTGATCGCCTGGCGGTGGGCGGTTATACCCGTCTTTCTGCTGGTGCTGGCCGCTGCTGTGATTCTGCTGGGAAGACTTGGCGGCGAATTTCTGCCTTTGATTGATGACGGCCGGATCATGGTCAAGGTCAAGATGCCCACCGGCGCATCCGTTCACGAGACCGACCAGGTGCTGCAGCGCATTGAAAAAAAACTTGCAGACGATGACCGGATTGAAAGTCTCTTTTCTTTGGCCGGCGGTCAGGTAAAGGGGCTGACCACCTTTGAGATCGCCAATGAAGGCCAGGTGGATATCCAGCTTGTTCCCCGCGCGGCGCGCGATATCAGCACCACCGAATACGTGGAAAGGCTGCGGAAAATGGTGGGCGCCCTTCAACCGCCCGGCGGCATGATAATGGCCCGGCAGATGCCCATCAAGGGCATCCACGGCATGCGGGCCGCAGATGTCATCGTCCAGGTCCGGGGCCAGGACATGGAAACCCTCGGCGAACTGGCCGGGCGTACCACTCAGCTTATGGACGGATTGGAGCGGTTCCGCAACGTCTCGGTTTCCATGGACATGTCTAAGCCCGAGTATCAGGTACAAGTGGACCGGATAAAAGCTGCGGAACTTGGGGTCTCTGTGTCAGATGTGGCCACATCCCTCAGGTCCCTCATCACCGGCGCGGTGCCCACCCGGTTCCGCGATAAGGCGGAGTATTACGATATCCGGGTGCTGGTTTCAGAAGAAAGCCTGAACAGCCGGCAGGACGTGTCACACCTGATGGTCTCCGGCTCCGTGGATGGACCGGTCCGGCTGCGCGATATCGCTGACGTGGGCCAGGCGACCGGCCCGGTGGAGATCATCCGGGAAAACCAGATCAAGCAGATCAGCGTGGAAGCCGATATTGCCGGCAGCGATCTGGCCGGCTCGGTAGGGGCGCTTCGGGGCGCCCTGGCTGGAATGGACATTCCGGCCGGTTATGGGTTTGACTTCGGCGGAAATGCCGAGATGATGGCGGACATGAAGGACACAGTTTTTGCTGTGCTGGGCTTTGCCCTGTTTTTTTCCTTTATCGTGCTCACCGTCCAGTTCAACAGCATCAAACTGCCGGCCCTGATCCTTTTCTGCGTGCCGGTCTGCCTGTCCGGATCGGTGTTTCTCATGCACGCCGCAAACCTGCCCCTGGGGGCCACGGTGATCATCGGTGTGCTGGTGGTGGTGGCTGCCACGGTCAATGACGGGGTGCTGCTTTTAACCTATGCTAGAGATATGCAGAATCAGAACGGCCTCACGCCCGCAGCTGCCGTGGCGGATGCCGCAAAGATCCGCCTGCGCCCCCGGCTCATGACATCCGTGACCACCATGATGGGGTTTCTCCCCCTGGCGCTGAATGTGGGAGAAGGCGGCGACATGCTCCAGCCCATGGCCGTGGCCGCCATCGGGGGATTGGGGATGGAAATCCTGGTGGCCCTGTTTCTGATGCCGTGCATGTATGTCGTCGCAAATAAATCCTGGGCTGGATAACATATTGCGCCGGGATTGGGCTCTCTTCCGCAATTACTCATCCGCCAATCCGTACTCACGGGCCATTTCCCTGTCAAAATCCGCCTTTCTGGAAGGGCATCCTTTTCGCG
>CAZWNV010000164.1:0-6671 GCA_964635265.1 uncultured Desulfobacteraceae bacterium
TATCGGCCCTTTTTGCGGCTGCCCGACCCGGGCCCTGGCGGCGGCAGCGCTCAGCCGCGGCAGGTGCCGGCCTGTTGCTGCCCCCGGGAAATCCAGGCAAGCAGCCGGGCAGCACTGCGGCTTAGCCAAAAACCGAATCGTTTAACCGGATTTTCCACGGCTCACCCACTGGATCCGCTGCTTGGTTTTCTTGGACTGTTTGACCACCCGCCCGATAATGTAGGCTTTTTCATTCATGCCCGCAGCCTGCTCCACCACGTCCTGGGCCGCGGATTCCGGAACGATCACCACCAAGCCGATGCCGTTGTTAAAGGTCCGGCACATTTCCTCCTCGGAGACGTTGCCGCCTTTCTGCAGAAAGGGGAATATGGCCGGCACCTCCCAGGAGCCTTTAAAAATCTCGATCCCGCAGCTTGAGGGGACCACGCGCAAAACATTATCGGCCAGACCGCCGCCGGTAATGTGGGCCAGGCCGTGGACGGGGAGGTTTTTCACCAGGCGCCGGATCAGATCCGTATAGATCCGGGTCGGCGTGAGAAGGGCCTCGCCCAGTTCCATGCCGAGCTCCGGGATATGATCGTTTGTCTTGAGGCCGAGCTTGTCGAAACAAATCTGGCGGACAAGAGAGAAGCCGTTGCTGTGCAGCCCCGAGGAGGAAATGCCCACCAGCTTGTGGCCCACACGGATTTCTGAGCCGTCGACGATTTTGGCGTTGTCCACGATGCCCACGGCAAATCCGGCCAGATCATACTCGTTGTCATTGTAAAATCCCGGCATTTCGGCGGTTTCTCCGGCAATCAGCGAGCACCGGGCCAGCTTGCAGCCTTCGGCAATGCCCTCGATAACCTGGACCGCCGCCTCGTGGCGCAGCGCCCCCATGGAAAGATAATCAAGAAAAAACAGAGGCTTCGCCCCCTGCACCGTGACATCGTTTACGCACATGGCCACCAGGTCGATGCCCACGGTATCGTGCTTGTCCATCATGAAGGCGATTTTTAATTTTGTTCCAACGCCGTCTGTCGAACTGACAAGAACCGGCTTTTCCATGCCTTCGGTGTGCAGGGAGTAGAGCCCGCCGAAGCCGCCGATCTCTCCCATAACCCCGGAGCGGGGGGTTTTTGCGGCGATCTTCTTGATGGAATCCACAAACCTGTCCGCCTTGTCCAGATCGACACCCGCTCCTGCATATGTTAAGGATTTATCTGAATCGCTCATATCGCTTATCCGGCTCCCCAGCCTGTGGACCCATGCCTGTTATAGTCTTTGAAAAAATAGAAATTTATACCGTAGGGCGGCTGTTATGTCAAAACAATTTTTTTGACATCGCCCCGTCATTGGTGTAATTATGCAAAACATTATCCGAAAAAAGCTTTCTCCCGCCCGGGCCGCACATGCCCGACCCCCATGCGGCGGCACGGCGGCCCTAGGATAAATATATACCCTTTTTCCTCTGAAACAAAGCAAGAGGCGCTTATGAAAAAATTCGCAAGGCTGGATCGACTGCCGCCTTATGTTTTCGCAGCCGTAAATCAGGCAAAAATGGACGCCCGTCACGCGGGCGAAGATATTGTTGATCTGGGCATGGGAAACCCGGACCAGCCAACCCCGCAGCATATTGTGGACAAACTCGTCGAAGCGGCGCAGAAGCCGCAGAACCACAGGTATTCCGCTTCAATGGGCATCCGCAAGCTCCGGATGGCCATTTCGGACTGGTATAAGCGCCGCTTTGATGTCGATATCGACCCCGAGAATGAAGCCATTGCCACCATCGGAGCCAAGGAGGGGATCTCGCATCTGATGCTGGTCACCATCGGTCCCGGCGACGTGGTGTTTGCGCCCAATCCTACCTATCCCATCCACCCGTATTCGGCCATTATTTCCGGAGCGGATGTCCGGGGCATACCGGTGGGCCCGGAACACGATTTTTTTGAAAACCTGATCAGCGCCACCAAGCAGACATGGCCCAAACCCAAGGTGCTGATCATCAGTTATCCGCACAATCCGACCACTGAAACCGTGAATCTCGACTTTTTCCAGAAGATCGTGGATTTCGCCAAGGAGCACGACATTCTGGTTATCCACGACCTGGCCTACGCGGACCTGGTGTTTGACGGATACCGCCCCCCCAGTTTTCTGCAGGCAAAGGGGGCAAAAGACGTGGGCGTGGAGTTTTACTCGCTTTCCAAAAGCTATAACATGCCGGGCTGGCGGGTCGGCTTCTGCGTGGGCAACGCGGAGACGGTTCATGCCCTGCGCCGGATCAAGAGCTACCTGGACTATGGCATTTTCCAGCCCATCCAGATAGCGGGCATTATTGCCCTAAACGGTCCGCAGGACTGTGTTTCCGAGATCGTGGAGACCTACCGCTCCCGCAGAGACGCCCTGATCCGGGGCCTGGAGCGGATTGGCTGGGAGATTCCCCCGCCCAGGGCCACCATGTTTGTCTGGGGCAAAATCCCGGAGCAATACCGGGCCATGGGCTCTCTGGAATTTTCCAAGCTCCTGATCCGGGAGGCCAAGGTGGCGGTCTCCCCGGGCATCGGCTTCGGGGAATACGGGGATGACTATGTGCGCTTTTCCCTGATTGAAAACAACATGCGGATCAAGCAGGCGGTCCGCGGCATCAAAAAGATTTTGTGATTATGAAGCAGCAGATCGGTATCGGGATCCTGGGACTGGGAACGGTGGGCACCGGCGTTGCCCGGCTGCTGACCGACAATGAAAGCCTGATCGCCAAGCGCCTGGGGGCAAGGCTGGTCATCAAGCGGGCGGCGGACATAGACATCGAAAAGGACCGCGGCCTGAACCTTGCCGAGGGCGTTTTGACCACCCGCGCAAGTGAGGTGACAGAAGATCCGGAAGTCGACATCGTCATCGAGCTGATCGGCGGCAAAACTGCCGCCCTGGAGTCCATTGAGGAGGCCATTGCCGGCGGCAAGCACGTGGTCACGGCAAACAAGGCCCTGCTTGCGGAAACCGGGGTCACGCTTTTCCAAAAGGCCGCCGCCGCCGGGGTGACAATCGCCTTTGAGCCCAGCGCGGGCGGCTGCATGCCCATCGTCAAAACCCTGCGCGAGAGTCTGGCCGGAAACCGCATCCACGCTATCTGCGGCATTTTGAACGGCACCTGCAACTACATCCTCACCCGGATCACCGAGGAAGGCCTCCCGTTTGCCGATGCGCTGGCAACAGCCCAGGAACTCGGCTACGCAGAGGCCGACCCGGGGCTTGACGTGGACGGTATTGACACGGCCCACAAGCTGGCGCTGCTCTCCGCGCTGGCCTACGGCATGGACTGCTCGTTTGACGACATCTACATGGAGGGCATCTCCGGCATAACCCCCATGGACATCGAATTTGCCGCCCAGTGCGGCTACCGGATCAAACTGCTGGCCATCACCAAGTATGACGAGACCCATGATGCGGTGGAACTGCGCGTCCACCCCACCATGATACCCGAGACCAACCAGCTCTCCAAGGTGGAGGGCACCCTCAATGCCGTCACCATTACAGGCGATGCCGTGGGCCGGATGATGCTCTACGGCCACGGGGCCGGCATGATGCCCACGGCGAGCGCGGTGGTAAGCGATATTATCGATATCGCCCGCAGCCTTATCTCCGGAGGCGGCATGCGCGTGCCGATGCTTTCCTTCCAGATGGAAAACATCCGCAAAATCCCGGTGCGCCCCATGGATGAGATTTCCACCCATTACTACTTCCGGCTCTCCGCCCTGGATCGCCCCGGCGTCCTGTCCAAGGTGGCGGGCATCCTGGGCGAGCACGGCATCAGCATCAAATCCGTCCACCAGATTGAGCGCGAATTAAACGACGGTGTCCCCATCTTTATGCTGACCCACAGAGCCCGCGAGGCGGATGTAAAGACTGCCCTGGCCAAAATCGCAGCCCTTGATGTCGTCACCCATGATCCGGTGCTGATCCGAATTGAAGAAGACCAGAGCTGAGCGCGAGGCGCTCCTGGAACCGACGAGGTGCTATGCATATACTCTGTTCTGATCTGGAAGGCGTTTTCGTCCCTGAAATATGGATTAATGTGGCCCTGGCAACCGGGATCGAGGAATTAAAGCTGACCACCCGGGATATCAGCGACTATGATGTGCTCATGCGCAAGCGCATCTCCATTATGGAGGAAAACAACCTCAAGCTCGGCGATATCCAGGCGGTAATAGAGCAAATGGAGCCCCTTGAAGGGGCCGTGGACTTTCTGGAATGGATCCGCCGGCGCAGCCAGATCATCATCGTCTCCGACACGTTTGTCGAATTTGCCGGCCCCCTGATGCAGAAGCTCGGCTGGCCCACGCTGTTCTGCAACTCCCTGGAGGTGGCCGCGGACGGGATGGTCACGGGCTATAAACTGCGCCAGACAGACGGCAAGCGCAAAACCACCCGGGCACTGAAAGACCTCAATTTCACAGTGGTCGCATTCGGCGATTCCTACAACGACATCACCATGCTACAAGAAGCCGACGCCGCCTTTTTGTTCCGGCCTCCGGAGCGCCTGACCAGGGAGTACCCGGAAATTGCCTGGACCAAGACCTATGAAGGACTCAAAGATCTGATCCTTCAGGCAACCGCCAACTGATCGGCAGCGTTAGAACCCCATGCCCGAATCCGGCAAACCAGACGCCCATGCTGCCTGTTGAAAAAAAAGCCAACGGCCTGCTCGTATACCTGTACGTGCAGCCCAAGTCCGCCAAAAACCAGTTTGCCGGCATCCACAACGGAGCCGCAAAAATCCGCATCACCGCTCCGCCCGCAGACAACAAGGCCAACCGGATGTGCATCAAGTTCCTGGCCAAACAACTGGGCATCCCCCAATCCGGCATCGAACTGGTCTCCGGGAAAACCGGCCGCAGCAAGCAGGTCTTTATCGCCTACAGCTCCCCGGAAACCCGGGATCAGGAGGAAAAGCAACTGCTGGAAAAATTGTCCGCACTGCTCTCATAAAACCCCTTGACACAGCTTTGAACTTTCGTTATAAAGTAATTTTTCGTTGATGCGGGGTGGAGCAGTTAGGTAGCTCGTCGGGCTCATAACCCGCATCATCCAAGCCAACCAACCACTCCTATAGAATTATTCATCAGTGTTTTCAGCCAGTTTTACTTTCGCCAGTTTCCTTCGCGCTCTCAACAGGTCAAATGGTACAACATTAGTACAACGGCTGCCTTCTCCCATGCCCTCCACTGATTGCTGTGGATCAGCCCCTTTGTTCTGCTCTGCAGGCTCAGCAGCTGCCTTCTGCTGCCTGCCCAAGTCGCTGAAGGACATGCCAGCCACACTTTCATAATTTTCCGGTCTCCAGGCATGGTAATGGTGGTAGATCATCTGCAGATTAGCGTGTCCGAGCATCTGCTGAACCCGGCCAAGGTCCACGCCCTCTGAGATCATCATAGTGGCAAAGCTGTGCCGGGTCTGAATGGGAGGACGATAAGTCACACCTGCTTTTTTCAGGGCCGGTTTCCAGACAACTTCCCTGAAATGATCCGGCTTCATGCGCCGCCCTTTTTTATCCAAAAAAATAAATTCCCTGCCACCTGTTTGTTCCTGCTGCTGGTCAAGTGCTTCTACCACCTCAGCCAGACAGTCAATATCCCGCTTGGATTTTTTTGTTTTTGGCGGTCCATCCGCCCCATACACATACGCCCGGCGGATATGAAGTTTTCCCTGATCGGGAGAATAATCGCTCCATTTCAAGGCATTTAGCTCGCCTGCCCGCATTCCACTAAAAAACGCAACTTGGACGTAGGGGCGATACCATGGATCAATGGCGTCAAGAACTTGATAGATCTGCGCATATGAAAACGGACGAATATCGGGTTGCTCTATATCTGCCCGATCTATTTTCTTCATCACATTGTCGGCAATGATCCCATCTTTATACGCCATTTCGAAGACAGACTTCATGGGAACCATGATATTATTGGCTCTTTTGGCACTGACATCCAACTCGTTATAAAACTTCATAATTTCAGAATAGGCAATGTCCGAAATGGGACGATCCTTAAATATAGGCAATACATGATGGTTCATGATCGATTTATAATCCCGCCAAGTCGAAGCACTCACCCTGTTTTTCTTTTTATCCCTTTGTTTGCCAGGTCGATAAATATCGGCCCATTTTTTGGCATATTCACCAAAGGTTATCCCGGCGCCTTCTGGCTCTGGCGGATCAAGCTGACCATACATTGCCAGGTTTTTAAGATATTCGTCTCGCAAATCCCTGGCCGCCGCCTTGTTGGTGACGCCCAAAGAACGCTTTAAATCTTCCCCATTCCACCGGATACGAAAGTAATACATACCGCCGATTTTGGATAAATTTCGATCTCTTTTCTCTGCCATTATTCAATCCTCCAATCTTTATCAGATTTAGAGGATACTCTTGGCTTCCCCTTTGATTGTGTTGCTTTTAACTGACTACCACCTCCCTTTCTATGCTTGGTATGCCGGTCAATAAACTCATCAACCTGATCCTGTAAATAAAATTTTCTGGTTGACCCTGGCACTTTAACATATGACAATAATTTGTTTTCACGCCAGTTTTTAATTGTATTGGTCGATACACCAAAGATTTTAGCAACTTCTTTCTGCGACAACAATTTTTTTCCATTTTCTTGTACTGACATACGCACCTCTACAATGTACATAGAGGTTCT
>CAZWNV010000165.1:0-6650 GCA_964635265.1 uncultured Desulfobacteraceae bacterium
GAGAGATGCCGGAAATGGGCGATTATGTGCTGATGGCGGATTAGCTTGTTTTCCGGTTCCGGGTTAGCAGGCCCGGAACTGTTTTTTTTGGAGCTTGGAGTTAAATGTCATTTTCTATGATGAACATCGTTTTTTTTCTTAAATTCCGATTTTTGTGCAAGAGCTCGAAAAAGGGCTCCACTAAACAGTTCGGGGTGTGTTTGGCAATGATGCAGAAGCTGTAATAAAGGAGGACGGCCATGACGGAGACCTTCACCATCAGAGGTGTGCAAGACATTGAAGAGATTGAAAAAATTCCTTACCCAGAGAGGATGCCCGAGAAAAGCACCCTGGAAATCCTGGAGAAAGGCGCTGCAAAAAAGCCGGCGGCGACTGCCATTAGCTTTCTGGCAAGCGGCGATACCTGGGACCAGCCGGTGGAAATTTCCTATCAAAGTCTTATCGGGGGGATCCGGCAGGCCGCGAACCTGTTTCATGACCTTGGCATCCGGCCGGGCGAAGTGGTTACCTATGTTTTGCCCAATCTGCCGCAAACCCATTATGTCCTGTGGGGTGCCGAGGCGGCGGGTATTGCCAATCCGATCAATCCGCTGCTGGAGCCGGGAACCATCCGGGATATCTGCAGGGCCGCCCAAACAAAGGTACTGGTGACCATGGGGGATGTGCCTGGAGTTGACATGTGGACCAAGATTGATTCCATCAGAAAGGAGATTCCGACCCTCCAGTATATCGTCCAGGTCCGGGGAACACGCAATGAAGCAGAGGGGATCATGGATTTTGACGAAGCCATTGCGAGCTACCCGGTGGATCGCCTGAATTTTGACCGCCGCATTGACCCGGATGACATTGCCTCCCTCTACCATACCGGGGGGACCACGGGAACACCCAAGCTCGCCAGACGGACCCATTTCAATGAAGTGGCCATGGCCTGGGACCTTCAGGTAATGGGCGGCATCGAAGAAGACTCCACGCTCATGTGCGGACTGCCGCTTTTTCACTGCAACGGCACCATGGTTACGGGGCTTGCCCCGTTTGCGGCGGCCGGGCATGTCGTTTTGCTCTCACCGCTGGGCTACCGGGACGAGGCCATCATGCGGAACTTCTTTCAAATTGTGGAACGATACCGGGCAGAGATTTTTTCCTGTGTTCCCACGGTATTGTCTGTATTGCTGGAACTGCCCACCGAGGGAACGGATATTTCTTCGCTCAGATACGTTATCTGCGGCGCCGCCCCTTTGAGCGTGGAGCTTTTCAAGCGTTTTGAGGCCCATACGGGAATCCGCATACTGGAAGGCTACGGCCTTACCGAGGGGGCTGTGGCTTCTGCCATCAATCCCAAGGACGGTGAGCGGAAAGTGGGGAGCATCGGGATCCGCATGCCCTATCAGGGGATGAAGACAGCCGTGCTCGATGATGAGGGCAATTATCTGCGGGATACAGATGTCAACGAAATCGGGGTGGTCGCGATCCGGGGCCCAAACGTATTCAAGGGTTATGTGGAAGAATCCCATAACCGCGGCATCTGGCTGCCGGGCGGCTATTTCAATACCGGGGACCTGGGGCGCATGGATGCAGACGGGTATGTGTTTTTGACCGGCCGGAAGAAGGAGCTCATTATTCGGGGAGGCCACAACATTGATCCGGCCCTTATCGAGGAGCCGATTTACAAGATGCCCAATGTCCGGACAGTGGCGGCGGTGGGGCGGCCGGACCCCTATGCCGGAGAGGTGCCGGTGGCCTATGTGGAAGTGGCGGAAGGCGCTGATATACGGGAGAGCGATGTGATGGCCTGGGCCAGGGATCACGTGGGCGAGCGCGCAGCCGTTCCCAAGGAAGTGGTGATTACTCCGGAAATTCCGTTAACTCCCGTCGGCAAGGTGTTCAAGCCGGCCCTTCGCTATGACGCCGCCAGGCGGGCCTATGAGAAGGAGCTGCAGGCGCTTGGCTCCAGGGTGGATGATTATGCGGTAAGCGTGGGAGAAGACAAAATCCACGGCACCCGGGTGGATATTTTTGTCAGGCCCGCTTCCGGAACGGACATGGAGGCTGTCAAAGAAAAAATTGCAGAAATTCTTACCAGCTATACACTCTATTATGAAGTAGCGGCCCTGGATTAAGCCATATCCTCCGGTATTTCACCCCGCTGGGCAAAACCTGCCGGCGTGATTGCAAAACCGTCCGGAATCGCTTACTATAGAATTATGTATATTGCAAAACAACGGCACAAGGGAACGACCCATTATTATCTGCGCCAGAGCTACCCCTCGGCCGGCACGCTAAAGAGCCGGGACCTTTTCTATCTCGGCGAGGATCCAAGGGATTACCTGGTCTATCCGGATGACGGCTGCGCTTTTTATATCCGGGAAAGCCTGTGCGACCGGCTAGTCGAGCTTGGGGTGAAGCCGGACAATGATGAGCTTGAGCGGGTGTTCTTCCCCTACCTGGACCCCGAAACCCAGCGGGTGATTACGGCTTTCTCCCGGGATGGCATGACGCGATCGGAGCAGAACAGCCTGCGCGAGCAGGTCAGACGCTCGGAAGAGGCGAATTTTCATATTTTTGACAGGCGGCGCATGCATTATCTGCGCTTTATGGAAATGGACCAGTCCCGCATCGCCCGATCGCCGCAGAAGATCTACCGCGAACTCCTGGATAAATCCCGGGATGAGATTGAGCAGTTCTTCATGGAAAAGGAGAGCATCCTGGAGGCCCGGGAGAAGAAGGTCTATCCGTACGTCATATTTGATGTTGCCAGTCACTTTCCGGGCGTCATCGCCCGCAGGTTCCCCCAGGTGCTGGCACGGGAGGAGGTGGATGCCTGTTTCCTGGAGGAGGTATGCCGCCTCAACGCGGACAAGGAGTTCTGGGCGGATCTGGGCTGTGGCAGATGGCTCAACGAGTATCTTGTTCGTTATGTGTGCTGGTTTTTTGATGCCGACTTCGGGGAAAGCCGCTACCTGGAGGATTTGCTCTGGGAATGGATAGCCCGCAAGCGGGCTTTTCGGCCGCCTCCGGCCAGGGGCCGCCTCAAGCAGGACGAGGCCCTGGCCGTAATGGGACTCTCCCCCGAATCCTTCTCCTCCCTGAGCGTGCGGGAATTGACCAGCCACTACCGGAGCATGGCTCAGCAGCGGCATCCGGACAAGGGCGGAAATCACGAGGCATTTATCAAGCTGAATCAAGCTTTCGAAACGCTTGTGGCCAGGCTCAAAGCCGGCGGCACAGGCGGATTCCGCACGACACGGGGATAAGAGGGGGCTATTCCGAGCCCGTGTGCGCCCGGGTTTCGGAACCGCCGTCTTCCGCCTCTGCCTCATGGGGACCAAAGGGCATGTATACCTCGATCTCCCCGGAGTAGCCGTACTTGATATCCGCATGCGGATACTGCTTTTCAAAAACCCGGAGCATGGCGCGATTCTCGCTCAGCACCGTGGCCGTAAACGCCTTGAACTTGTTTTCCTTGGCGATTTTTTCCAGGATCTGCAGGAGGTAGGTCCCCAGGCCCAGGCCCTGATATTCCTCTTTGACCACAAAGGCTACCTCGGCTACGTCCGTGCCTTCCTCCGCCGTTCCGTAGGAGCCGATGGCCACGATTTCCTTGTGTTTGCCCCGCTGTACGATGCCGATGATGGTCATGTTCTGGCGGTAGTCCACGGCGGCCCATTGTTTCTGCAGCATTTCCCGGGAAAAGATTTTGCGCCGATAAAAAAAGCGGTAAAATACGGTGGTCTCCTGCAGCGAATAGTAGAAGTTGCGGGCGGCAAACTCATCCGAGGGCAAAAGCGGCCGGAGCTCTATGGTTTTCCCGCTTTCCAGCTCCAGGTGGGATTTGTAATCCTCCAGGAACATGAGATCCTGCTTGCTGGGCGGCAGTTGATCGGCAAATATGTAATGCCGCTTCTTGGCGGCACTGATCAGTTCTTCCCGGAATTTGGGATGGGCGATCTGGGCCAGCTCCATTACTCGTTGATAGATTCCCTTGCCATGGAGTTCCGCGATACCGTATTCGGTAACCACGACATCCACGTCGCCGCGGGTGGTGGCCACTCCCGCCCCTTCGCTCAAGTGCGAGACAATCCGGGAAACCTGTTCGTTCTGGGCGGTAGAAGGCAGCGCAATAATGGAGAAGCCCCCCCGGCTCATTTTGCTGCCCCGGATAAAGTCCACCTGGTCGCCGATGCCGCTGTAGAAAAGATAGCCCTTGGAGTCCGTGGAAATCTGGCCGGTAAGATCGATTTCCAGGGCCGAGCTTATGGAGATCAGGTTGTCGTTTTTGGCAATGACGTTGGGATCGTTGACAAAATCGGCGACCCGGAAATAGAACATGGGGTTGTTGTCGACAAACTGGTAGAGTTTCTCCGAACCCATGCACAAACTGGTTACCACGCGGTTTGGCAGATAGGACTTTTTCTTGTTGGTGATCACCTTTTTTTCGAAAAGGGGCAGAAAACCGTCGGTGATGACCTGCGTATGGATTCCCAGGTCTTTTTTGTCGCTCAGGTAGGTGAGGATGTAGTTGGGCAGGTGGCCGAAGCCCACCTGCAGCGTGGACCCGTCGTCAACAAGCTGGCTTACGTACTTGGAGATGCGCTCCACGATGGACTGGTTTTTGGCCTCCGGCAGCGCCTCCACCAGCGGTTCCTCGTGATAGACAAGGTAGTCCAGATCGTCTATGTGTACAAAGCCGTCCCCCCATGTTCTCGGCATGCGGGGGTTTACCTGGGCGATCACGAGCTGGGCGTTGTTCATGCCGGAGAGGGTGATATCCACGGATATCCCCAGGCTGCAGAATCCGTATCGGTCCGGCGGGCTGATCTGAACCAGGGCCACGTCCAGGCCGATCTGCTTGGAATGGAAGAGCTCGGGAATCTGGGAAAGATAGGCCGGTATGTAGTCAATTTTGCCCTCAAAAGCCGCCTGCCGCATGTGGAGACTGATAAAAAACAGCTTCAGGGAAAAGCGGTTGGAAAACTGCGGATCATGGATGTACTGGGAAAAGGTCGAGGACAGCATCTGGTAGATGATGATGTCCTGGATGGAGATGTCTTCGACCATGGAGTGGATAAGCTGCTGGGGCTCCCCGCATCCGGTTCCGATAAACACCCGGCTCCCGTTCTTGATCTTGGCTACCGCTTCTTCGGCAGACAGGAGCTTTTCCGGGCAATAGGCGTTTATATCCATTGATTGACTCCTTGCGCAGTTTTTCTTTGGTTTTCATGATATTTTCAAAAAAGCGCAAAAAGGTCAAGGTATATTGCTCTCCGGACGATCCCGGGCCGAAGCGGAGACAGATAAAGGCCCGGGGCGGGCAGACAGGGGCTTTATTCGCCGGAGCCGGATTTCACGGCTGTGACCGGACAGGGTGCTTTTAAAATGATGTACTGGGCGGTTGAGCCCATAAGAAGTTTTTGGGTTTTGGATTTTTTCTCCACCCCGACAAACATGAGGTCAATATTGTTCTCCCGGGCAAACATGACCAGATCCTCCCCCGGAGAAAGCCCGCGGGCGAGTTGATGGATTTCGCATTCCACCCCCTTTTCCTCCATGAACTTCCTGGCTTCCTGCAGGCGTTGCTCCACGCGTTCAATATCCTGCATGGTTTCGCCGGATCCGCCCTCCATCGAGGTCATGACAAGGACCTTGGCATGAAAAGCCAGGGCGTGCTCCCGTGCCAGGGAAAGAGCAGCGCGGGAGATATCCGAACCGCTGTAGCCAACCATGATTTTCATTTTTGCCGTCTCTTCCATGGGTTCTCCTCGTTTGCATTATCATCCCGTGTATCCGGCTAGCCCAGCCACCGCTTGCGCCGCTTGTAATGTTTTACCTCCCGGTAGCTGCGCTTCTGTCCCACCCCGGTGAGACCCAGGTAGAACTGCTTCACGTCCTCGTTGTTTTTCAGGGCTTCGGCCGTACCGTCCAGGACAACCCGGCCGGTTTCCATGACGTACCCGTAGGAGGCCAGTTCCAGTGCCATGGGCGCATTCTGTTCCACCAGCAGTATGGCGACCTTTTCTTCCCTGTTGATGCGTCCGATAATCTCGGCAATCTCTTTTACCAGCAGGGGGGATAAGCCGAGCGAGGGCTCATCGAGCAGCACCACCTTGGGATGGCCCATCAAGGCCCTGCCGATAACCATCATTTGCTGCTCCCCCCCGGAGCAGTAGCCGGCGATGCGGTTCTTCAGGTTTTTGAGCCGGGGAAAGTAGGAATAGACCATGTCCAGATCCTCGGCCATCTGTTTTCTGGACCCCTTGTTGATCAGGCCGCCGGCGCGAATATTTTCTTCAACGGTCAGGTGCTCGGCCATGTGCCGTCCCTCGACCACCTGAAGAATGCCCATGGCGGCGATTTCCTCCGGATACCTGTTGTGGATCGGCTTGCCTTCGAAATAGATCCCGCCGTCGGTGACAGCGCCCTCTTCGGTTCGCAGAAGTCCCGAGATCGCTTTCAGGGTGGTGCTTTTGCCGGCACCGTTGGCTCCCAGCAGACAGACCAGGCTGCCCTTGTCGAGGCTGAAGTTCACTCCCTTGAGAACCAGGATCGTATTCAGGTATTTCACCTCGACATTGTTAAGCTCCAGCATTGATTGTCACTCCTTTCCCAAAACCGGGATTCCGTTGGGGCCGGAACACGAAGGGCGCACCCTGTGC
>CAZWNV010000166.1:0-6565 GCA_964635265.1 uncultured Desulfobacteraceae bacterium
GTTCAAGAAATTTCGCCGGGTGTTTGGAACGCTCCCAAAATGACCGGGGAGCAAGAAAACCGCCTTCCCCCGATACCATCAGCATAAAAGTTGCTTAGAAGTCAGTTAGGGATGGCAAAGTAAAAAGTTCAAGCCCCTTTAAGATCCGGGGGCGTCGCAAATCCCGAGGAATGCAGCGTACATAGAGTACGTGAAATTCCGATGGGATGCAGCGCAACGAAGATATTGGACTTTTTACGAAGCCATCATACTTGACTTTCATTTAAGATTATTGCTTACTATACCATGAAAAAGCCAAACTATTCGTGAGAATAGGGCGGAAAGCCACGGGTCTTGTCGGTGCAGAGTTATTGGTGCTTCGGGTCCGAGATGGCCGGGCTGCCATTTCCACAATGGCGGTTCGGCCTTTTTTATGCTCTTAGGAGTACAACATGATGCAGGTTAAAGTCAGGAGGTGAATCGATGAAAAGCTGGATACCGGTGCTGATATTGGTTTTTTCGGTTTTTTCTACCTTGCAGTCGAGGCAGGCAGATACTGTTTTGGCTCCCCGGACAGCTCTTGGTTTGGAACTACACGAAAATTTTGATGGCGAACCCTTTGTGGGCAGCTGGGGATCCGGCTATGATACGTGGGGGGATCCGCAAGTGCAATGGACGAGTTTTACTTTGTATCCGGGGGGCTACTATATTTACTGGGAAAGCAGAAACGGCGGCGAGGTGGAATACGGCAGTTATGTGTATGATGCGGCCACGAACTACATGACGTTTTATCCGGAATACGACGACAATGAGAGCGATGGCCCGAACGGGTATTCCGGCAACCGGGAGAAGATCACGGTGGACGGGGATGTAATGACCCTCGGTGATGCCGCGGAAGATTACTATACCCTGAACCGGGTTGTGGATAAAGACAAGCCCTTTGTGGGCAGCTGGGGATCCGGCTATGATACGTGGGGGGATCCGCAAGTGCAATGGACGAGTTTTACTTTGTATCCGGGGGGCTACTATATTTACTGGGAAAGCAGAAACGGCGGCGAGGTGGAATACGGCAGTTATGTGTATGATGCGGCCACGAACTACATGACGTTTTATCCGGAATACGACGACAATGAGAGCGATGGCCCGAACGGGTATTCCGGCAACCGGGAGAAGATCACGGTGGACGGGGATGTAATGACCCTCGGCGATGCCGGAGAGGAGTATTACACCCTGGCTCGGGTGGGAATCGGGAGTTCCGGCGAAAACGCTTCCGGCAATTTTTCTGAATCCTATTTTTTCCCTCATATAGCCAGCAAGGGTAAATGGGAGACGGAGGTTGCGGTTGTCAACAAGGAATCGCGGGAAATCCCGGGGGTGTGGGCGGCCTACAACAATCAGGGCGGCAAAGTCGCGGAAAAATCGCTAACACTGCCGGCTAACGGCCGCCGGGCTGTAACCATTGGAGATGCATTTTCCAACCCCGAAAACATCGGGTATGTCATATTCTTCTGTGATTCTTCGACGATATGCGGATATACCAAGTTCTATCAAGACGGGGTCTTCCGGGTTGCCGTGCCGGCAGTACAGGAAGTCAACACGGGGGACATATACATCCCCCACGTCGCATCCAACAACACGTGGTGGACCGGTCTGGCTCTTGTCAACACCATGGATACCACCAAATATGTCACCATAACCTTTAACACGGGCGACTCCGTCGGGTTTTCGCTTCGGCCCGGTGAACATAAACAATTTTCCATAAAAGAGCTTTTTGACGACGCTTCGCAGGAGGAGATAGCATGGGGGGTTCTCTCTGACGCAGACGGTGTCATCGGCCTGGAGCTGTTCGGGGCGGAAAAGCGCTTAAGCGGTGTGCTGCTGCGAAATGAGTGCTCGGAGACCCTCTATTTTCCCCATGTCGCCAGCAATCAAACGTGGTGGACGGGGATAGCCGCCTGCAAGCCGGGCAGTGCAGCGGCTGAGCTGACCGTCAAGCCCTACAGAAAAGATGGCACGGCCCTGGCCGAGCTGGGGGCAGAGATCGGGGCAGAGGGGAAGTACTATGGCGATGCCGGGGATTTGGGTCTGCCGGCAGAGACCGCCTGGTTTGCGATAGAGGCGTCCCGGCCTTTAAACGGTTTTGAGCTGTTCGGAACCACCAATGCCGATCAATTGGCGGGGTATTCGGCGGTCAATATCAAGCGGCAGCAGGGCGTCTTCCCCAAGCTGGAGGCCGAGGGCTGGACCGGTATCGCCTTTGTCAACACGGCGGCCGGCAGCGCGGAGGTTTCCTTGCGCCTTTATCAAGATGACGGCACTGTGGCGGCAGAGAAGACCCTACCCCTGGCCGGGCATGCAAAAAAGGTAGAAACCGGCGAGGCGTTGTTCAGCGGTGCCGCCGCGGAGGGCAGCTACATTGCTTTTAGCGCAGATACGGACGTGGTGGGATTTCAGTTGAACAGCTCGGCGGATAACAAAATGCTTGACGCACTGCCCGGGATGTAGGCGCGGTTACGGGAGTAGCTGCAGCTTAATGATGCTGCGTTCCTTCGCAAGGAACATCCCGGAAATGCCGGGCAAAGAATTGTTCTAGAAGGAATTTCTTCTAACTGTTGACTTTTTTTGGATACTATTCTATTTATAAAATTATAAGAAACCGGTGTGCTTGTTCACCGGTTTTTTTTGTTCCGGCGGGATTTGGGGCGGAGAACAGCCAAAAAAGGAGGGGGGAATGAAGGTTTTGTTTCAAGTGATGGCGGTCGTTGCGGCAATCAGTTGCGCAGGACTGGCAGGGGCCCAGAGTTTTGCGAAAACGAGCATCGAGGTGGGAGAAGATCCGCGTCGTGTGGCGCTCAATGAAGCCACCAATACTGTTTACGTTACGAATGCCGACGATGGCACGGTCTCCGTGATCAATGGAGCCGACAACACCGTTTCGAAAACCATCGATTTGGGGCAAGGCCAGGATTCTTTTGTGTTTGGTATTGCCGTGAACGAAGCCACCAATACCGTGTATGTGGCGTACTGGTCGAAAGAGGTGGTCTCTGTTATTGACGGAAACACCAACACTGTCACGAAAACCATTGATTTGGAATCCGAGGCGCGGGGGGTGGCCGTCAATGAAGCCACAAACCGGGTTTATGTAGCAGGCTTTTATAGTGATGCAATCACTGTAATTGATGGAACGGACAATACCATTGCAGAAACCATTTCCTTGCCGGATCCCAGCCCTTGGGGCGTTGGCGTCAATGAGACGGCAAACATGATTTATGTGACCCACCCGTCCACGAATACGGTTTCCGTCATTGACGGGGAAAGCAATAATGTTTCCGGCAGCATTACCGTGGGGGAATATCCCCGCTATACCGGGATAAACGAGAGTACCAACACGATATACGTCTCGAACTCCCAGGATCAGTCCATATCCGTGATAGACGGCGCGCGGGGCACGGTTTTCAAAACCATCAATTTTGAAGACAATCCATCTGCCGTGGCCGTTAACCAGTCGTCCGACATCATTTACGTGGGTTTTTACTGGGACATGGCCGTTATTGATGGCGCAGACAACACGGTTATCGATTTCGTTGGAGCCGGCAATAACACCTCCGGCATCGCAGTCAATGAAACAACCCGGACTGTCTACGTGGGTATCCAATACGAGGCCTACGTTGCCGCTATATCCCGATCCGGCGATTTTGCAAAGACGATTTTTTTCCCTCATATAGCTTGCAGCCAGAAGTGGGAAACCGAGATCTGCCTGATTAATACGAATGCGCAGGAGCTGGAAGCGACGCTGAAAGCTTATAATGACCAGGGAGAGAAGGTGTCTGAAGAGGCCCTGGTGGTATCGGCCAACGGCCGCCGGGCTTTCACGATTGGCGAGGAGTTCTCCAATGGCGGCAATATCAAATATATGAGAGCCTCTTCGGATTCGGCGGGGATATGCGGATATACCAAGTTCTATCAAGACGGGGTCTTCCGGGTTGCCGTGCCGGCAGTACAGGAAGTCAACACGGGGGACATATACATCCCCCACGTCGCATCCAACAACACGTGGTGGACCGGTCTGGCTCTTGTCAACACCATGGATACCACCAAATATGTCACCATAACCTTTAACACGGGCGACTCCGTCGGGTTTTCGCTTCGGCCCGGTGAACATAAACAATTTTCCATAAAAGAGCTTTTTGACGACGCTTCGCAGGAGGAGATAGCATGGGGGGTTCTCTCTGACGCAGACGGTGTCATCGGCCTGGAGCTGTTCGGGGCGGAAAAGCGCTTAAGCGGTGTGCTGCTGCGAAATGAGTGCTCGGAGACCCTCTATTTTCCCCATGTCGCCAGCAATCAAACGTGGTGGACGGGGATAGCCGCCTGCAAGCCGGGCAGTGCAGCGGCTGAGCTGACCGTCAAGCCCTACAGAAAAGATGGCACGGCCCTGGCCGAGCTGGGGGCAGAGATCGGGGCAGAGGGGAAGTACTATGGCGATGCCGGGGATTTGGGTCTGCCGGCAGAGACCGCCTGGTTTGCGATAGAGGCGTCCCGGCCTTTAAACGGTTTTGAGCTGTTCGGAACCACCAATGCCGATCAATTGGCGGGGTATTCGGCGGTCAATATCAAGCGGCAGCAGGGCGTCTTCCCCAAGCTGGAGGCCGAGGGCTGGACCGGTATCGCCTTTGTCAACACGGCGGCCGGCAGCGCGGAGGTTTCCTTGCGCCTTTATCAAGATGACGGCACTGTGGCGGCAGAGAAGACCCTACCCCTGGCCGGGCATGCAAAAAAGGTAGAAACCGGCGAGGCGTTGTTCAGCGGTGCCGCCGCGGAGGGCAGCTACATTGCTTTTAGCGCAGATACGGACGTGGTGGGATTTCAGTTGAACAGCTCGGCGGATAACAAAATGCTTGACGCACTGCCCGGGATGTAGGCAGGGGCCGGCATTTCTTGAAAAGCCCCGGGCTTTGCCCGGGGCTTCCGGCCCGAGGGGCGAGCAGCCGCTCCGCGCGGTTATTGCCCCAATAAAAACTTCAATGGTATATCCAGCCGCTCGCGCCAGCAACGCTCGGAGTGATCTGACCCGGCAAAACAATGCGTTATCCAGTCTCTTCCCTCTTGATATCCCCTTTTGTGCAGCATTGCGTCGACCTGCCGCTGATACGGCGGATAGGCTGCATCCAGAGTCTCTGTGCCATAATCAAAGTAGAGCCGGTGCCTGCCGGACGCCGGTAGGGCCGTTTTCAGATATTCCAGCATCGCCCCGTCTGCTGCCGGCCAATGTGTGGACAGGCAGCCCGCGCCGCCAAACAGATCCGGATATTCACACAGCGCGTAAAGCGAAAGCAAAGCGCCCATGCTCGACCCCATCAGGAAAGTATCCCCGGGCCCTGCATGCGTCATGTATGTTGCGTCCACCAATGCCTTGAACTCGGCCACCAGGAATCGCAGATAGCGATCCGATATGGGCGTCCCTCCCTGTTCCCGCACAAAGCGGGACTTCGCCTTCGATTCTCCCGCCGTCCGGAGCGCCTTTTCGGGCATATATTCCCGCCAGCGCAGCTCGCTGTTCCATAACCCCACAACAATGGCTGCACGGATCTCCCCCTTTTCCGCCAGACGGGCAAGGGTCTCGTCCACGCCCCAGTCCACCCCGGTGTATGCGCACCCCGGATCAAACAGATTCTGTCCATCCTGCATATATATCACGGGCAGCCGCTGCCTGCCGTCATATCCCGGCGGCAGCCAGACTTCGATATTTCGTGCACGCACAAACCGCGACGCATAATTTTCGTAGCGATGCAAGGTGCCGGCGACCGATTGTTTCACAAGAACTTCATCTTTCCCTCTCGTCTTCGATTTTTTCCATTGTAAGAGAGACTGTCTTGGGCAGGGCAATCCCTGCGGCAGCTTCCGCCGACTTGAGGATCGCCATGGGGACAGGGCAGGAAGCATGCTTGCAGTAGCGGGCGATTGTTTCATAAACCCGGGTTGCCCCGATTTTCCCGAAAGCCTCCTCCATGATGGCAATTTCTTTCAAGTCTGCTGCTGCTTTTTGAATGTCGGGGCATTCGCTTTCAATATGGATACGCACTGTTTCCATGCCGGAGGCTGCGGCTTCAATCCGGGTCTGAAAACCACAGGCGCCGGCGTCAACTTTTCCTACAATCATGAAAGACCTCTGATTTCAATTGATGTTCAAAGCCCCGGAGGGAATCGGAATAATGCCCCCCATTCGGCCAAAAAATAATTGCAAGACGATTCGAGTTGGAAAATAATGAGGGTGCAGGCAAAAAATTCCCTTCTGATGAAAAAAATCCAACAACCAATCGATTATATTTATAGAGATGAAAAGAGAACACTGTTTGTCTCAATATTATGGTCTGATCAAATACTGGGCAAACTATTTTTACGGCAAATCCAGCGAGCAGTTGAAACAGACAATCGGCCTGGACGACTTGTTCCAGGAGGGGGTTGTGGGAGCTCTCAAAGCCATTGATTCCTTATGGATGCGGAATCCCGGAAACAGGCCATACAATCCATGATTGAAGAAATGGGGGATGAACTGGCGGCATTTTTTCAGCAAAAATAGGAGGAA
>CAZWNV010000167.1:0-6528 GCA_964635265.1 uncultured Desulfobacteraceae bacterium
AAAAGAAGCTGCCGCTGTTTTTCACCGCCACCCTGCCGGCCCAGACAGCGCCGCGGAAGTCCGCCTTGTTTTGGATCACTACGCTTGCGCCGGGGGCATACACGAGGCCTTCGAGGCTGCTGTTGTTGTGGAACGCGATTGCAGGGCCTGCGCCGCTGGACTCGTGGTTGGCATAGATCGCCAGGTCCATGGCGCTGCCGCCGGAGTGGATGGCTGAGCCGTTTTGGGCCTTGAAGCCGCCGCCGTCAACAAAGATATTGACCGGTCCGTCCGTTGTGTCAATTTCCAGTTCAGCCCCGTTTTGCAGAACCACATCGGTAAAGTAATAATCCGCACCCCCGGGGGCCCCGGTCAGCGTCTCCCGCTCCCCGTTTTTCAGGGTCAGGGAGGCTGCAACGGCCCCGTTGTCGTTTCTGCTCTTGTATGCGGCGGGATCGCAGCGCCCGCCGGAGTTGATTCCCAGGGGATCGGCCGCGATTCGGCCGGCTTTCATTCCCCGTTTTCCGTATACATCCGCATCTTCGGGCAGCTTGTTTTCCGCCGGGCTCCCGCCGCTTTCCCCGAGTGCACAGTCTCCGTCGATGTGGGCCCTGTTTTTGCCCGTCAGTGTCTTGTTGGAAGCGATATCCGCCTGGTGGGTGGATGCGAAGTTGTCCGCATACGGGCTGCTGTGGCGGGGGTCATCGCTTTTGCTGTTGTAGCTTTCCACCACGCCGGTGTTTTGTATCGCCACTTTCTTATCGCCAAAGGCGCCATAGCAAAGGACCGGGGTAAAGGGGCGGAGAAATTCGGCCCTGATCCGGGCCTTGATCCTGCCGAGGGCGTTTTCTGCAGAACCGGTGCTGTGCAAGGCGTATATGCGGCCCTCTTTTGTTGCCCTTAGCATCCGTATCCGGGATATGGTAAATGCTGCCGCCCCGGGCGGAGGCGCTGCCGGTACAAAAGCCCGTGCCTTGCCCGTTTTGGCCGGCAGCACGGTTTTGCCCGACTGCAGGTCCTTCTTCAGGCTGGCAAGTGCAAACTGCACCCCGGTATCCGCGTTGTAGAAGGCCTGTTTCCGGATGTGCATATTGGCGGCAATCTGCTGTTCCGTGGTGGATGCGGCGAGGCAGTAAACCCCGATGAGCGTGAGAATCGCCGTGATCATCAGGGCGGCTGTCATGATGCTCCCGTTCTGTCCGCAGGGGATTTGTCGAAGCTTTTTATGACCCATTGTCGATGCTCTCGTAAGATATTGGATTTTTTATGAAGCCATCTTGCTTAGAATGTGGGTGAATTCCGCCCTGCGGTGTCCTCGCCCGGCATCCCAGCTGACACGCAGGCAAATGGTCTTGGCCCCGTTTATCGGTGTATCTTTGCGTATTGTCCAATGCAGGTGAAATCGGCCGGCCGGACCCGCCCCGGATCGGCTGTAGCTGCCCGGAGAAAGGGCGGGATCATCGTAGGCCAGGGCGGCGAGCTCCTCCAGGTGTGCTTCGGCCAGATGGACGGCTTCTGTCTGCAGCCTTGCGGCCTGGTTGTCCCGGAAGGCCCGAATTTGCAGGCCTGCGAGCCCAAGTACGCCAATGGCAAAGATGGCCATCGCGATCAAAACCTCAATCAGGCTGAATCCTTCTTTTCTCATCCTTCTTATCGTTTCTCCTTTTTCCCCTCAACGATCCAGTTTTCTCAACGATCCGGTTTTCTTAAAGATCCAGGTTCCTCAAAGATCCAGGTTCCGGCAGTAGAGCCGGGTCTCAAGACTTCGGACGACAGGCTCCGCCATGGCCGCAGATTCCTGTACAGCCAGGGCGACCGTGATTTCGGCTCCGGAATAGCCAAATGCCAGTTTCGTGACGTTTTCCAGGACAGTGCGGCTGCTCTGGCTGCTGCTGCCCTCATAGAGGATGCGGCGCAGGTCCGTTCCGCAGAGCTGGTAGGTAATCTTCTCAAAATCGTGCTGGTCAATATGGCCGTTTCCGTTTCTGTCAGCCGTCACCCGGATTTTCTGTTTTTTTTGTTCGGCGATTCCCGCCGCGGCCTTGCCCGTCGGATCCAGGCCGGCGGTGCGGATATCGCGGCGCATAAGCGCCATGCCGGTCCGCAGGTTCTGCTGCGCCCAGGCTGCCGCGTTCTGCACGGCGATCGTGCGCGAATATGCGTTGTAGAATCCATACAACGCGGTCATCAAAACCGATGCAATCGCCATGGCGACCATCAGCTCCACCAGGGTGAAGCCGGCCGGTTTGGAGTTCTGCGCATTTTTTGCAGGCATAGCTGTTTTCAGGGTTTTGCGGTCCGAATCCGGCCGGCAAAGTTGACAACCACCTTTATCGCCGGCGCCGCGCTTTTGCCCAGGTACAGGGTGCCGCCGTTTACCGAGCCGCTGGGGTGGAAAAGGGCCGCAGCCTTGGAAAACGTGGTTGCGGTCATGGAGACGCCCGCCGGATAGCTTTTGTCCCGAAGGGGCTTGTCCGCGGCATCCGCTTTGTTATTGCCGTTGGTATCCACGGTGATCCGGTAGCCGGTTTTGGAAAAGCTGCCGATCACGTCCAGGCCGGTGTTGATCGCCCGGCTCCGGGCCAGGGAAAGATCGGTGACAAGGCCCCGCACCGCGGATCTGAGCCTTGCAGACCGCTGCCACGCCAGAAAGTTTGGCATGGCAATGGCCGTCATAATGCTGATGACGGTAACAGCCGTCATCAGCTCGAGCAGGGTAAATCCGCTGTCCCTGAAGCCTTTGCCGGTGTTGGCGCCATGTTTGAAGAGGGTGCGCATAAAAAACATTGCCGCTAAAAATTATATACGTAAAATACGCAATTCAGATTGCGTAAAAGACTAAACATAAAAAGCGATAAAAGTAAAGAGTTTTTTAGCTCTTAAAAGTTTTAAGGGTGCTATTAATTTGTTTTCTAGTTTTTGCTTTTTGCGGGCGTCCGGCCGGGGCTGCAGAACTCTTCCGCGCAAACTCCGGCCGGGCTGTGGCTTCAAAGAATAATATGAAAAATCGGGGGAATAAACTCTGCCGCCGCCTCCCGAAAGAAGGAATAGAACGCTTTTGGCATATAAATTGTATGCCCAATGCACCGAATGCTTATCTATCTTTCTGTAAAGGGGAGACAATGCATAAAAAGGGTGGATTTACACTGATTGAAATGATGATCGCTATTGCCATCTTTGCGATTCTTGCTGCGATAGCTACCCCGAATGCCATCACCTGGTATCGAAACGCCCAGTTCAATTCCGCGGTGCGCGAAGTGAAGACCAAAATAGAAGGGGTGCGCATGTTCGCCGTCAAAAACAACTCCCAGGCGGAAGTCACTTTTCCGGCTCCCGGAGGTTCGAACAACAGCTTTCAGACAGACAAATGGAACCGGGGAACCAACACGCATCAAATTCAAACCCATAATTTGCAAACCGGCATCACCGTTTCATACGATAATAACCCCTTGCAGTATAACAGCAGGGGAATGGCTGCCAACATAGGTACAATCACAATTCAGAACAACGCCGGCTTGTGCAGGGAAATAGAGATTTCCAGGGTTGGCAGCTCCCGAATAGAACGATGCCCCTGAGAACAGAGGATATTTATGGTGGATATGGAGGAAAAAGGCTTTACGTTAATCGAGTTGTTGATTGCCATGGCTGCTGCAGGAATTGTAATGGCGGCAATTGTATCAGCTTACCAGGTTCAGGTGAGGGCCAAGAATATCCAGGAGGTGCTTACCGATATGAACCAGAATGCCAGGGCTGCGCTAGAAGTGATGACCCATGAAATCCGGATGGCGGGCTGCGACCCCGAGGGGAGCTCCGATGCCGGGATTATCACTGCAGATCCGGGGGAGTTGATTTTTTCTCTTGATGTCGATGACGATGGAGGCAACAACCGCTCTGACGGGGATATATGCGATGATGATGAGGTGATCCGATATTGCTTGACAAATGATGGAGACAGTCCTGCTGACGGCCTCAATGATAATATTGCTGCCGGGGTGGAATGCCACCTTGGCAGGGAAACCGGCTCGCCCAATGCGCCGGGGTCCTCTTGTAGCGGCGGCACCCTTAGCGGGCTGGAGCCGCTCGCCCGCAATGTGGATGCCCTGAATTTTGTATACCTGGACGGGGATGGGAATTCTGTAAGCGCAGGAGATGAAGACGAGATCCGAAGGATTGAGGTTACCCTGGTAGCCCGGGCTGGAGAAGAAGTTCGAGGGTTTTTAAGTTCCTACACGAACACCAACTCCTACGAAAACCAGCAGGGAGACGTGATTCTTTCTGCACAAAACGACAGCTTCCGGCGCCTGCGGCTGACCACCACGATCAACTGCCGCAATATGGGCCGCTAACAGTTTAAAAAGGGGAAATAGGGTTTATGCCTCGTTCCAGATACAGGCTAAGCAAAGATTCCGGTTTTACGCTTATTGAAGTGCTCATTGCATTGGCGATATTTTCCATTGGGTTTATGGCCATGGGGGCCCTGCAGACCGGCTCATTGATGCGGACAGGCGATATTGCCAGAAAAACAGAGGCCTGGACGGTGCTGGAAGACCAGGCAGAGGTGCTGAAAGCGATGCCGTTTTACGCGAATGATAACGGTGATGACGACGATTCTGATGGGGATACGGATGAAATTGATGAGACGGAGCCTGATCTCCAGGATACCCAAGCATTTCCGGATTTCGAGCATAACGAGAACCGCTTGAATGGACGGTATCAGGTGCACTGGCGGGTGGAAAATGACGAGCCGATCGGGCAGGTTACTGTTCCGCCTCCCTCAGCCGGGGATCCTGTGCTCACAGGGGTGCCGAATGGGACGTATACCGTTTCCAAGACCATAACCGTGGCTGTGACGAAGCCGGGCGGTGATCCGGCGACTGAATCCCTGGCAAAGGTGGAGTTTGTCAAAACCTGGGCTGCTGACGGGATCGACTAATCCGAAAATCGATTAAAATTTCAAGTTTTTCATATGACTAACAGGTATGGCCTTATGGTGAGAAAATTGTTGCAGCTCCCGCTTGCCCGGGATAGGGAGAACGGATCGGTTATTGTGCTGGCCTTAATGATCCTTGCGATCATGACGGTTATCGCCATCATGTCAGCTGATACCACGATAACGGAGAATTTTATTGTCCGGAACACCGCAATCCACAGACAGAATGTAAACCTCGTGGAGGCTGCGCTCATGGAGGGATTGCAGGACGTTATTCAAATCGATGCCACGGATCCCTCCAATCTGGACCCGGATTCGAGTTCCTCCGATTGGATAGTCAGCAAGGATACGAACTGGACTACGGACGATTGGTATAAGCCTGATTCTACTACCCGGTGCTTGACGACCGGGAATTCTGTTATTCCCGATCTGGTCACTAATGATAATACCAATTCCCTCTCCATTCTTAGTGACCGGGGGGAAGATGACAACAATACCCTCCGGATCGCCCTTGTGGGATGGGAGCTGGAAAGCGGCTCCACAGCCAAGATGACGGGCGGTGGGGCGCCGCCCTGCAAGAAGGGGCGAGTGCTCGGGGAATATGTGTCGCTCGATAGCAGTAGCAAGGACAACGGCTTCGGCATGCTGCGCATGGAGTTGGGGGTCAGGAGATATTTCTATTAAAGAACCGATTTCCGATAGGAAAGGCAGGTAGGGATTATGGATTTTTTGCATCAATACAAAAGCAGGTTGGGCGTAATGGCGACCGTGTTCGCAACGTTCCTGGTGTTTTTTGGCTTTATTTCGGTCGCCGGGGCTCAGTCTCAGTGCGTTTTTGATAACCTTGCCGAGATCCCCCTTGATACACAAGAGCAGCCCGCTCCCGGCAACATCATGTTTCTGCTCGATGATTCCGGTTCCATGGACTGGTCCATGATGATGGATGACGAGCATGGAGACAGCAGCGGACTCTACCACGGATACGGATATGTTTTTGATGATCCCGGGGATATATACTCTTATAGCTGGCCTCCTTTATGTGACTATGGCGATAGTGTTGACAGGAGAATGGAGTGGGTGACCCAGTGGTACGAGACCAACAAGATGTATTATAATCCGGAAACCGAGTACAAGCCCTGGCCGCGGTGGGATGAACTCAGTGTGACGGACAGCCCGGGCTGGAGCGACCCGCTACCGTCCACGGATCCTTATGATATGGACCCGGATAATCCGAGATCGCTTCCGACAACGGATGACTATACAATAAATATGAATGCAACGTTTTATGAGTTTGGAGAAACAATAAGTGCCTCAGACATTCTGGATGCCGGGGGCGTGATTGTGGATAATAGTGATCTTGCGGATGCCACCAATGCAATTATCGTGGATGATACCGATGACGGATTTTCTTATTCACCAGATGGTGGTTGGACCAATTGGGATAATGATGATGGTTATTACAATGATAATTATCAAAATAAATATATAATTAATGCAATCCTGGATTCAACAAAAAATAAAATAAGCTATGAGGAAAGGTTAATTTTTAAGAATACATCAAAGGGTACTTTAGAGAACCTTTTTTTTCATATAAACTCCTTTGATAACCCAAATGATAA
>CAZWNV010000168.1:0-6527 GCA_964635265.1 uncultured Desulfobacteraceae bacterium
GGATTCGCGAAAATGCGTGCGGAATACGAATTCTGCCCCGGGCCCCGGGCTGCATCAGCTGCGCTCAAGCGCCTGCAGCAGCTTTTCCAGGGGCAGGGTGTTGACCACGTCGGTTTTTTGCAGCCAGCCGCGGCGGGCCTCGGTGATGCCGTTCTCCATGGATTGCAGTCCCTCCGTGCTGTGGGCATCCGTGGCAACCGCCAGCTTCACCCCATGTTCGGCAGCCGTTTTGCAGTAATTGTGGGCCAGATCCAGGCGGTCCGGCTGCGAGTTGATTTCCAGGACCACCCCCCGCTGGCCTGCGGCTTTGATAACGGCTTCCATGTCCAGAGCCATGGGTTCGCGCCGGTTGATCAGCCGCCCGGAGGGATGGCCCAGGATGTTGGCAAAGGGGTTGTCCAGGGCCCGGATTATCCGCTCGGTCTGCTTTTCCCGGGGCAGGCGCTGGTGATAATGTACCGAGCACACTGTCAGATCCAGTTCCCGGAGCACCGAATCCGGCAGGTCCAGGCTGCCGTCGGCGCGGATGTCCACCTCTATGGCTTTGAGCACGGTAATGCCCGTCAGTTTTTCGTTCAGCCGGTCGATGGCCTCCATCTGCCGGCGCAGCTCCTTCTCATCCATCCCCCCGGCAATGGTTACCTGCCGGGAGTGATCGGTAATGGCGATATATTCATAGCCATGCTGTTTCGCAGCTTCGGCCATCTCCTCCAGGCTGTTTCGGCCGTCGGTATACATGGTGTGCATATGCAGGTCCCCGCGGATGTCGGAGAGCCGGATCAGACGCGGCAGGCTGCCGGCAGCGGCGGCCTCGATCTCGCCGCCGTTCTCCCGCAGCTCCGGCGCAATCCAGGAGAGCCCCGCTGTTTGATAGACTTCTTCTTCGGTCTTGCCGGCAATGCGGGTATCGTTTTCGTAGACGCCGTATTCGTTGACTTTCAGTCCCTTTTTCGCGGCAAGCTGCCGCACGGCTACGTTGTGGGCTTTTGATCCGGTAAAGTAGTGAAGCGCCGCACCGTAGCTGACTTGGGCGATAATGCGCAGATCGACCTGCAGCCCGGAGCGGAGGGTGACCGAACTCTTGGTACGGCCGTGGGCATGGACACCGGTCACCTCCGGATAGTCCACAAATGCCTGCATCACCTGTTGTTCCATTCCCCGGCGGCAGGATACCAGGATGTCGAGATCGCCCACCGTCTCCTTGCCACGGCGAAAGCTGCCGGCAAGGCTTACCTGTTTTGTCCCCTCTACCCCCTCGATGTAGGCCTTCAGTGCCAGGGCCCGGGGCTTTGCCTCGCTCAGGAGCATGCGGGGGGCGGCGGCTTTTTTGGCCTGACCGATGGCATTGGCGATTTTTTCCTGGCTTTTTTTGCCAAATCCATCCAGTTCGGCGATTTTTCCCTTTTCGGCGGCATCTGCCAGTTCGGCAACAGTGGTGATGCCCAGCTTGTGATACAGGGCGGCCACTTTCCTGGGGCCCAGCTCCGGGATCTGCAGAATATCGAGGAGGGATGCGGGCACATCATGCTTGATCTGTTCCAGGGAAGAGAGGGCGCCGGTTGTGGCAATCTCCCGGATTTTCTCCGCCAGATCCTTGCCGATGCCCGGAAAGCGGGTCAGGTCTTCGCCCTGCCGGACCAGTTTGGCCATGTCCTCGGCACTTGCACCAACGATGCGGGCAGCTTCCCGGTAGGCGCGCACGCGGAAGGGGTTTTCGCCCCGGATTTCCATCAGGTCGGCTATTTGGTTGAATATATGCTGTATTTCCGAATTCTGAATGTCCATAGCAAGTGTTTTTCTCTATTCATAACACGGGCATCCGGGGGGTGGGAAAGCCTTTTTTGCCCCCTGCCCGGCCGGCAGGCACCGGGGGGGCGGAAAAGGGGAGCGGTACCGGTGTCATGTCCCGCGGATTTTTGACAGAGGCAAACTGCAGCTTATATTGATAACGGGGAAAATTACTGCAGAAAAAGGAGGAACTGCAATTATGCAAATACTGCATCTGTACTATTCATCCACAGGCAATACGCAGAAGGTCGCGGAAACCATCGATAAAACCCTGGAGGATCTCGGTCACCAGGTGGAGTCCGTGTCTGTGAAAAAGCATAACGGAGACCTGGAGCTGCTTGACTATGACATGGTTTTCGCGGGTTCCGGCGTCTACGAGTGGCTGCCGGGCAAATCCATGCAGGAGATGTTCGGCCGTTTGCGCAAGAAGTACGCGGACACCGGCGATATCCAGCCCGCCTCGCCCAAGCGGCCGGACAAGAAGGCCGTCGTGTACTGTACCTATGGAGGCGTGCATACCGGGGTAAACGAGGCCGTGCCGGCGGTCAAATACATGGCCCAGCTGTTTGACCACCTGGGGTTCCAGATCCTTGCGGAATGGTATCTGCCAGGTGCCTATGTGCCGGAGAAGATGAAGGCTTTCTCCGAGAGCGGACGCCTGGGAGACATGGGGGGGCGGCCTGATGAGCACGACCTGCAGGCCGTGGCCGAGGGCGTCAAGGGCATTGTCCGGGTCTGATCGGCACAAGCCCTACATTGCGGCATAAAGCTCCATCCGGCTTTCGGGGGACTTGATCCGTTCTTGTAGGCGGCAAATGCCTCCCGCTGCGAGCGGGGGGAAGCCGGTTGGGCCCTCCTGCACTCTGCTGGCTGCGCTCTTGCGCGGCAAGCGGGGAAAAGGGCAGAAAAGGAGGCAGCGGGCTATTGCTGCCGGTTGGAATAATCCCCGAATTCCTTGCGGATTTCCTCGTCCAATTCCTCAAAGCCCTTTTCGGCCTGAAACTGCTGCCACAGGGCCTCGTCATTCCTTAGACTGGTTTTGACGGAATCCTTGATATATTTCTGCACGCTCTCCGGATCCACCGTAACCAGGGTATAAATCGTGGAGCTGGGCGAGATCCAGGAGGCTTTCTGCCGGGAGCCGGAGATGCTTTGCCTGGTCACCTGCTTGGAAACCTGGGCGGATAGCTTGTCAACGGTCTGCCCCTGTCCGGCCCCGATCTGCTTGGTGAAATTTTTGACCAGGTCTTTTACCTTTACCTGCATCTGCCGGGCCATTTCAGCTCTTGCCATGGCCATGGCTTCTGTCCGGGCAAAGCCCACACCGGCCTCCCCGATTCTGGCGGAGCCGACTCCTGCCAGGCCCTTGATGTCGCTGCCGCCGCTTGTTACCCAATCCGGGGCGTTCTCGAATTCTTCCGCCATGCCGGAGGCCTCGTCCACGCCACTGGGTGTGGAGCCGCATCCGGCGGCAAAAACGGCGCAGAGAAGAACAATCGCCAACGCTGTGAGGGGGTGTTTCATGGTTTGCTCCTCCTTTTTCATGGTTTCCTCGTAAGCCGGGCTCCCGGCTTTTGCGTTTTATTTGGTGTCAGTGGATCCAAACTGGCTCCCGATCTGCCGGGCGGCTTTATTGGATACCTCCTCCATGGCCTTGCGGGCGGCTTCCCGGAAGTGTAAATGGGCCGCCCGGCAATGCTCCGCGACATGGCCCACATGGTCCCCGGTAGTCCGGTCCAGGATGGAGGCGGTAAGGCTTGCCCGGACAAACTCCCATTGGTCCCGATCCAGATCCACCGGCCGCACCTCTGCGTGCCCCCGGATCAGCACATCGGCATCTGCCTCTGTATCGGTCAGGATATAGCCTTTTTCAGTAAGCAGCCGGGCGATGCGCTCCTGAACAAACCGGGCCCGCGTGCCCGAAATCCGGATACAAATCCGCATATGGGTTTTGATCTGCGGCAGTGCCCGCAGAATTTCCGCAATTTCGGGTTCTGCCGGGCTCTTGTAAGGGAGCCCGATCACGCGCAGCCGGCTTTGCACAGCCTGTTTTTTGATCCATTGGTTCATGATCCCGTCAATGGCCCTGAGCCGGCGTATTGGACTTCGAAGCCCATGGTAGGCCTGGATGCGGCCGGCAAGGCCGTTTTCAATCTGCTTGATTTCCGATATCCACTGCTCCCGGGCTTTGGCGCGGTCGAGGACGGCAAGGGCATGCCACATGCCGTCGGCCTCCCAGACATCACCGATTTTCGCTCCTTCCAGCCGCACGCTGGTCTGCACCCGAATCGTTTCCGCCACCTGCTTTTTAAGTTGCTCGCCGCGCCGTGAGCTGGTCACGGCGCGGGTCTCTGCCTGGATCCGGCTTGCGATCTCGGATTCAAAGATGCCGGACAGGGCCGATAAGGCGCGGCGGCGGGCTTCGGGGGCGGACTGGCCGGATCCCCTTGCGACGAGGTACTGCGATGGGCTGAACCGGGAAGAAACGGATTCCGGGATATCCGGATTGTTATCGGCCGGCCGCGACGGACTGGAGAAGCTGCAGCCGCAGGCCAGAAGCAACAGCAGCACTATGCCGGTCAGAGCCCCTCCCGCCCCTGCTCCCCGGACTCCGCAAGGCCCGGGGGCCGTCTGGACAGGGAGGCTGCAAAGATGTCGGCTTCGGAGTTTCATGAAGAAACAATATCCCCGTTTTTTGTGATACACAAGATGAATTCGGTCTCTCCGGCTTTGGCGGTAAATGTCTGCTGCAGGGCCTTTTCTGCGGTGCAGACATGGAAATAGGCCCGATATCTGCCGGGCTCGACAAAAGCGCGGGCCAGGTGGATCTCGGCGGGGAGGGTGCGCCAGCACCGCGTGTCCGCCCGTTCAACGAATTGGTTGACAATGTTTAACCCGATTGCCGTGACTTCCGAATCGGTTTCTTCCTCTGCCTGATGAATCAATACCTGTTTGGCCGCCGCGCGTGCAGCCGCCTTGGCCCTAATCCGGGCCCTGCGATCCCGGAGGTTTTTGCGGGCAATGCGGTTGATATCTTCCACCAGGCGGGCCTCTGCACGGATCTGTCTGCCTCCCTGCTGCAGCAGGAACCGGCTTTTGCGGGAGGTGGGTGCGCTGGGGGGATAGGCCGGGAAGGCGACTTTTACCGGTCCGCTCTTCGTGGCGATGGGGAATTGTTTTTCCACCTTTGCCGGTGCGGTGCCCCGGAAATGAATAAATACGATCCTGGCCATCTGGCGGCTGTCGGCGAAATTCCTCCAATGAACATTCTCTGTCCGGCAGCCCGCATCTTCCAGCTCTGCCATGCGTCCTTCGTGTTCGGCCAGACGGCATAGATCCTGTATGAGAAACGGGGGAGCAGGGGTGTTGTAATTTTTTTGGTAACTTTGAAAGGCCTGATAGGACTTGAAATAATCGATAAATGCATCGTCTGTCTGCCCGGCGGCTTCATAGAGCATGCCGCTCAAATACCGGGCAAGGGCGTCTTCCTTATATACATTCCGCGTCTCGTACCGGTCGTTGTAGAGGCGAAGCAGGGCGTTGAGGCGACGGCATTCCACCAGGGCCTCTTCGTACTGCTCGAGTTCCATGTAGCAGACGGCCGAGAACAGATTGATCAGCGCTCTTTCAAAATCTTCTCCGGCATAGGGTTTTGTGTATTCGTTCCAGAGCAGGGAAGCGGCTTCCCTGCTCAGGCTCCTTGTCCACAGCCGCCCGGCAAGCGCTTCCGCCCGGTGAAAAAAACGGTTGGCCTCCCGGTACTCGTGACAGCTCATATGGATCATGGCGGAATCCAGAAGATAGAGCAACTCCTGGTTTGTCCCGTAGGCCGACTTCTGATCCTGCATGTAGGCAATGAGGCGGGAACAGTTGTTGGCACGCAGTTCCTGGTTGATTTTTTCGTAATTCGGACCCCGGGAAGCACAGCCCCACAAAAGAAGGGTACAGAGAATGGCAGCCGTTGTCTTTTGCATGGTTAGGGAAATGACGGCGCCGGCTGGGTTTAAAAGGAATATTTGGGCTGTTTGATGTATTTTTTGATCTTTTTCTCTCCGATCCAGACTTTGCGGTGGTTTTCAATGTTTATGAGTTCGAGGTTGACCTGATAGTACATGACTTTTTTCCCCTCGGCCTGATCGGCGATCGTGTTGATCACGCCCTGGAGCATATAGTCCGCACCGATTTCCCGGCCTTCGGATTTGGCGGTGGCTTCCGAGGCATGGGAGGCCTGGTCGAGCCTCTCGGAGCGAAGCTGTTGACGCTGGCTGCGGTCTGCCACAAAGGAGACTCTGCCGGAGTTGATAAGGGCCCGCTCCAGATCTTTCACAAAGGTCTGCGTGTTGATGTGTTCATGGCTCCGGTTCTGGATGGGGCCGACGATCACCGTGGGTTTTTTCCCGCTGTGCCGGTTTTGAAATTTACTTATCCATGGCCGGTCCAGGGCGTCTTCGATCATGGCCCGGGAGACCAGCCGCGAGTCCGTGTCGTTCCATCGGCCACTCAAATCGATGATTTCCCCGGTCTCCACCCGGGAAACCTTCCTGCCCCCGCAGCCGGAGAAAACCGGGAGAAGGCCGAGTATCAGAATGCAGATCAGGGCTCTTTTCATGCTGTCCTCTTCGCAAGGGAGAAATGTCCAAAGTATTTTATCGTTACGAATCTTTGCCGTTTTTTGTAGACATCGCCGGCATTGCTCCCGGCGTGCGCATGAATTTGGGATATCTCTAAGGCTCGCTCCG
>CAZWNV010000169.1:0-6512 GCA_964635265.1 uncultured Desulfobacteraceae bacterium
TCCTGCATGTATCCGCTCTTTACCCTGCACGCCTCCGGCCACAATCCCCGGGGCAACAAAGTTGATCGCGTTCGCCAGCGGTTCATGCATAAACTCAAATACTATGTGGATAAATACGACAACGGCATCCAATGCGTAGGCTGCGGCCGCTGCGTACAGATGTGTCCGGTCAATATTGATATCCGCAGAGTGTGCAATATGATGAACAGCTATGATCCGGAATCCTGTGTTTGTGAAGTCACATCCGCATAGCCAAGGGGGGTTGACCGTGCATAATCCATATTATCCATATCCGGTTCGGATTGAGGAAATCACAACCGAAACCGAAGACCAGAGCTTGAAGACATTCAAATTCGTATTCCTGGATCCCAAGGACGAGGAGCGTTTTGCCTACCGGGCCGGCCAGTTCGCCGAACTCTCCATCCCCGGCCAGGGCGAGATCCCCATTGGCATTGCCTCTTCGCCCACGGAAAAAGGCTTTGTAAAATTCACCGTGTTTAATACCGGCAAGGTTACCCGATACCTTCACTCCATGAAGGAGGATGATATCATGGGCGTCCGCGGTCCCCTGGGCAACTCTTTTCCCTGGGAGACCCTGGAGGGGAAAAACGTGGTGATCATCGGCGGCGGTTTTGCCTTCACCACCCTGCGCTCTTCCATCATCTATATGACCGATCCTGCCAACCGGGACCGGTTCAAGGACATCACCGTGATCTACGGCGCCCGCTCCCCCGGAATGCTCCTTTATAAGGAAGAACTCGAGGCCTGGGCCGAACGTAAGGACCTGAACATGCATATTACGGTGGACGGAACCGACGATCCCGAGTGGCCCCATCACACCGGCTTTGTGCCCGCCGTTGCCGAACAGGAGGCACCCAATGCGGACGCGGATACTTACGCGATTGTCTGCGGCCCGCCGGTTATGATCAAATTTACCCAGCCCGTGCTGGACAACCTCGGCTATCAGCACGACCACATTTTGATGTCCCTGGAGAACCGTATGAAATGCGGAATCGGCATGTGCGGACACTGCAATATAGGCAAGGAGTTCGTCTGCAAGGACGGGCCGGTCTTTACCCTTGACCAGCTCAACCAGATGCCGAAGGAATATTAATCCTGCCCTCCGGAAAAGGATGGAATACCTGTGGAAAGGGCCCTGACAAAAATTTTGATATTGACAAAAAAAAGATTTTCATATATTTGCTAATTTTTAAATATCTAATTTGTTTCCTATGCAAAAGGATGCCATTTAACAGTAGCGGGAGAAAGTTATAAACTAATTTAAAGGAGGATGTGTCAATGCCAACAGTTGAATTTGAAGGGAATACATTTACTGTGGACGAAGATGGTTTTATCGATAGTTTCGATAACTGGAACGAGGCGTGGGTAAAGCACGTAAAACAGGAAGAAGGTATCGACGAACTGACAGACGAGCACTGGAAAGTCATCAACGTCCTGCAGGACTACTACAAGAAAAACGGAATCGCCCCGATGGTCCGCGTGCTTTCCAAGCTGACGGGCTTCAAACTCAAATACATCTATGAACTGTTTCCGTCAGGCCCCGGCAAGGGTGCATGCAAAATGGCAGGCCTGCCCAAACCTACTGGATGCGTATAAGTCGCGCAGTACTACATGTTTTGCGGAAAATCCTTGAAAAGCCCTGCTGCTTAGTAGGGCTTTTTTCTATTTCCGGCACAACAAAACACAAAGGCCCTGCTGATGAAGATTTCCGTGAAAAGCCGACAGAAAACCGAGATGCTCGACATCACCCGGGAGGTGCAGGACGCGGTTTCCCGGGGCAACGTGCGAAACGGCTTCTGCTTTCTTTTCGTGCCGCACACAACCGCTGCGGTCACCATCAATGAAAGCGCCGACCCCGCCGTCGCCAAAGACATCATCACGGTCTTGAACCAGGTTGTCCCCTGGCAGGCGGACTACGATCATCTGGAGGGCAATTCCCCGGCCCATATCAAATCATCCCTTATCGGGCCCTCCCAATGGGTGATGCTTGATAGCGGCAGGCTCGTTCTGGGCACCTGGCAGGGCATTTTTTTCTGTGAATTTGACGGGCCCCGCAATCGCAGCCTCCATATTCGACTCCTGGCGGATAATAATGACCACCGTGCTGGATAAAACGGACAAAGCGGTAGTAAACCGCATCCAGTCTGATTTTCCGATCACGGCGAGGCCCTACGCGGTTCTTGCCGAAGAGCTGGGCCTGGGGGAAGACGAATTGATTGCCAGGGTTTGCCGGCTCAAAGAGATCGGCATCATCCGGCGCATCGGCGGCAACTTCGTGCCCGGCAGACTGGGCTTTGTCAGCACCCTCTGCGCCGGCCGGGTGCCGGAGGAGAAAATCGATGCTTTTGCCGCAATTGTCAACCAGTACCGGGGCGTCACCCATAACTACGTAAGAGACAACACCTATAATGTCTGGTTCACCATGATTGCGCCTTCAATGGAGGAAATCAGGCAAAACCTGTCCGAAATCGCCAGCCAGACCGGGGTGCCAGAGCTGATCAACCTGCCGGCCACAAAGGTATTCAAAATCAAAGCCCAGTTTCGTTTGTAGGCCTTCCATGCAGGATATCCGAATCGCGATTGTCACTGCCAATGCCCGCCTTGGCCAAACGGCCCACAACCTGGATCGCATCTCACGCTGGGTGGAAGACGCCCGAAAAGCGGACGCAGACCTGATTTGCCTGCCGGAGCTGCAGATCAGCGGCTACCAGAACAGCCCTTCCATCCGCGAATGGGCGGAGCGCGTACCCGGTCCGGCAGTAGGGTGCCTGGAAACGCTCGCCAGAAATGCGAACATGACGATCCTTGCCGGAACGGCCGAGGCCGGGGCGGAAAACCGGCTGTATGCCACCCACCTTGTGGTAAGCCCGGAAGGGCTCTGCGGCAGATACCGCAAAACCCATCCCGGACCTCCGGAGCAGGAAATCTTTACACCCGGCGATACAGTACCGCTGTTTGCCACAAAGCAGCTGCGCTTTGGCCTGCAGCTCTGCTATGACGCGCATTTTCCCGAGCTTGCCACCAGCATGGCACTAAAAGGGGCTGAAGCGATTTTCATCCCCCATGCCTCGCCCGGGGCCAGCCCCGCCGAAAAAATGGACTCCTGGATGCGCCACCTTCCGGCCCGGGCCTTTGACAACAGCCTCTTCGTTATCGCCTGCAACCAGGCGGGAGACAACGGAGCGGGGCTTTCTTTTCCGGGCATCGCACTTGCCCTTTCCCCTTCCGGCACAGTGCTTGCCGCTTACGCCGGCGCCTTGGAACACATGATCATCGTGGATCTCAAGGCTGCGGATCTGGAAGCTGTGCACAGCCATCGCATGCGCTGTTTTCTTCCCAACCGCAGGCCGGAGCTGTACAGGAACGGATAAAGGAGGCCGTCCCGGATTTTCCTCCCCAATGAAATTTTTTCGAACCGGGAGAGAAACGGGTGTTGACATTCAAACGTTTGTTTAATACAATCGTTTAAACTTATTTTTTCCTTGATCCGGGAGCATCCAATGGCCGAACAATCGGACGAGCACACAAGGGAGCGGATTCTGGACCAGGCCGAACGGCTCTTCGCCGTAAAGGGTTTTGAAGCCGTAAGCATCCGCGAAATCACCCGTGCTGCAGCAAGCAACCTGGCAGCGGTGAACTATTACTTCGGCAACAAAAAAAATCTGTACCTGGAGGTATTCCGGCAGCGCTGGATGATTCGCACCCGGCTGGTCAGACAGAGTTTTGCCGAAAAACTCGCCGGCAATCCGAACCCTTCCATACCGGAGATTCTTCATGCAATGGCCCGCGCATTTCTCGACGGACCATTGAGCGACGAGCAACGGCGCCAGCACGCACTTCTCATGCAAAGGGAAATGGCTCGTCCGGGCGATGCCCTGAAGCTGGTGGTGGAAGAGGTTATGCGCCCCTACCATGAGGAACTGATAACGCTCCTGCGGCCCAATCTCCCCCGCCATGTCGACGAGGAGCGTCTGCGGCTCTGCGTGCTCAGCATTCTCGGTATGACCCTTTATTTCACATTCGCAAGGCCCGCCGTATCCATCGTTATGGGAAGGCAGTATGATGCGTGCTTCAAATCCCAGCTGATCCAGCATGTCCAAACCTTTGCCACGGACGGCCTGAACGGCCTGGTCGCGGAGAACAGGAAGCAATAGATGGGCAGACATCCGGCGGCAAGAGCATTCTTCATGCTCCTTTTCCTTGCAGCGACCGGCTGCATGCGTCTGGGGCCCGATTATGAACGGCCAAAGACCGGCATCGATATACCGGAAGCCTACAAGGAGCGCAAAACCCGGCAAACCCGGAGCTGTCTGCCGCAGGATCTTTGGTGGCAGCAATTTGATGACCCCCGGCTCAATCGGGTGATTGCCGACGTGCTCCGCAGCAACCAGGACATTGCCAAAGCAGCCGCAAGTGTTTCCGAGGCGGCCGCCGTTGCCGGGCAAACTGCGGCGGATCAGCTGCCCTCCCTCGATCTCAACGCCGAAGCCTCCCGCCAGGAGCAGTCCTTCGTATCCCCCATGGCCGGCGGTTACCAATCAGTGAGAATCGACTCCTTCTCCCTGACCCTCCCCGCCTCTTATGAGGTCGATCTGTGGGGCCGTCTGGCGCGGGCTACGGAAGCCGCCAGGGCGGAGCTTCTGGCAGCGGAAAAAAACCGGCAGGCCGTTGTCCAGTCCCTTGTTGCAGAGGCGGCAGCCCAGTATTTCAATATCCAGTACCTGCAGCGGCAGCTAAGCGTCACGCGGGAACTGAAAAACAGTTACCAGGAAAATCTGGAGCTGATCGAAGCCCGCTACAGGCGGGGACTCGCCTCCGTCCTGGAACTCCGGCAGGCCCGCAGAAGCCTCGCCCAGTCCGAGTCCGAGATCCCGCCGCTGAAGCAGAGCATTGGCAAAGCGCGCCACAAGCTGGCCGTACTGCAGGGCAAATACCCGGAAACAGGTGGCCTGCAAAACGATCCGGCCACCGCCTTTGCGCTTCCTCCCGCCGTTCCCGCGGGCCTGCCCTCTGAATTGCTCAACCGGAGGCCGGACATTCGTGCGGCGGAGGCCTCGCTTCAGGCTGCCTGCGCAAAAATCGGCGCCGCCAAAGCCAGCCGCTTTCCGCAAATCACGTTGACCGGCAGTTTCGGCTATACAAGCGAGGAGCTCGACCTGCTCTTTGAACCCCGGAACCAGTTGTGGCGGATCGCAACAGGCATTGTACAGCCCGTGTTTGATGCGGGAAAAAGAAAAGCTGCCCAGCGCGCGGCGGAGGCGCGCTACGAGAAGCAGCTGGCAGCATATGCGAAAACCGTTCTGGACGCATTTGCGGAAGTAGAGGGTGCCCTTTTGACACGGGAGCAGCAGATTGATCGCTACAAAAGGCTGCAGGACTATCTCACGGAGGCGCAAAAGACCCTGGGCACAGCCCTTGCCAGATACCGGCGGGGGGTCACCGACTATCTCAACGTTCTGGACGCCCAGCAGGCAAAGTATCAGGCGGAACTGAGCCTGCTGGACACACAGTATGCGATATATGCCAACAGAGTCAGCCTCTACCGGGCGCTTGGCGGCGGCTGGGGCAGCAGGGAGGCTTTGGCAAACCAATAATTTGAACAGGCGGTAGAGCATGAAAACATCATTGCGCATCATGATCCATGCGGGGCTTGCCCTTGCCTTTATTGCTGCCGGCGCCGCGGGGTTTAAAATGCTGAAATCCAGCCGCGAGGCCCTGGGCCGGCATCAACCCCGTATCCCCCTGCCCCTGGTCCGCACCGTGCCGATCGATACAGGCCGGATCGACATGAAAATCACCGGCGAGGGGACCGTCGAGCCGGTACGGGAAAGCCAGATCGCCCCAGAGGTCAGCGGCCGGGTGATCCGGGTCTCAGAGAGCCTTATCAATGGCGGCGCATTTGAAAAGGGGGAGCTGCTTGTGGCCATTGATCCCAGGGACTATGAAATTGCCGTGACCCTGGCCGAAGCAAGCGTGAAAGACGCGCAAAGCCAGTATGAAACCGCGCTTCAGGAGTCAGAAGCCGCTATCAACGAATGGCGGCGCATCCACCCCGAAGAGGCGCCGCCCCCGCTGGTGGCCAAAAAGCCCCAGCTCGAAGCGGCACGCGCCAACCTGAAAGCACAAAAAGCCAACCTGGAAAAAGCCCGGCTCAATCTGGATCGCACCCGGATTACCGCACCCTTTGACGGCCGGGTGGTATCCGAGCAGGTGGATATCGGGCAGTATGTAAGCCCCGGACAGAAGCTGGCCACCATCTTTGCCACCGGTGCGGTGGATGTTGCGGTGCCGCTCGAAGACAGCGAACTGAACTGGTTTGCCGTGCCCGGCTTTACCACAAGTGCCGGCCATGGAGCCAAAGCCGTGGTACGCGCCCGCGTTGCAGGGCGCGAGAGGAAATGGGAGGGCTCCGTGGTCCGTGCGGAGGGCCAAATCAATCCGGAAACCCGGATGGTAACCGTGGTCGTCCGGGTGCCCGACCCCTATTCCAG
>CAZWNV010000170.1:0-6476 GCA_964635265.1 uncultured Desulfobacteraceae bacterium
GGTGTAGGGCGTTAACACCGTCCTAGGTGGGTTCGATTCCCATGCACTTCCGCCACTTTTTCCCGCCCAATTTCCCCTTTTCCTGCATGCAGCCGGATCTTGCCATGATCTGCAACGGCATAACGACTAGCTGCACAAAACATTGTAGCAGACTACCGGCGCGTTCTTGTTTTTGACATAGACCTCGCCCCTGCTCTGAAAATGAAAACAGCCGCTGTTTCTCTGGTAGGTGGACTCTCCGATAATGATTTCGCCGCCTTCGGCCATTTGCTCCAGTCTTGCGGCAACATTGACGCAGTCGCCGATGACCGTGTAATCCATCCGGTTGGAGGAGCCGATATTGCCGATAATGGCAAGCCCTGTATTGACCCCGATACCGGCGGCAAAACACTCCCGGCCTTGTGCCCGCCGTTTCTCCATCAGCCGGGCGGTGGCCTGCTGCATCTCCAGAGCCGTACGAATCGCGTTTTCCGCGGGGTTCGTATCCGAATCCATCAGCCCGAATACGGCGATTAACTGATCCCCGACAAATTTATCAAGCAGGCCGTTATTCTTGAAAACAATATCCACCATCTCACTGAAGTACTCATTGAGCATCATGACCACCTCCTCGGCTGTCATGCGCTCGGCAAGAGCGGTAAAGGAGCGAATATCCGCAAAAAGAACCGTCACTTCGCGACGCTCGGTCTCCAGCAGAACCCCTTCTTTCAAATTCACAAGTTTTTCCACCAGGTTATTGCCCACATACCGGCTCAGGCGATTGCGCAATGCCTCCTCCTGCCGGCTCTTTTCATAGGAGAGCGCAAGATCGCGGGAATAGATCATCAATTGGGTGGCCTGCTCCTGGTTTTTGCGGTTCATCTCCTCCATTTTTTCCACCAGGGAATTAAAGTTGCCGGCAATTTCATTTAATTCCCGGTCTGCATGGACCTGAATCGGCCCGTGGTGATTTCCGGAGCGCAGGCGAGCTGTCTGCTGGCTCAACAGATAGAGCTGTTTGGCTGAGCGGCGAAGCAGCAAAAAGCCGGCCAGAATTGGAAGGAGCAGGACCGGCAGGAAAAAAACAGCTGTGGTCGAGACATCAATCTGCTGCTTGAAAAACAGGTACAGCAAAACCAGATAGGGCAGGACAATCATTAAGGCCAGGGCAACATTTATCTTGCCGCCCAGGCTGTAATAATCGCGGGGTTTAACGGGCTTGCGCTTGCTCATGCATCCATCCCGGTGCCGGCGCCGTTAATCCGCTCGAAATCAAAAGCCCGCTCAAACTGGACCCCCACCTGCACCTTTTCCGGTCCTTCTCCCGGCACTGCCTCCACACGAACGACCCGCGCTTCGGACCGCACACAGCCCTGAACCTCGCTTGTTCCGGCAAGATAGATAATCGTCTCAAGCCTCTGGCCGACGTAGTAGCTGTCCGGCCGGCAGGGATTAAAAAGGGCGCCACCGCCGGATATATCCTGCAACTCGCCCTGATCCTCCCAAGGAGGCGCATCTGCGGGGAAAAAAGAGACAGAAACGTCGAATGCAATGGGATAACGCCGGAAGTTGCGCTTGTAGATACGCTTAGAGGCCGGTGTCTCTGCCTGCCGCCGTTCATCCGGGGCGATGTCAGGCCGGGAAAACAGACGCCGGATAAAATCCGCGAAACTGGCCCCCATTGCCTGAATCTGTGTCTTAAGGGGAGCGGCCAAGCCAGTAGCTCCTGTCATCACAGCAATACGATTGGGAAAAGAGAGGGGTCCTGCCCAACAGCTGCTACAGCCGTCAGGTGACCACACAAACCCGCCGCACCTCGGAAATGTCCGTGTATCCCTTGAACACTTTCATAATGCCATCCTGCATCAGCGTGGTCATCCCCTCCTGCTTGGCCTGGCGGAAAAGCTCTTCAGCACTGGCCTGCTTCTTTATCATGCGCTTGATTTCGTTGCTGCCGTCCATGAGTTCATGGATGCCGACCCGCCCCTTGTAACCGGTACCGTTGCACTGCTCGCAGCCTGACGGCGCATACAGCTTTAAATCCGAACTGTACGCAATGCCGGTGGCGGCAAACTCCTCCGGCCCATACTCCTGTACCAGTTCATCAAATTCCTCTTTCGAGGGGGTATACTCTTTGCGGCAGTTTTTGCAGAGCCGCCGGAGCAGCCGCTGGGCAAGCACCACCAGAAAGGCGTCAGAGAAGTTCAAAGGATTTAGTCCCATGTCCAGAAGGCGGGTAACCGTTTCCGGGGCACTGTTGGTATGCAGCGTGGAGAAAACCAGATGGCCGGTGAGCGAGGCCTCCACACCGATCGAGGCGGTTTCATAATCGCGCATCTCACCCACCATGATAACGTCCGGGTCTGCACGGAGAAAAGAGCGCATGATCCGCGCAAAATCCAGGCCGATCTTATTTTTCACCTCCACCTGCCGCAGTCCGATCTGTGTGATTTCCACCGGATCCTCCGCGGTCCAGATCTTGCGCTCCGGGGTGTTGATATGATGCAGCGCGGAATGCAGGGTGGTGGTTTTACCGGAACCGGTCGGCCCCACACACAGGATAATCCCGTAAGGCTTGGTAATGGCCGCTCGCAGCGCTTTGAAATTGCGCTCTGTCAGCCCCAAGTCTTCAATTTCCATAGCACCGCTCGTGGCAAGGATCCGCAGCACCGCGTCCTCATAGCCGCCGGCGGTGGGCAGGGTGGCCACACGGAGTTCGAACTCGGGAATCCCTTTGCGCCGGAACTTAATCTTGCCGTCCTGCGGCATCCGGCGTTCAGCAATATCGAGGTTGGCCATGATTTTGACCCTCGACAGCAGTGCATTGGCAAAGGAATTGGGCACTTCGAGAAAATCCTGGCATACGCCGTCGATCCGGAAGCGGATCTTTGTCCGCCGGGTCACCGGAGACGGCTCGATATGGATATCAGAGGCGTCTTTGCGATAGGCGGAGATGAGAATCTGGTCCACCAGGCGCACTACCTTGCCGGAGCCTTCGTCATAGGCCTCTGCGCCCTCGTCCTCCTCGTCCTCTTCTTCCTCGAAGCTGATCTCCGGCATGTCATCGAGCTCCGCCCCACCGGTCGCCCGGCCGGTCTGCGCCCCCTGGCCGGCACGCGGGGCGGTGAAGAAATGGTTGATGATCGCCTCAATATCCTCTTTCACCCCCACCGAGAACTTGAACTTGTTCGTGTTGAAAAGGGCCTTGGCATGATCGAGCTTGCGCAGATCCTTGGGATCATCCATCAAAATCTCAATGTGGCCCATCTCCCAATGCAGCGGCACCCAAAGATCCTGCAACAGAAAGGGCTTTTTCAAATTGCTGATAAGTTCATAGGGGATCTGCATTTTGGGGTCGAAGGTGCGGAAGGGGCAGTTGTAGTAGGCGGAAAGGGATTTGCCGATGTCCTTCTTGGAAACCTTGAACTGCTCCATCAGGACATGCTCTACGCTCTTTTTCAGCTTTTTGGCAAGGCCCAGGGCCTTTTGCAGCTTTGCCGTAGAGACAATTTCATTTTTCAAAAGATAGTCGTAGCGGGACTCGAAGCGGCGTTCCGGCTGGGCGGCCTCCAGATGCTCCTTGATTTTCGGATAAACAGGATCAATGCTCTGCACCCCTTCGTAGCATTTCACGGCCAGCTCTTTATAGTCGCGCTGGTCCAGTTCCCGGGCCAGTGCAAACTTAATGGCGGCCTCGGTCTTTTTCTCCATCTGAATCTCGCCGGCGAGCTTTTCAACCTCGGAAACCGCTTCTCCCGGGGGATGCGCAGAGAGCAGACACTCCAGGAAATCCGCCAGAAAATCATCCAGGGAGATTTCACTTTCAAAAAGTTTGCGGTATTCCCCGAGCGCTTCCTTATAAAGCCCCAGCTCCTTGAAGGCATTGGCGCTGTCGCGGACTTCCGGAGCACTCTCCCCAATGGAGAGCCCGGTTTTGATATAGTCTACATCAGCAGAGGAAAGACCCCGGGAAGCTTCCGGCTCCTCCTCCTTTTCCTGGTTTAAGGCATCAATTCTGCTCTGAACGTTCTCCCGATTGGTGGAATCATCCTCCGGCAGCTCCGCCAGAAGTTTCTGGTAGACTGCCAGCGCCTCATCGAAGAGGCCGTGCGACTCATATGCCTCGGCGGTTTTGAGCTTTGAATCGATATCGTTTGCTGCTTCCTGCGCATTGGCCATTTTATAAGCTCCTGTATTGATACATCGCCACTTTATATTGAATCAAAATATTAATATTTTAACAAAATAAAAGCATTTTGAAAAGAACAAAGGGGTACTGCCGGCACATCCCGGTCCGGGAAAAGGAGGAAACAGATGGAAAAACAGGAATCAGAAAAGCTTTCTGCGGAACAACTGGCCGATACCTTTGCTGCTCTTCTGTTTATCGAGACTGGACATCAGAACTTCACAATTTAACCGAACCATGGATACAGGGGCATGGTCCTCCAGAATAACCACCAAATAACCGTTGCTGCTTTTGCGGATATAGAGGCGGCCGGAATCGAACACCATCTCAGTTTCCGTTATTCCGGAAAGCGCAGCCGCCAGTGCCGTCCAGCCGGTCTCCGGAATTCTGGCTGCATCCGCCTGATGCCCGCCTGCGGCCTGGGAAAATGCCACAGTCCCGTCTTCGGTCAAATACAGCACGCCACGCACGCCCTCAATCCCGAGAACATCTTTAAACAAATCCTTCATGACTGCTTCTGCTCATCTGCTGGGCCGGCGGTGATCAACTTAGCGCCCCCATAATTTTGTCCCGTGATGCATCTGCAGTGACAGCAATGACTGTCGGCACTTCGCCGGGCAAAACCAGATACTGCCGCTTTTGCGCCCGGCTTGCGTAAACTACGTTGAGTTCTCCCAGCCCCAGAGCATTGCCCATATCGGATGCAGCAGACAACAGGGGATTCCAGGCCGGGTCTGTATACACATCCTCAACCCCGCGGTAATTGCCGAGCGAAGCATCCAGCCGGCGGCGAATGGTTTCACTGTCCGCGGGCTCCTCTTGCTCTGCAGCGCCTTGGACTTTGCGAACCTTATCAGAACCAGCTGCCCTGGCGGGCTCTTCTTCAGGCTCTTTTATCGCTTCCCTGCTCCCCTGTTTTTCTCCGGCAGAGGCGAATTCCGCTTCCCCCCCGGGCGCATCCACCCCCCCTTCCGCGATTTCATCCTTGGACCGCATGGCATCAAGCAGGATCGCCTGCAGATCGCCCGCGATCTGTTTTTCCGCAAACAGGCAATGGTTTTCAATGAAAACAGACACGCCGGACCATGACAAAATTTCATAGGCCGCCCTTGTGCCCATAATATCGCGGATTCTGGCATTTACCAGTTCTCCGTCCCGGAAGAACAGGACCCCGCCGCTGCCCTTGGTTTGACTGAGCACATGCAGCGTACATGTCTGCTGCTCCATTTCCACGAGCTGAAGAAAGGTCTCCAGCGATACATTGTGCAGATTGCCGCCTTCCGCCTTCCTGGAAAGCATTTTATTGATTTCGCGCGACATCTTCTCAGCCGGGAATGGTTTAACCATATAGCCGGCCGCACCGCTGCGAAACACCACCTCCTTGGTTTTGGGCCGATCATGGGCGGTGACAATGATTACCGGCACATCCGGGTATTTTTCCAGGATCCGGGATAGCAGTTCAAAACCATCCATGCCGGACATCCGCAGGTCCGAAACCACGAGCATGAAATGCTCGCGGCGAAGCATCGCCAATGCATTCTCTGCGCTGTTCGTACTTTTTACGCCGAAGCTGCCGGAATGGTTGGCCAGCTCTTTTTCCATCATTTTCAGCCATGACCGATCGTCATCAACAAGCAGTACCTGGGGCAGCATCTATATCATTTCCTTGCGGGATGCATTGTCTCAGGATTGCGGCAGTCCGCCGCAGTCTTCAGAGAATAATATTGTAAGTATAGACCTCATCCACATAGGTTTTGTGCCACTGCGACAAATTTTTGCGAAACGGCTTGTCGAGGCCGAGCTCGGAGACGATCTCGCCCACGCATTCCACCACCCCCGCAACCAGTTGATCCTGTGGCGCATCGCCTGTATAGCGCAGTTTGCCGCCGGAATACGTAAGCTCTTTGGCAAAGGGATCCAGAAAGTCGTATTTATCCACTTTTTCCATGAATTTTCGGTTGAGCAGGGTCTCGAAATCACTGCGCTTTTTTTTGTTGGCCCGAGTCACTTTCTCCAGAATGGCCAGAAGCGACTGGAGCATCTCCATGACCCGCTCCATATCCGGTGCGGCGGGCTGCACCCGGGCATCCTCCGCCTCACCATGCGCCGGGTGCGGCTCCTGTTCGGGCCCGGCAGGCGTTTGCACGGTTTGCTCTGCTGTCAAATCCGTTTTGTATACGTTAAATACACCCCCATGGTCCTGGCAGCGCTGTATCAGTTCATTGCGGTACTCGCGGCTTCGGTCAACCTCGGAAGTCCCCTGCGAACAGGATCCCCCGAGCATTGCCCCGTTATAGAAAAACAAAAGCCC
>CAZWNV010000171.1:0-6397 GCA_964635265.1 uncultured Desulfobacteraceae bacterium
ACAACACCGTGGATCTCTGCATTCGCAGCCATGACCAGGATCCATCGGAACTGGATGGCGATTTTTTCACCTTTGACGACGTATTCTACATCCGGCTCATCGATCCGCCGGAGCAGCGGGAGAACGACCCGGAAGCCCTGGATGCCCAGCAGGCCTTTCTGGCCGATATGCTCAAACGCCTGGCCATGGCCGACCATTACCGCTACCAGGAAACGCTCTTGCGGGCGGCCAATGTGCTGCCAGCGGAAAGCGAGGAGGAGGCCTACCGATTCCGCAATGTGCGTCTGGCGGAGAAGGGGTTTCTGCCCTTTGACGAGGCGGTCGGCGTCTATCAACCCATCAGCGCGCAAGCCATCCAGAACAGGCAGAAACAGATTCCCGCCCGGCGAACCCCCGAGCTTTTCTTTCCGGTTCCGCTGCACCACGCTGCCTTCCTGGATAAAAGCCAGCGCTTTACCCGGGCCTTAAGCCTGATCCAGCTCAATGAAGTCCTGCAGCAGATCCAGACCGAATTTGCCGGACTCTGCAACCGGATTGCCGCAGCCGATCAAAAACCCATTTACAGCCGTGAAGACCTGCGCAGCGTGGTCAAAAAGGCCTGCGGATACCTGGAAATCGGGTTTGAGCGGCTGGTGGACAAAAACAGCCACCTGGACGACAACAAGACTGCGGTCCTGATCAAGACCTACCCGTTGATCGATATCTTCCGGCTGGGATACGGCCTGGTGCTCAAGCTGCGCAAGCGTGCCAAAGCGTGGCGCACACAGGGATGGTTTGCCAACAACCGCCTGGCCCTGAGCTTTTGGGACGAGTACCTGGTGGGCATGATCGGGGGGCTTTTGGTGGATCGTCCGCGCTTTTTTGACAATTATGAAACCGAAGGCCTCTACCGCGAGTTTGCCTCGCTGGCTGATATCAAAGCCGCCCACCGGGCGCTGAAGCAGGCCATGGCGTTTGACGACATCCTCTCCTGCATGGGGGTGGCAACCGCCGATCTGCCGGAAGGCTTTTTCATTACCTACAAAAACCTGCTGCTCACCCTCTGGACCCGAAACGAGCTGCACATGGCCGCGCGGACTGAGCCCGTGCCCGTCGAGCACTTCAAGGCCTTTTACCAAAAGCTGTGGGAGGAGGGCAGGCATCCCCCGCACATCCGCGAGGAGATGAAATCCCGTTTTCTCACATGGCTCTCCGGCGAATCCGGCTTTACCGAGGGGGAAATCGCGGATACCCTGGGAAAAGCACTGGAGTCTCTGTTTGCCGAAATTGCCGGGGAATACGGGGATGTGGCCGCGAAAGACCTGGATCCCCGCTTTGTGCCGCATTTCCTGCTCTGCCGCCAGAAGGGCTAAATGGCTCTTTTCACCGAGGGAAAGCAGGCCGCTTCCGTGTGCGGCAGAAACTTGGCGGCGCTGAAGCGGTTCATGAACTCCTGGTTTACGTTTAGCTCCAGATAGGTAATGTTGTGATAAATCCGGCGGACTTCCGCTACTGCATCGCGGCAGCGGAGAAGCCGGGTTGCGCCGCCGAGCGAGCTGTTGCCCAGGCTCTGATACGTCTCTTCCGGCAGATCCGGGATCATGCCGATGGTAATCGCAGAGCGGGGACGGATAAAGGAGCCAAAGGTGCCTGCGACGTAGAAGCGGGAAATATCCGTAAACCCCACACCCACATATCCGGTGATCGTCTCCAGTATGGTATACATGGCGGCCTTGGATCGGATCAGGCTGTCAAAATCCGCCTGCCCGAGGGTCAGGGCTTCTCCACCGGCGGAATGGGCCGCGTCGACAACAATCAAACGCCGCCCCTCGTCTGTCTCATAGATGCGCTCCGGCGCGGCCTTCGAAACCAGCCGTCCCCGAAAATCCAGCATGCCGGCAAGGAAAAGCTGGGCTACCAGGTCAATCATTCCGGAGCCGCAGATCCCTCGCGGGGGTTTGTCTTCAATGGTATGAACCTCAAAGCTGCCGCTTTCCGGGTTGATGCGCACCTCGTCGATAACCCCCGGCGCGGCCGCCATGCCGATCTCCGATACACCGCCTTCCAGGGCGGGACCCGCAGCACCGGCACAGGCCACCAGCCAGTCCCTGCTGCCCAGAACCACCTCTGCGTTCGTGCCCACGTCCACCAGCATGGAGATCTGATCGCTTTCATGGAGCCCCGAATACAGAATCCCGGCAATCAAATCCCCGCCGAAGTAGCTGCCCACATTCGGAAAAACAAACACCCCGGCTTCCGGATGCAGGTGCAGCCCCAGCGACCGGGCCGGAATCAGGCCGGGGCAGTTGATCACGGGGATATAGGGCTCCCGGATAATACCGGAAGGCGTAAGGCCCAGAAACAAATGCGTCATGCTGGTGTTTCCCGACAGGGCCACCAAACAGATATCTTCCGTGGAGAGGCCGCCGTTTTCCGCAATGCGCCCGATGTTTGCCTGCAGTGCCTCGATAATCAAGCGATGGAGTTTTTCCAGCCCGCCTTCGGTATCTGCAAAATGGGCGCGCTCCAGAATGTCCGGCCCGATTGCGATCTGGGGATTGTCAAAAGCGGACTCCGCCAATTCCTGCCCGGTCTCCAGGTTGACCAGGCGGAGCACCACCCGGGTGGTTCCCAGATCCACGGCGAGTCCGGCAAATGCTCTGGTGCTCTCCGGGCTCCGGACGGCCAGCAGCCGCCATCTTCCATAGTCATTGAAGCACAGGCAGCGCACCCTGTAATTCCACTGGCGCAGCTGCCGGGGAAGCTCCCTGAGGACTCCCGGGGCAATATCCACAGCCTCGGCCTCCAGGGCCTGCGCGGCTGCGCTCAGCAGCCTGTCCGCGTCTGCGCGGTTATCCTCCAGGCTGGGTTTGGGCAGGTCCAGCTCCAGTGTCCATCCGTTTTTATTGTCCAGCATAAAATCAGCTTGTATATCGTTTTTTTGCCTTACACTTCAAAACTCATATCGCGACCCACAGCAAAACAGGTCAGCTTGGCCTTGCGCTCGGCAATCAGACTTCTGCACTGATTGACGATATGATCGATGCCCTGGTCCGTGCGGTCCCGGTTATGATGAATAAGGCCAAGGCGGTTCACCCCTGCGGCGATGGCGAGCTCGAGTGCGTGCGTATAGGTGGAATGCCCCCATTCTATGCTTTCCGCATATTCCTCCGGCGTATACTCCGCATCATGGAACAAAAGCTCCGCACCTTCACAAAACGCCTTGTAATCCTTGAATTTCAAACCACCTGCATGCGTATAGCCCAGTTCATTGTCGGTCAGAAATACAAAGGACTTTCCATCCTCGACAAACCGGTATCCGCAGCCATTGTTGGGATGGCTCAGGGCTATCGGGGTTACCGTAACCGTATCAATCTGAAAGCTCGAAGGGCAGCCGTCGATATAGGAAATTTTCGCCCGCAGATCCATATACCGGACGGGGAAATGGGGCGGACTCATCATCTTGGCCACGATGGTTTCCACAAACTTTCCGGGAAAGGGGCAGCGGTAGATATAAATATCGGAATCAGGATCAAACAGGGGTTTAAAAAAGGGAAAGCCCAGCAGATGATCCCAGTGGGAGTGGGTAAACAGCACGTTGAACTGGCGGCAGCCCTCTATGGTCAATTGGTTGCCCAGCCGACGCATGCCGGTGCCTGCATCGACGATAATCAGCTCCCCGTTTTTGGTCCGGATTTCAATGCATGTCGTATCACCGCCGTATTTATGATACTCAGGGCCGGAAACCGGTATAGACCCTCTTGAGCCCCAGCATTTGATGTACATTCAGCATCCTTTCGACGGTCCGAACAGATTCACCGGGTCGGCTGCACCCGTGCGCATATGGTATGCCAGACCCCGTCTTGTACCCATTCATCCAGAACTTCCGCCCCGCAGGCAGCCAGCTCCGCCTTTATCCAGCGGGCCTGGCTCCGCATCAGGCCTGAGAGAACAGCCCAGCGCTTCCGGCGAAACCCGGAGCATGCAACGAGCCTTCCCATCACATCATAGTGAATATTGGCAACCAGCAGTTCGGCCGGATGGTCAATACAATCCTCGGCACTTGCGCATACCGGCAGTACCCGGCCCTCGAGTCCGTTGCGCCGCGCATTGGCCAATGCGGTGGCGGCAGCCAGGAAGTTGTTGTCCACCGCCAGCACGCCGGCCGCACCCATACGGGCTGCAGCAAGGGCCAGAAGGCCTGTTCCCGTGCCCAGGTCGAGCACCGTTTCCACCGCCTGCCGGCTCATCAGCCATTGCAGGGCCTGCAGACAGTGCCGGGTGGTTGGATGATTGCCGGCGCCGAAGACAACACCCGGATCCAGCAGAATGCATATTTTTTCCGGCTCCACCGGCTCCGCGGCCCAGGGCGGCATAACATGAAAACGCCCCTCCTCAAAAGCCAGGACCGGCCCGCCGTGCCAGTCCTCGTAGCTCATCTCGAAGCGCTCGTTCACCCCAAGCTCCGGAAAAGCCGCCATAAGGGATGCCACCCTCCCGTCCGCCGGTTCCGAGAAAAACAGGAAGGAGGTGTCCTCCTCCTGCCAGTTACCGATAAAAGAAGGGCCCAGCGACCGCTCGGCACGCGCCGGCACCCGGCCGGAGAGGTAATAAATATAGAGTCGGGAAGGGGGCGGTATTGCCGAATCCTGCGGCAGTACGGCGCTATGTTTTTTCCCACTCCTCATGGAAAGCGGATTCCGCCCGGATCAGAATATCTTGTCAAAAAGCGCATAGGCGGAACTCACAGCCTGACTGTCCTCCGGCAGACTGACAATAGGAGTGCCCTCGAAATCATAATCATAAATGGAGGCATCCTCCGGTACCGCACCCAGAAGCTCTATGCCGGCTTCTGTCACCTTCTCGGCCATTTTTTCCGGAACCCCGTTTCTGGCCTGATTGAAAATCAGGCAGGTCCGCTCCACACCGATATTGAGCTCTTTTGCCAGTTCATTGATCCGAAGGGCCGCCTGGAGTCCGCGCCTGGAAGCGTCGGTCACGATCAGCAGCACGTTCACGTTCCTGGTGGTCAGTCGGCTGATATGCTCCATCCCGGCTTCGTTGTCCATCACAATGTAGGGATAATTCTCGGACAGGCGCTCCAGGGAGTTGGTCAACAGCGTATTGGCTGCGCAGTAGCAGCCCTGCCCCTCGGGCTGGCCCATCACGATAAGATCGTAGTCGCCGGTTTCAATAACCGCTTCTTCCATGCGCATGGTCATGAAGACATCCTTGGTCATGCCGCTGGGTACAGCACCCTTTTTCATGTCTTCCCGGGCGTTGCCGATCGTATCCGGCACATCGAGGCCCAGCACCTCGTTGAGGTTGTAATTCGAATCCGCGTCCACGGCAAGTATCGGAGTTTTATCGGATTTTACCATATATTTGATCAGGAGACCACCAAGAGTGGTTTTGCCCGTTCCGCCTTTGCCAGCCAGCGCAATTGTATATGCCATGAAACCGTTATCTCCTTTCTATTCTAAAATAATGTATTTACCTATGCCACCAAAAAAAATCCGTCAAGAATCTTTTGTCGGCGGAGCAAGGGCGCGCGGCCCCGGCAGGAATAGTAATATAAGGATGATTTCTGCCGCCGTCCACCTTGCACAAACGCTCTCATTGTTTATGTATGGGTACAGGTGCATGGAAAAACCCCAAACCCCAAAGGAGGTATCTTATGGCACTTTTTCTGGTCCAGCACGGAAAAAATGTAAAAAAGGACGTGGATCCGGAACAGCCCCTCTCCGATGAGGGCGCGGAGGAAGTGGAACGGATTGCCAAAACCGCCGCAGGCTATGGGGTCAGCCTGGGAGCCATCCGCCACAGCGGAAAAAAACGCGCCTTGCAGACCGCCGAGATTTTCGGCCGGTATCTGGGGGCATCTGAAATGATATCCGAAATGAGCGGAATCAAGGCCTTGGACGACGTGGTGCCGGTGGCCGAAGGGCTCGCGACCGGCCAAAACCTCATGCTGGTGGGGCATCTCCCCTTTATGGAACGCCTTGTGGGCTATCTGACGGCCGGCAGTGCTGAGACAACCGTCATAAAATTCCAGAACGGCGGTATCGTATGTCTGGATCAGTACGAGGACGGCGCTTTTTGGGCCATCAAGTGGACCCTTATGCCGCATATCGGATAACCTGATGGAATATAGATAAATTCCTTGCTTCTCCGGTCGGTTTGTGGCATATTTAAATATTTATTTGAACGATGTTCAAGGCTTGTTATGCCAAACCGGCGCCAACCGACAGGAAACGTGGAGAAGCTATGAAAATGGAGGCCCCCTGGAAACGACCGGCGGTTTCGGTGGATATCGAAACCATTGCCCTGTTGATTGCCCGGCTGCAGAAGCAAAACGGCGAGATTCCCTGGAGCGAAGGCGGCAAAACCGACCCGTGGGATCACGTGGAAGCCGCCA
>CAZWNV010000172.1:0-6367 GCA_964635265.1 uncultured Desulfobacteraceae bacterium
GGAGATGATTTTGTCGATGTTGAGATAGCTTTTGGGGGCCGGGGTCTCTCCCAGGTGGACCGACTCGTCGGCATAGAGCACATGCAGCGCCTTTTCATCGGCTTCCGAGTAGACGCCCACCGTTGCAATTCCCATTTCCCTGCAGGCTCTTATGATGCGCACCGCGATTTCTCCGCGGTTGGCGATTAGGATTTTTTTAAACATCCGTACTCCATGGTAAAGGTCTCTGTTCTGCGTTGCACTGCGGCCCGGATTCTCTACATCCGGAAAATTCCGTAACCCGGCTCTTCGTCGCGGATCGGAGCGTTTAAAGCGGCGGATATGGAAAGCCCCAGGACGTCCCGGGTTTTGGCCGGATCGATAATGCCGTCGTCTCCGACTTTGGCCGTGCAGTGATAAGCATTTCCTTCCCGGGCCGCCTTTTCAATGATCCGCTTGCGGATGGCATCGGCCTCCTGGCGGGTCATGGGCGGTTCCCCGGCATTGGTGAGCTGGTCGTTTTTGGTGCTGACAAGCATTTCCGCGGCTTTTCTGCCGCTTATCACACCGATTTCCGTGTTGGGCCAGTTCCAGAGAAATCGCGGCCCGAAGCCGCGGCCGCACATGCCGTAATTGCCGGCACCGTAAGAGGCGCCCATCATGACCGTGAATTTGGGAATGGCAGCCGTGGCCGCAGCATTGACCATTTTCTGGCTGTGCTTGGTGATTCCCGCGCGTTCATAGGCTTTTCCGATCATGAATCCCGAACTGTTCTGGAGAAAAACGATCGGGGTCTTGCGGCGGTCGCAGATCTGGATGAACTGGGCGGCCTTTTCCGCGCATTCGGAAAACAGCACCCCGTTGTTGGCCAGGATGCCCACGGGATAGCCGTGAATATAGGCCCAGCCGCAGACCAGGGTTTGACCGTAGAGGGCCTTGAACTCCAGGAATTCGCTCTTGTCCACGATCCGGGCAAGGACTTCGCGCACCTCGTACGGGCGCGAGAGGTCGCGGCTGACAATGCCGTAGATTTCCCGTGGATCATAGGCCGGAGGTGCGGGAATCTGCATGGAGACCCGGGTTTTTTCCTTTGCGGGGAGGTTTTTGACGATGTTGCGGATTACGCTCATGGCCTCGTTCTCGTCGGCTGCCCAGTAGTCGGAGACCCCCGATTTTCTGCAGTGCAGATCCGCGCCCCCCAGTTCCTCGGTTGTTACCGTCTCCCCTGTTACGGTTTTGACAACAGGCGGACTGCCCAGAAAGACAGCCCCGCTTTTGCGGACATGGACCACTTCGTCTGACATTGCCGGTATAAAGGCATCCCCTGCTGTGCATACCCCAAGGACCCCTGCTATCTGTGGAATTCCCTTTTTGGAGAGCATGGCCTGGTTGTAGTAGACACGGCCGCCGTCGCCGACATCGGGGAATACCTCGAACTCCAGCGGCAGGTAGGGCAGAAGCGAGTCTACCAGGTAAATGACCGGCAGCTGGTTCTCCAGGGCAATCTCCTGGCAGCGCAGGGTCTTTTTGATGGCCACGGGATAGATGTTGCCCCCGATAATCGAGGGATCAAAGGCGTGGATCAGGACCTCTTTTCCGGAGACCACGCCGATTCCGGCCACGATCCCGGCGCCGTGCAGCCTGCCGTCATACATTTCCCGTCCGGCAAGGGGGGCGATCTCCAAAAAGGGCGTGTTGTGATCGAGGAGCATGTCAATGCGCTCGCGGCAGGGGAGCTTGTCGTCAGCGGCCAGACGGTCCAGGTTTTCCCGGGGACGGTCTTCTTTTGCCTGTTGGAGCTGTTTTTCCAGATCCGCAACCAGTGAGGCCATGTGGTGATAATTGCGTTTATATTCCGTGCTGTTCGTACTGATGCGGCTTTTGATTTCCTCCATATATCGCCTCCGGTCTTTGCTGTTTCCGCCGGTCCAAATTGCGGCATTTCTATAATTAATCAAATATAATAAAAAAATGCCGGTTTGAAAAACACAGATTTTTCCCGACCGGTAAATGCCTCCGCCCCGGCTATGGCTTGACCACAGCAGTGCATGCTTTATATTATATCAGTTTTATTGACAAGATAGGCGGGGTGTAATATTTAACCCTTTTTACTGGTAGCAGCGGGGGTAGCGGAGTCTCAGGTGACGCAATTGCACACGCATGAAAAAAAACAGTTTGAGAAACTATTCCAGGAAGAAAATATTGACCGGTTTGAAGACCGCTTCTCGGTATTGGACAGCTTTCTGGGGACGGAGCAGCACGTAACGGCTTCGGAACTCCTGGAGCAGCTCAAGGAGGCGGGAGTGGATCTGGACCGGGAGTTTATCGAGGATACCCTGGAGTTGATGTGCCATTTCGGTTTTGCCCAGAAAATCCGTATGGAAAACGGGCAGGTCCGCTATGAACACCGCCATCTGGGACAGCACCATGATCACATGATCTGCACCAAGTGCGGCCGGATCATCGAATTCCACAACGAGCAGCTCGAGTCTCTGCAGACGCAGGTTGTAGCCGGATACGGGTTTCACATGCTGCAGCATCAACTCAATATTTACGGCATCTGTTCCGACTGCATGAAGTCCAGGGGACGGCAGATGCCGCTTATCATGGCCAAACCGGGCGAGCAGTTGACCATCAGGGATTTTGTCGGGGGCCATCATGCGCGGATGCGGCTTTTGAGCATGGGCTTCCGGGTGGGGGATACCATCGAGGTGATCAGCAACCAGGGGACGGGCCAGATGGTGGTGGCCCTGGATTTTCACCGCTATGTGCTGGGCAGGGGCCTGGCGCAGAAAATTCTTGTGGGAGACAGTGCGGCCGACTGACCCGCTCCTGCCCGGCGTCAGCCGGCCCGTGCGGGTGCAGTGCAACTTTTGCGGTCCGGGAGAGGTGCTTACATGACCGCCCGGTTTCGATCCCCCCGTTTTTCGATGACAACCGATGCGGCTTCAGCCCGCCGAATCATAAAAGGTTTTGCACATGCGTTTAAGTGAGATGCGGGAAGGGCAGAGCGCCCGAATTATTGGCATTGAGGGAGATCCCCGGCTGCGCCGGCGGATCCAGGAGATGGGCCTTACCCGGGGCTCGGAGATTTATATTGAAAAGTATGCCCCGCTCAAGGATCCCCTGGAGTTGATCGTCAAGGGCTACCACGTGTCACTGCGCGTACGGGAGGCAGCGGAGATTCAGGTTGTGGACAAAACCCGGGAGGACCGGTATGCCGAAGAAACTGCTTAAGGTAGGGCTTGCCGGCAACCCGAATTCCGGGAAAACGACGATCTTCAACAATCTTACCGGTACCCGCCAGAAAGTCGGGAACTGGCCGGGAGTCACTGTTGAAAAAAAAGAAGGCGAGATCCACCGCAACGGCTATCACCTTCGCATTATCGACCTTCCAGGCACCTACAGCCTGACCCCTTTTTCCATAGAGGAAATCGTGGCCCGGGATTTCATCCTGGAGGAAAATCCGGATGTGGTCATCGATATCATTGATGCCTCCAACCTGGAGCGGAGCCTTTATCTGGCCAATCAGCTGCGGGAGCTGGACTGCCGTGTCATTTTTGCGTTGAATATGGCCGATGTTGCCGAATCCCGGGGCATGCAGATTGATGCAGAGGTGATGTCCGAGCTTCTGGGGGTTCCGGTAATATTTACCGTTGGCAACAAGGGGCAGGGTATTGACGAGCTGATTCAGGCTGCCATTGATCTTGCCGAAGAAGGCGGCGGCATCCCGGAAGAGCGGCGCGTCCGATACAGCAAGGATATTGAGGAATCCATTGCTGAGCTCAAGGCGGCTATCGATGAGCGGCGCGACGAAAATTTCCCGTATAATCCGCGCTGGGTTGCGGTCAAGCTGCTGGAGGATGACAAGATCGTGAAAGAGCGGCTTCCGCGGGTTTTGGGAGACACCGCCGAGGCTGTCCTGGAGGATGCGCAGAAGCTGCGCGAGCAGTTGATCCGCCGCTTCGACGAAGACCCCGAAATTGTCATGACCGACGAGCGTTACGGCTTTATTGCGGGCATTATGCGCGAGGCGGTCACCAACACGGTACGGCGGCGTGTGGATGTCTCCCGCAATATCGACCAGGTGCTTACCAACCGGTTTCTGGGCTTTCCCATTTTTATTTTTTTCATTTGGGCCATGTTCCAGGTCACCTTCACGATCGGCGCCTATCCCATGGAGTGGATCGACGCGGGCATCGGCGTATTTTCGGCTTTCGTGGAGGGTGTGCTGCCCGAGGGCATGCTGCAGGACCTGCTTGTAAACGGCATTATCGCCGGCGTTGGCAGCATTGTCATTTTTCTGCCCAATATTCTGCTGCTTTTTTTCTGTATCGCCCTGTTCGAGGACACAGGCTATATGTCCCGGGCGGCGTTTTTAATGGATAAGGTCATGCATCTGATCGGTCTGCACGGCAAATCCTTTATTCCCATGCTCATGGGCTTCGGCTGCAACGTGCCGGCAATTATGGCCACGCGCACGCTGGAGAGCCGAAAGGACCGGATTCTTACCATCATGATCACCCCTTTTATGTCCTGCTCCGCCCGACTTCCGGTATACGTGGTGCTGGCGGGTACCTTTTTTGCCGCAAGTGCGGGTACGGTCATATTTTTGCTGTACCTGCTGGGCATTTTTGTGGCCATAGGCACCGGGCGTCTGTTCCGCTCCCTGTTTCTGAAGGGAATTGAGGCCCCTTTTGTCATGGAACTGCCCCCCTACCGGGTGCCGATGGCAAAAAGCCTGATCATCCACATGTGGGACCGGAGCAAGATGTTTCTCAAGAAGATGGGCGGCATCATTCTGATTGGCTCCATCGTGGTATGGGTCCTGTCCTCCTTTCCCAAGGATATTGACTATTCCAAAGACTACGGGGAACAGATGCAGCAGGTGCAGGCGCGCTATGCCCGGCAAATTGCCGAGGCCGGGCCAAAGGAGAGCCGGGAGCTGCAAAAGCGCAAAAGCGATTTACTCCGGGAGATCAAAAAAGCCCGGCATGCCGAAAAAGCCCGCAAGTCCTATATCGGCCAGTTGGGCCGCCTGTTTGAGCCGGTTTTTGAACCGCTGGGAATCGACTGGCGGGGCAGCGTCTCGCTCTTAACCGGGTTTGTGGCCAAGGAAATCGTGGTGAGCACCATGGGGGTTCTGTACGCGGTGGATGCTGATGAGGCGGAACCCGAAGTGCTGCGCAGCGCGCTGAAAAAATCCGGCATGACCGCCCTTTCCGCTCTTTCCATGATGGTGTTCGTGCTGCTCTACGTGCCCTGCCTGGCAACGGTGGCCGTAATTGCCCGGGAAACCGGCTCGATACGCTGGGCTCTGTTTAATATCGCCTATACCACGGGGGTTGCCTGGATCTGTTCCTTTATTATTTATCAGGGCGGGCTGCTTCTGGGGTTTCAATAAAAAAAGCGCGGGCGCTTGCGGGAGGTCCCGAAGCGCCCGCGCCCTTTCAGGGGCTTGCCTGAGAATCAGGCAGCACAGGTTTCTTCTTCGGATATGCGTTCCAACAGTCGGAATTCGACTGTGTCGTTCGTGAGTTCCGCCTGGATTCGGCTGTTTTCGGCGATATCGCCCTTGAGCAGGGCCATGGACAGCGGATTTTCAATGTGCTGCTGTATGGTACGCTTCAAGGGCCTTGCCCCGTAAACCGGATCAAAGCCTCGTTCCGCCAGCATATCCTTGACCGCATCCGAGAGCTCCAGTGCAATGTTTTTCTCCGCCAGCCGCTGCTGCAGATAGCCCATCTGAATGTCCACGATGGTCCGGATCTGCTCGTGGCTCAGGTTGTGGAAGATAATGGTTTCATCAATGCGGTTGAGAAACTCCGGTTTGAAGTTGGCCCGCAGTGCTTCCATGACCCGGGTCTCCATCTCCTGGCGCCTTTCTTCGCTGTAGTCCTGGAGCAGATGGCTGCCTACGTTGGAGGTCATGATAATCAGCGTGTTTTTGAAATCCACGGTTTTTCCCTGTCCATCGGTCATGCGGCCGTCATCCAGGATCTGGAGCAGCGCGTTGAATACATCCGGATGGGCTTTCTCGATTTCATCGAAGAGCACCACCGAATAAGGCCGGCGCCGCACAGATTCCGTGAGATAGCCGCCCTCCTCGTAGCCGACGTATCCCGGGGGTGCACCGATCAGCCGGGATACGGCATGCTTTTCCATGTACTCACTCATGTCCACCCGGATGATGGCCTGCTCGTTGTCATAGAGGAATTCGGCCAGGGCTTTGGCCAGCTCCGTTTTGCCGACCCCTGTTGGGCCCATGAAGATAAAGGAGCCGATCGGGCGGTTGGGGTCCTGCAGGCCTGAGCGGGCCCGGCGGACAGCGTCGGAGACAGCGCGCACAGCCTCATCCTGACCGACCACCCGCTGCTGCAGGCGGCCT
>CAZWNV010000173.1:0-6335 GCA_964635265.1 uncultured Desulfobacteraceae bacterium
TGAGCCGGACGTTATTGGCAAATTTGATCCGGGTAAGGGCCGGATCCTTGATTTTCCGCGTATCCGCGATTCGGGCGCTGCCCTCGGGCGGCTCCATATAGGGACACCCCAGCTCCGCTTCCTGCTGTGGCGGCTGCACCCGGCTTTTCCGGCTTTTGTGATAAAGCTCCAGGATCTGTTTCTCCGGTGTTTTTTTCTCTCCGTTCAAATCCGCGTTTCCCGTAACAAGCACCAGCCGGTGCGGGGAGGCCCAGTCTTTTTGCAGGGCCGCGTGCAGGCTTTTTTTGTCCGCAGCTTTGATCATGGGGGCAAGCAGTTCCTGCTCCTGGGCCGGGGACAGCAATACGCGCCTGCTGTTTATGCTGCTGATGATCTGCCTTGCCAGGTGTCCGCTTTTGCGCGTGTCTGCGGATTTGACCCGGCGTTTGAGGGCGGCAAGGCGTTCTTTTTGGACGCGCTCGACCTCGTCTTTTGTAAAACCGAACTTCAGGGCTTTTCGCAGGTTCTGTTCCATGCTCTGCAGAACTGCCTCCCATTTGTCCGGGGCGCAGTCTGCATGAATTTCTGCGGCCTGCACATAATGCAGGTAATTGCCGGCATCCATGCGGGCGTTTGTAAACGGGGTTCCCGGCTGGTTCAGCTGATCCTCGAGGCGGTAGTTGATAATCTGACAGGCCATGGCGGAGAGAAGCCTGCTCCGTCGGGTTTTCGGGGAATCCGCAGGTTGGGCCCGCTTTCTGACTGTTTCCAGGCTCACCCGGGTATCCCCGGCCTCGGACTCATGGTGATAAAAGCTTTTTGTCTTTTTGTGGCGGATTGTCCCGGCGTCGGGGCAGTCCCGAAGGGGGGCCCTTGCAGAGATTTTGGAGAATCGGTTTTGGATCAGTTCTTCAGCGGTTTTGATATCATAATCGCCCGCCATGACGATGATCATGCGCTCCGGCCGGTACCATGCCTTGTAGAAGTTGTTGAGAAGCTCCCTGTCCGCGGAGCGGATGACGTTTTCCGTTCCAATGGGCAGCCGCTCGGGAAGCAGGGCCTCGGGGAGCTCAAAAGACAGTGTTTCCACAAAAGTCCGGTAGCTGACAGAGTCCCGCGTCCGTTTTTCCGAGAGGATCACTGCGCGTTCTTTTTCCACCTGTTTTTCCCTGATAAGGGCTCCGGCAGCATAGTCACGGAGTACCAGCAGGCCTTTCTCAAGGTTCTTTTTGTCCCCGGAAGGAAGATCAATATCATAGACGGTGCTGTAGAAGCCGGTCCGGGCGTTGACATCCGGCCCGAAGCGCATGCCGATGTCTTGAAAGAATTTGACCAGTTCCCCGGGCGCAAAGTGCTCGGTGCCGTTGAACATCATGTGTTCCAGGTAATGCGCGATGCCGCGTTCATCGGATTTTTCATGCATGGAGCCGGCCTGCACGAACAGGTGCATGCTGACGCGGTTCTCCGGCTTGTTGTTGGGCATGAGGATGTAGCGCAGCCCGTTTTCCAGGCTGCCGAAGTGCAGTGCGGGGTCGGGCTGGAGGCGGGATGTTTTGTGGGCCAGTTGTTGGGCGGGGAAAAAGATTGCGGTTTGGGCATCGGTTGTGGCAGCCGGTGCCGTCCGGGCAGCCAGCATAAGCAGAACAATACCCAGCAGGGCTTTCAGGGAGCGCAGCAAATGTTTTCTGTCCATTGCAAAACCTTGTCTCTCCGGTTGCGTGGTTTTGGCCGGTCTCGATCGGAAGCCGGCATGTTATGAAATTCTATACTCTAAGACCTTTTTGGTGTTTTGACAAAGAGAATCCGCCCGGGTTTTTCAGCTCCATCAGAAAAATGGATTTTGCCTTGCGCAGCGCCGGGCTGCGTGGTAGATTTCCGGATTCTACGGCAACCCGGCAAACAGATGGGCAGACGGCGTGGGCAGTGAACTGGTCGTACTCATAGGCGGTTTTGTAATTGGCTTTTACATGGCCTGGAATATTGGCGCAAATGATGTGGCCAATTCCATGGCTTCAGCAGTCGGGGCAAGGGCGATCACGCTTCGGCAGGCCATTCTGATAGCCGGTATTTTAAATATCCTCGGCGCTGCCTTGCTCGGCTCTCACGTAACCGATACCATCCGCAAAGGCATCGTCTCACCGGAGGTACTGAGTGACCCGGATATCGCGCTGATGGGAGCGCTCTCCGCCCTGCTTTCGGCCTCCCTGTGGGTGTCCTTTTCCACCTGGCGGTCGCTGCCGGTTTCCACCACCCATTCCATCGTTGGATCCATGGTGGGGTTCGGGATTGCCATGGGCGGTTTTTCGGTTATTAACTGGCCGGTGCTCGGCGCGGTTGTGCTGAGCTGGGTCATTTCGCCGGTATTCAGCCTGATCATAGGCTTTTTCCTGTTCAAGGCGATCCTCCGTTTTGTCCTCTCCGGGCAGGATCCGTTTGCGGTGGCCCTGCGGCGTTCGCCCTGGTTTATCGGTATAGCCGTATTGGTTGTTGTCATGTCCTTTCTGTTCAAAACCCCGCTCGGCAAGGACCTGTCTTTGAGCACCCCCGCTGCTGCCCTCATTTCATTGGCAATAGCGGCGGCGATCGGATTTGCCGGAAGGCGCCTGATCCTCTGGCGCCTCAGCGACGAGCAGCGGCTGCGGCTGGGGGCTGAAGCAATTTTCCGGCGGATTCAGATCGGCACTTCCTGCTACGTGGCTCTTGCCCAGGGGGCAAATGACGTGGCCAACGCCATCGGACCGCTGGCAGTGATTTATTTCCTGGTGAAGAAGGGCACCCTTGGCAGCCAGGTGCCGGTGCCCTTTTTTCTTTTGGTTTTCGGCGGCGCGGGAATCGCGCTCGGTATTGCCATGGGCGGGCCCCGGGTTATTCGAACGGTGGGCAGCCGGATTACCACGCTAAGTAATACACGCGGTTTTTCGGTGGATTTTTCGGCCGCCACCACCGTGCTGGTCGCCTCCAAGCTGGGGCTGCCCGTGTCCACCACGCATGCCGCTGTCGGGGGAGTCATGGGAGTGGGCCTGGCACGCGGTTTTGAAGCAGTGAATTTTGGCATTATATTACAGATTATGTTGTACTGGGTCTTGACAGTGCCGGTTGCAGCGCTTACATGCATGGGGATATTCAAGTTTCTTTGCTGCGTGGTATAAGGAGAGTGTTCATGCGAATTCCGTTTTTTTCCATGTTTGTTTCTTCGCCCTTTGATGCTCTGCAGGAACATGCGGAGAAAGCCAAGGAATGTTCCTGGGCGTTCCAGCAGGCCATGGAGTGTTATGCTTCGCCCCGGTGCCATACCTTTGATGAACACCGCCAGGAAGTGATTCGCTTTGAACACGAAGCCGACGAGATCAAACGCCGGATCCGGGGGCACCTGCCCAAGGGCGTGATGCTGCCGATCGAAAAGTTTCAGCTTTTCCGCTACCTGCGGGAGCAGGACGCGGTCGTGGATGCGGTGCAGGAATCCCTGAAATGGCTCTCCTTCCGTTCCGATGCCGGTATCCCCGAAACGGTGGAAAAGGAGCTGTTTTTGCTCGTGGATGCGGTGATCGAGCCCATTGAGGGGCTGGCGAATATGGTGGAGGAGGCCAGGAAGTATTTTAAATCCTTTTCCGAGAAGCAGCGCCGCAAGGTAAAGGATATTATCCGCAGCATCAGGCAGATGGAGCATGACGCCGACCAGCGCGAGCATGCCCTGATCGAGAAGGTGTTTGCTGCGGAGAGCGATTGCGTGAGTGTGTTCTATTTTGTCCGGCTGGCGGAAACCATTGGCAGCATCGCCGACCACGCCGAAAATACTGCGGATATGATGCGGGCCATGCTTGCCAAGTAATGCTGCCGATTGGGGGTCCCGGGCCGGTCGGGTGCGGCGGCGGGATCAGCTGAAAAACGCCCACTTGATATAGCCGATAAAAACCGCCCAGGCGAGCAGGCAGATCACATAGGACACCCAGGTACCGCGCTTTTTGGCCTGCCCGTGTTTATCCACCCCGCCGACTTTGGCATGGCAGAAATAGCATTCCCGGGCTTCCGCAGGCAGACTGGTAAAGCATTCCGGGCAGCGCTTGACCTGGACTTCCCTGCGCTGCTGCCGGGTCAGTACCTGGCTATGCTGTTTTTCGGCTTTCTTGCCGAACAATCGCGCCATGTTGGATCAATCAGCGTATCAGTCCCTTGGTGATTTCAATATCGCTTGTCGCGCGCAGATGCGATATCCATGCGCTCATGTATTCTCTTTGTTTCTGCTGCTGCAACCGCCGGATAACCCGGTCTTTTTCTTTTGTAAAACTTTCGTCCCCGGGGAGTTTTTTGTCCGCGAAGGCAATCACATAAAAGCCCTTCCGGCCGTCTACGGGATTTTTGGGCAGGGGCTTATCTCCGGATAAACCGAAGGCTGTTTCCGCAAGCTTTGGATCTTTGCCGATGCCCGGGATTCTTTGATTGCGCTGGAAAAAACCGGTTGTCTCCACCGTGACCCCTTCGTTTTTGCCCGCTTGTTCAATGGACTGATGGGATCTTGCGGCCTGGAGAAATTTTCGGGCGGCCTCGCGGGCGGCCTCTTGCTGCTCCTGCTCCAGGAGGTCCTGTTTGACTTCAGCCCGCACAGCCGCAAACTCCGGGATCCTGGCCTCCTTTTTATCAATGGCCTGAATCAGGAAATAGCCGTCCCCGATTTCCGTAATGTCGCTTACTTCCATCAGGGGAAGCTTGAAGGCGGTTTCAGCAAATTTTCCGGCGTTGTCCCCGAGTGCCTCCGGTCCGTTTTTGCGGGTGAAGTAGTCGGTGGTCTGCACCTGGATGTCTTCTCTGCCCCGGCTGTTCTGGACGAGGTCATCGCCGCCGAAGGACTTGTTGTACATGGCCACGGCCTCATCATAGGCTTTGTCCCTGGCTTTGCGCATCGCCAGGCTGCTGCGGATTTTTTTCTTTACCGCGGAGAGGGGCTGGATGCTTTTCTCTGTTTTCTCCTCCACCTTGATGACGTGCCAGCCAAAGCGCGTGCGGACAGGTTCGCTGATTTCGCCCGGCTTGAGGGAGAAGGCTTTATCGGCAAAGGGTGCTACCATGTCCTTGCGGGTAAACGTGCCCAAATCGCCGCCCTTGCTGCTGCTGGGTCCCTCTGAATGGGCTTTTGCCAGGTCAGCGAAGTCGCGGCCGGATCGGGCTTTCTCCATGAGTTCCGCGGCTTTTTCGCGTTTTTTGGCGACAAGTTCCGGATCCGCATCCCGGGGGACTTTCAGCAGGATATGCCGGGCTTTCACCGTGGCCGGCTGCTCGTATTGCTTTTTGTTGTCAGCGTAATAGCTCTCGATCTCCGCCTCGGAAACCTCCACACGGGACGTGTAGGAAGCCGGCCGGAACTTGATGTATCGGGCCTGGAGTTGCGGCCGGGTCTTATATTGCTCCTTGTGCTTTTCGTAATAGTCTTTAAGCGCCTTTTCCGTTACCGAGACGGTGTCGGCAAAATCCCCGGGCGAAAACGCCGCGTAGTGAATCCGGATTTGGGCGTTTCGCCAGTTGTACCATTGCCTGGCCTCCTCCGGCGATACATGCAGGCCGCTTTTGGCGATTTCCGAAAGCTTGCGGGTCAGCATGGATTGGCGCTGCATGGCTTCAAATGCGGCGGGCGAGAGCCGGTTCTGGTTGAGCACCATTTGATACTGCTGCTGGTTGAAGCGTCCGTTTTTCTGAAAAGCGGGAATTTTTGTGATGCTATCGGTTAATTCCGCGGACGTAACGCGGATGTCGTGTTCTTTGGCAGTCTGGCGCAGCAATTCGTCTTCGATTACCTGGTTCATGGCCTGTTTTTTGACGTTGAGCCGCTCCAGCATCTCGTTGTCCAGGCGCTGTCCGAAACGCTGCCGGAGCCGGTCGATAATCTGCTGGTGGGTCTGCTGGTAGTCATTGATGGAAATCGGCTCCCCGTTTACCGTCGCCGCCCGGTTTTTCCGGCCCGAGTTGAAGCTCCCGGCACCCATGAAAATAAAGGCCAGCACCACAAGGCCGAGCAGGATCTTGATCATCCAGGAGCCGGCGCTTTGCCGCATTTTGTTAAGCATTCAGGCTCTCCTTGGTTCCATTTGGATAGCAGTATATCTTGAGCAATACCGGAGGGATGGGGAACAACATGGCAGTCAGTGCGGTGATGCCCCCGGCCGGTTGGTGTATTTCTAATGGTTATCGGCTCTTTTGTCAATACATTATACAGGGCCGCGGCCGCTCTGAAGCCGCGGCCCTGCCGGGAGGCATGAAAATTATGGTTGACACGGGCAAAAGCTTTTATTAGGTTTGTGGATCATTTCGCACGGGGCTGTAGCTCAGTTGGGAGAGCGCTTGAATGGCATTCAAGAGGTCAGGGG
>CAZWNV010000174.1:0-6309 GCA_964635265.1 uncultured Desulfobacteraceae bacterium
TCCTAATGACATAAGAAAAAAAGAAAATATGAATCCGATTGATGGCGGAGATCAACACTTTGTACCTCTTAATTTTATTCCTCTAGAAGAAGATAATCCAAAAGTCGAGGAAAATAAAAGCCGAATAGAATTGAAAAATAAAAGATCAACCGGCAAAAGAAAAAATATTCGAGATAGATATAAAAAATTAATTAAAAAATCAGCCGACAAAATAGTGGAAAAAGAAATAACACAAATTCGCAGCATATTAAATAAAGAATTAAAAGCTAATGATAGGGATGAACAAGATTTTAGAGATAAAATTGTTGGTTTTTATGATGAATTCCCAAAAGAAGTCCAGGATGAAATAAAACCGGTATTGAGATCGTTAGCTGGTGCGATAGCAGAAGAAGCCGCAGATGAAATTAATTTAGATGATTACAGTATTGATGATTTTTTTGAAGAGTATTTAACAACTATGGCAGGGACTTATGCCGGATATTCCCGAGGACAATTATTAGCTTTAATGGATGAAGCAAAAAATAAAGAACAGGCAAAAGAATTGGTTGATGAGAGATTAGATGAATGGGAAGAAAAACGAGCTGAACAGGTTGCAGATAGACAAGCAGTCAAAACAGAGGGAGCAATAACAAGAACAATATTTGCTGTAGGGGGTGTTACAAAACTAATCTGGGTAGCAGGCTCAAGTGCTTGTCCGATATGTCAAGATTTAGACGGCAAAGTTGTAGGGATAGAACAACCCTTTGCAGAGGCAGGTGATGAATTAGCAAAAGGCTTTGTGGCTAGTGGCAATACATTACACCCTCCCTTACATCAGTCTTGTCAATGCTCAATAAGCCCGCAGTAAAGGTGGTGAGAAAATGGAATTAAATGTAGTCTGGGGACCGCCTGCATCAGGGAAAACAACATATGTAGAAAATAATAGAAGCGATAATAGTTTAACTTTTGATTTTGACAAATTAATGACTGCAATGTCAGGATTAGAGCCGCATCATAAAAATAAAAATTTAATAAGTTATGTGCTAGGTATAAGGAAAATGGTAATTGATAAATTGCAAAATGAAAAAAGATTTGATGATGCTTGGGTTATCATAACTTGGGTAGATGAAAAAGTAAAGCAAAAATTTGAAGATATAGAAAATGTAAATTATATATTAATGGATACTGATAAAGAAACTTGCTTGCAAAGGGTTGAGGATGACCCAGACAGGGCAGACGTTGCAGAAGAAATGAAAGAAGTTATTGAGAATTGGTTTATGAAATATGAAGAAGTATATGGGCGGGGAGGTGGTGAAAGAATGGCAGAAAAAAAACTTGAACAGCGAATGGTTGAAACTGTTTTTGAAGTCAGAGAAGAAAGCGATGAAAAGAAAAAAATAGCAGGATATGCAGCATTGTTTGATAACCCTGCTCCGGAGACTTGGGGATTTATTGAAAAGATTGAACCCGGTGCTTTTACAGGGGCAATTCAAGAATCAGACACCAGGGCATTGATTAATCATGATCCTAATTTAATACTAGGCAGAAGCAAAGCAGGTACCCTTACTCGTGAAGAAGATGAGAAGGGTCTTTTTTATGAGATTGACCCGCCCGACACTACCTATGCTCAAGATTTAATGGAATCAATGAGGCGTGGAGATATAGACCAATCCTCTTTCCAATTTACAGTGGAGAAAGAAGAATGGGATGAGTCTGGGGAAGTGCCAGTAAGAACTATTGTAAAAGTTGGGGAGTTAAGAGACGTTAGTCCTGTTACATTTCCCTGGTACCCAGACACAGAAAGCGGTTTGCGTTCAGGCAAAGACATTTTAGGAGAACACAAAAAAAATAAGGTTAATCAACAGCGAGCCGAAATGGGTTCGCTTAATTTATATAAGGCTAAAATTAAAATTAATGAAAGGAAGTGCAATTAATGGAAAAGATATTGGAATTAAGGCAAGAATTATCCGATAAGGTTGATGAGCAAAAAGAACTTGTTGAAGGAGCTGAAACAGAAGATCGGGGGTTAAAAGAAGAAGAAGAAAATAAATTCAATAAACTAGACAAAGAAATTGATGACTTGGAAGGCAGGATTGAAAAACTGGAAAAAGTTGATGAAAGAAATAAAAAGAAAGTTAATGCTAAAAATGTTGATGTTCATAATAGTGAAGAAGATAAAGAATTTAAAGGGCTAGGAGACTTTTTACAGGCAGTTGCAAAAGCGGGAATGGGTCGAGGTATTGACCCCAGGCTTGCAGGCAACGAAAAAAGAGCAAGCGGATTAAACGAGGCTATACCAAGTGAAGGTGGGTTCCTTGTTGGCAAAGATTATGTCGATGGATTGCTTAAAAAGACTTATGAAACTTCCGTTATTGCAGGTCGATGTACTAAAATTGGAGTCGGGTCAAACAAAAATGGTATTAAGATGAAAACCATTGATGAAAATTCTCGAGCAAACGGAAGCCGCTGGGGTGGAATAAGGGCATATTGGGAAAATGAAGCTAGTAGCCCAACCAGCAGCAAACCAAAATTTGGAAGGTTTGAACTTAATTTAGAGAAACTGATGGGTCTTTGCTATGCTACCGATGAACTGCTTGATGACGCTACCACGCTTGGACAGATTATACAAAGAGGTTTTGCTGAAGAGTTTGGATTTAAACTTGATGATGCAATAATTAATGGGGATGGAGCAGGCAAACCATTGGGAATATTAAACTCTGATGCTCTTGTAAGTGTGGGAGAAGAAACCTCACAAGATGCTGATACCATAGTTGCTCATAACATAGTTAATATGTGGGCGCAAATGTGGGCAAGGTCTCGCAAAAGCGCAATATGGGCAATTAATCAAGATGTTGAGCCGCAACTTTTCACCATGACTCTTGAAGGTGGTACTTCATCTACACCTATCTATATGCCGGCGGGAGGATTAAGCGCTTCTCCTTATGGAACATTAATGGGTAGACCAGTAGTACCAATCGAACAAGCAAGTACCTTGGGAGATCAAGGCGACATAATGTTAATTGATCCTAAACAATATATGCTGATTGACAAGGGCGGCATACAATCTGCGGTATCTGTACATGTAAGATTTATTTATGCCGAAAATACATTTAGATTTATTTATCGTGTAAATGGACAACCTATGTGGGATGACGCATTAACTCCTTATAAGGGAGCTAATGATTTAAGTCCATTTGTTACACTTGATGCTAGAACTTAAAAAGACATAAATTAAGGCCGGATATTACTCCGGTCTTTTCTAATTAAAAAAAATAAAGGAGATGAATTAAATGGCTGCTAAAGGAATGAATATTGCCGAAGAGGCTCATGTTGTTAATATATTGAGTCCGCAGGATGTTGATAGTGGAGTAGACTCTGATATATTTTCTATGAAAAATTATGGACATGTGAGTATTATTGTAACTGCCGGAAGTACTGATGCTGATGCTGGTAATATTACTGTTGAGGAATGTGATGATTTCAGCCCGAGCAATAACACTGCAATTGGGTTTACTTACTATAAAGAGGAAACTGATAGCGGTGACACTTTAAGTGCAAAACAAACCGCTGCTTCTGATGGAAAAATTGATGTATCTGCAAATGACAATATTACTTATGTAATAGAAGTTGATGCTGCCGAATTATCTGATGGGTATCCTAATTTGAGACTTTGCTGGTCTGACCCAGGCGGAGCAACTTATGGTAGTGCTGTAGCGGTACTAACAGGTGCAAGATATGCCAAAGAATCATCCGCAACTGCAATAGCTTAATAATAAATAAAGGGCTGGCTTTATGTCAGCCCTTCTCTATAAGCGGAACCACCGCTTAAATCCGCAAGGAATGGAAAATAGAAGGAGATGATTAAATGGGAGCAACTAATGTCAAAAGTAGATGGGTTGATGGCAATTTGGTTTTTTATGATAATTCCGGAGATATTATATGCACATTTGATGGGTCAAGTAGAAAATTAACTTTCCCTGCAACTGGAATATTAAATCTTGCAGCAGGTAGTATAGCAACTGCCGATTTAGAAAACGAAAGTGTGACTGCCGCAAAATTAGACGGTGGTGTTACAATTGCTGCACTACAGGAAAGTGGAGTTGCTAATTTTGCAGCAGTTGACCATGCAGATTCCAGCCCTGTTGAGATTGTGGCAGCTAATGGATCTGGTGAAGGAGCAAGGGATGTATTAATATTAGCAGTTGCATCAGAGGCTGCTGCCGGAGAGCCAGATGTTGATATAGGGGAGACAAGTACAGTTAATAAGTTTATTGAGGATGTTGGAAGCGGCACGTGGAGTGAGGACGATACATTTGTAGCCGCTGGAGAACTAACAGAAGAAAAAGCATTAATTGCAACTATTGCAACCGCTGGTAGTGGTGGTGCGCTTGATGTATTAGCGTTAGTATTTTAGGTGGTGTTGTAATTGAAAATATATGAAACCGCTGAAAAGCCATCTATTAATAATATGGCAGATGTAAAAAAGAATAAAGACAAAAACAAACTATTAAAATTATTAATTAAACAAATTAAAAAAACATCAACAAAGCGGATGAATTGAGGTGATTAAATGGGATTAAAACTTGTAACCCCGCCCAGCGTTGAACCAATAACATTATCTGAAGCTAAATTACACCTGCGAGTTATACAGGATAACGAAGATGCATTAATCGAATCACTAATAACTGCTGCTAGAGAATATTGTGAAGATTTTCAGAACAGAGCATATGTAGAGCAGACTTGGAAATTAACTTTTGATGAGTGGCCAGAGTTCCCGTTTGAGTTACCCAAGCCACCTTTAATTGGAGTAGAAAAAATAGAATACAAGGATGATGAAGGCAATGTAACCGAATGGGATGATGATAATTATGTAGTTGATGAATATTCCTTTTTGCCACGTGTCGCACTGGCAGATGATTATACGATCCCTAATGATAATCTATATCCTGTTAGTGCTATACAGGTAACATACGAGGTAGGATATGAGCCAGATGACAGCGGGGAAAGCATAGATTACACAGTTAATATTCCAGAAAAAGTTAAGGCTGCTATGAAGTTATTAATCGGACACTGGCATAAACACAGAGAAGCTGTTGAAACTCAAGGCAGTATTCCAAAACCTCTTAAATTGGCAGTACACGCATTATTAATGCAGGATAGAGTGGTGCCGTTATGATAAGAGCCGGAGAACTAGAACAATATATAACAATTGAGAAACCTGTTAATACAGAAGGCGATTATGGAGAAACAACGACAACCTGGACAACACACTGTAACTGTTGGGCTAATATACAAAATCTTAAAGGTAAAGAATACTGGGATGCAAAGTCAATCAACTCAGAGGTAACGGCAAAAATAAAAATTAGATATAGAGATGATATAACGGCTGACATGAGAGTTAAATATGAAAGTCGTTATTTTTATGTGAACAGTTTTTTTGACCCTTATGAAGAAAGAAAAGAATTACTGTTAATGTGCAAGGAGCAATTGTAATGGCAAAAAAATCAGATATGGGAATTGATTTTAAGCTGGATGGAGTAGATAAATTATTCAGAAATCTACGAAGCGTTCAACAGGCAGTATTAGACAACATGGAATCGATTATCAAAAGAGCTGCTGAAAAGATAAGAGAAGATGCTGAGAAGTTAGCACCTAAGAGAACTGGAAAATTGGCAGAATCAATCGAGATTAAAAAATTAGAAATAACAAAAGATGAAATTAGAATAGGTGTTGGTCCAGTAGGGAAAGATATTTTCTACTGGTTTTTTGTTGAATATGGTACTTCTAAGATGTCAGCTCAACCATATCTCAGACCGGCGTTTGAAAATAATAAAGATGCTGTTAAGCGAGAGATCATGAGAGAAATCAACAGTATCATACAAAAAGAGGCTAGAAAGGGGAGTAGATAATGGATATTGAAGCGGCTTTTTATGGATTTTTAAATGACAATGCAAATATATCAAATTATTTTGAAGACATTTCCCCTTTAGTCAGACCAACAAACTTTCCCTGTATCACATATACTTTCATAGCCAAGCCCAGACACCATGAAATAGATGTTGTAAGAGCAAGAGTGCAGTTAGACATTTGGGCAAAAAGTTATAGCGACAAACAGCAGGGAAGGCAAACTGTATTTGATGAATTAAATTTTTGGCGTGGTGATATGAACGGAATAACGGTTAAGTCGATGACAATTTTAAGCGAATTAGAAAATTATGAAAATGACACTGAAATCTACAGGCAAATTATGGATTTTAAAATAGTTTATGAAGAATGAAAACGAAGGAGTGAATTAGATGCCTTTACAAACAACGAAACGTACAGGCGGAT
>CAZWNV010000175.1:0-6283 GCA_964635265.1 uncultured Desulfobacteraceae bacterium
ACCGTGATTATCCTCAAGACAGACAGGACCGTGGCCACCTTGAGCATTCTGGCGGCGCTCGCGGCGGTTTTTGCCGCAACGCTTCTGCTGCTCTACTGCGGGCGGATGCTGATGGATCGTTTGGGCCCCCGGGCCCTGCGGGCGCTGGAAAAGTTTATGGGCATGCTGTTAAGCCTGTTGGCAGTGGATATGATGATGGCGGGAATCCGGAGCGTACTGCAGGCTGTTCCGTGAGGGGCCCCGCTGATTTATTCCCCGATGATTTTTACGAGCACCCGTTTTTTCCGCCTTCCGTCGAATTCCCCGTAAAAAATCTGCTCCCAGGTGCCGAAATCCAGCCTTCCCTCTGTTACGGCGACCACCACTTCGCGGCCCATTACCTGGCGCTTCATGTGCGCGTCCGCGTTGTCTTCGCCCACGTTGTGCCGATACTGAGCCACCGGTTCATGCGGCGCAAGGCGCTCCAGCCATTCGTCATAATCCTGATGCAGGCCGGATTCATCGTCGTTGATAAAGACCGAGGCGGTGATATGCATGGCATTGACAAGGACGAGGCCCTCCTGAATGCCGCTTTTTTCAAGGCATTCCTTAACCTGCGGCGTGATGTTGATAAAGGCCCTTCTTGTGGGTACCTGAAAAAAAAGCTCCTTCCGGTAGCTCTGCATGTTTCCTCCTGTCCGGCTTCTGTCCGGCTTCTGTCCGGGGTTTCTGGCAAAGCGAAACGCTTTATTCTTCCGTAAAGTAATTGTCGAGGTTGATAAAGCGGTCGGTTCCGTCGGATTTATCCCGGGCGCTCCATTGAAAGCTGCTGCTGTCCAGGGAAACACCGGTCGGGATTCCGCCTTTAATCGCCACCAGGTTATCCAGTTGATCCAGGAAGATATCCACGATATCCGGGTCAAAGCTGATCCCGCGCTCTTTTTTGATGATATCTCTTGCGATTTCCACGGGATAGGGACGTTTATAGGGGCGGTTCGATGTCAGGGCGTCAAATACATCCATTATTGCCACAATTCGCCCGGCAATGGGGATCTCCTTTTGTTTCAGCCCCCGCGGGTATCCCGAGCCGTCCCACTTTTCATGATGGGTGAGGGCGATGTCATGGGCGGTTTGCAGCACCTCTGCCCTGGAACTCGTGAGGATCGAGGCGCCGATGGTGGTATGGGTTTTGATGGTTTCAAATTCTTCCCTGGTAAGGCGGTCGGGTTTGAGCAGAATCCGGTCGGGGATGCCGATTTTGCCGATATCGTGCATGGGCGAGGCGTAGCGGATGTTTTGGATCTGGCGGTCATCGAGGCCGTAGTGTTCGGCGATAAAGGCGCAGAACTGGCTCATCCGCATAATATGGTCGCCCGTGTCCTCGTCTTTGTATTCCGCTGCCCGGGCCAGGCGGTTGATGGTGTCCAGATAGGCGGACTGGAGCTCGTCATGGGTGGTCTTCAGATTGCGCAGGGCGCTGTTGAGATCCTCCGCATACTTGGAGAGCTGCAGGTTGCTGTTTTCCAGTTCCCTGTTGATGCGCTCCCGCTCCTGGAGCAGCAGACGCTCCCGCAGAACCCGTTTGAAGCGGAGAAGAATCTCCTTGTTGCTGATGGGTTTGTAGATAAAATCCGAAGCGCCCTCGGCAATCAGGGTCTCATAGCTGAAATCCTCCACATAGCCGGTGATCACGATGAAATCCGCCTGGGAAATCTGGCGGGCCTGCTTGAGCAGATCCACCCCGTTGATGCCCGGCATATTGATATCCGTGATCGCCACATCGATGGGGGTTTGTTTCAAAACCTCCAGAGCGGTTTCGCCGTTGTCAGCGGTCAGGCATTGATAGCCGGCCCTGGTGAAGAGCAGCTCCATCATCTCGCGAATGGGGGGTTCATCGTCGACAATCAGCACATACACCGACTGCTCACTGGATTCCATCGAATCTTGCGGCATGCAAACCTCCAGAGCGCCGAAAGCGGTTAGGGAGTGGCTCCGTTTGAACGGGCAGCCTCAGGCGTGGCCGGCAGTCGCCGGGGAATCCGGATCCCGGGGCGCAGAAGCGGTGTTTTGTGGTAAATATACATGTACCATAGAGCCTTCGCCGGGTTTGCCGTCAACAAGAATATCGCCTCCGTATTTTTTGACTATCCGCTGGGACAGGGAGAGCCCCAGACCTTTGCCGGTTTCTGTCTTGGTTGTAAAGAAAGGGTCGAATATCCTTTCCGCGATCGCCGGGTCAATGCCGCAGCCGGTATCCCGCACGGAAATGCAGACGTAGGGTCCAGACGGCAGATTCTCCGGCTTGGCGGGGGTTTTCCCTGTGAGCTGACAGGGGTGGACCTGGACGGAAATGCTCCCGGAACCGCCTTCGGCTGCAATGGCTTCGGCTGCGTTTGTGCAGATGTTGACGACCACCTGCTCGATCTGGTCGGGATCGGCCATGACGGCGGGGCAGCCGCTGGCTGTGTCCACGGAAAGCGCGATGCGGCGGGATAATGAGCCCTTGATCAGGCGTATCGCTTGGTTGACCGTTTCCGGCAGGTCAATGGGCTGGACCTTTTGGTCTTTGTCCGTTCGCGTGTACTGCTGGACCCGGCGGATGATTTCTTTCGCCCGGTTGGCCGCATCCAGGGCCTTGTTGAGGTTGTTGCGCTGCCGGCTGTCCTCCGGCAGCTCCATCAGGGTCATGTCGATGTAGCCGATAAGCGGAAACAGGATATTGTTGAAGTTGTGGGCAAAGCCGGCGGCAAGGGTGCCCAGGGCTTCGCTTTTCTGGCTGAGAAGAAGCTGGGTTTCCAGGTTCTGGCGTTCCTTTTCCGCCTCAATGCGCTCGGTCACATCGCGGCAGATGCCCCTGAAGCCGAGGGGAGTCTGGTCCCCGGACTCGATCAGAGACACCGATGCCTCTATGTAGCAGGAGGAGCCGTCTTTGCGCGTGAGCTTCCAGTCAAAGGCCCGGCTCGGCCTGCGGGTGCGGTAGACCATGTTAAAGGTCTGGTATATGTCGGCATGGCATTCCGGGTCGCAGACCTGGCGGTAATACATCTGTAGCAGCTCGGCTTCGGAGTAGCCCAGAATATTGCACAGCGAGGGGTTGCAGAAGGAGAACCGGCCTTTCAGGTCTACTTCATAGTAGCCGTCATCTATGGTTTCCAGGATGCTGCGGTACTTCTCCTCGCTTTTGCGCAGCGCCTCCTCGGATTTCAGGCGTTCGGTAATGTCGGGTCCGAGGCAGGCGAAGGCGATGGGCTGGTCCTGGCTGTCTGTGATGGTCAGGCTGTTGTATTCCAGAACCCGGGTTTTTCGGGTGCTGGCCAAAAGGCTCACGTATCCCGCGCTGGCCCCTTCTTCCGATAACCGCTGCAGGTACTCGACTACGGTCTGCCGGTATTTGTAGGGGATGAACTGCTTGATGTTTTTTCCCGCAAACCAGCGGGGATCGGCTATGCCGGACTCCTTGCGCCAGGTGCGGTTTACGGCCAGAATCGTGCCTTCCAGATCGTGCAGGCATAAGAGGTCGGATAGGTTGTCCAGGATATAGCGGAGCTGTTCTTTGCGCAGCCGCTGGAATCCGGCTGCCGGGGTTTGATGGGTACGCGATGCTGGCATGGCTCACAATCGTATTGCAGGCATTGGAATTGTCTTGCAATCCGGGTCTTTGGTTGTATATAGAACCGGTGTTTCGGTTTTGTGTCTTGCGTTATCCGCCTTGTAGGGCAGGAAGAATCCAATTGTCATTGTTTTCAATTTCTATATCAGGTCAGAGCGGATGTCAAAGGCTTTATCCGGAAGCCGGGGCGCCCGTCCTCTTGCAGAGCCCGGCGGTGTTGGTTAGGGTATGTTGCGTAAACAGGTGCATCTGATGGAAAAAGGCAAGGATCCTTGCAGAAACATACGGGTATGGAGCCGTCAGAGAAAATAAAGCAGATTGAGTCCCTGCTGCCCGGAGCCATGCATGCGGACAGGCATGCGGCCAAAAGCGAACTCAAGCGCCTGCGGCGGCGGAAGAAGGCAGCAGACGAAGGCAGAGCGCTCAAGCGTCTGGAAACCCGTCTGCGTCGCTCCATGGCCCGCAAGCACAGGCGGCGGCAGAACCGTCCCGAGCTTTTCTACCCGCAGGACCTGCCGATCGTCGAGAGAAAAGACGATATTGTCGCGGCCATTGCAGCCCATCAGGTGGTGGTTATATCCGGGGAGACCGGTTCCGGCAAAACCACCCAGCTTCCCAAGTTCTGCCTGGAAGCCGGCCGCGGCGTGGAAGGGGCGATCGGTTGCACCCAGCCCCGGCGGATAGCAGCGGTTACGGTGGCCAACCGCATTGCCGCCGAGCTTGGTGAAGAGCCGGGCCAATCCGTGGGCTACCAGATCCGCTTTCAGGACCGCTTCAACAAGGAGGACGGCTTTGTCAAGGTGATGACCGACGGCATTCTGCTGGCGGAAGCCCAGGGAGACAAGTATTTAAACGACTATGACACGATCATTGTGGACGAGGCCCATGAGAGAAGCCTCAATATCGATTTTATCCTGGGCATTCTCCGCCGGCTCTTAAAGACCCGCAAAGATCTCAAGCTGATTGTCACCTCCGCCACCATTGATACGGAAAAATTTTCCCGGGCTTTTGATGATGCCCCGGTGATCGAGGTCTCCGGCCGCATGTATCCGGTGGATGTGCGCTACGAAGAGCCTGCGGGCGACAGCGGGGCCGATGAGCTCACCTACGTGGAAAGGGCCGTCGAGGCGGTGGATCGGGTCGCGGCGGAGAAGGTCCCCGGCGATATGCTCGTGTTCATGCCCACGGAGCAGGATATCCGGGAAACCTGCGAGATGCTGGAGGGGAGGGACTATCCCCATACGACGGTTCTTCCGCTTTATGCCCGGCTCTCCGCCGCCGACCAGATGCGGGTTTTCCAGTCCATGCCCGGCCGCAAGATCGTGGTGGCCACCAATGTGGCCGAGACCTCGATCACGGTGCCGGGCATCCGCTACGTGATTGACACGGGCCTTGCCCGGATCTCCCGGTATGACCCCCGCTCCCGAACCACCCAGCTTCCGGTCTCGCCGATTTCCAGAAGCAGTGCCGATCAGCGCAAGGGACGCTGCGGCCGTGTGGAAAACGGGGTCTGCATTCGCCTGTATTCGGAGTTCGACTACGAGTCCCGCCCGCTGTTTACGCTGCCCGAGATCCAGCGCTCCAATCTGTCCGAGGTGATTCTGCGCATGCTCTCGCTGAACCTGGGCGATATCCAGACCTTCCCCTTTATTGACCCCCCGCCTGCCAGGCAGATCAAGGACGGGTTTGACCTGCTCCACGAACTCGGTGCGATTGCTCCGGCAGCCGGTAAAAAGAAGGCCGGGCAAAAGAGCGGCGGCGGACAGGACGTGCGGCTGACCCGGCAGGGGCGCCTCATGGCCGGCATTCCGCTGGATCCGCGCCTTTCGCGGATGCTGCTGGAGGCGGCATCCCGCGGCTGTCTGGCGGAAATGACGGTGATCGTCTCCGCCCTTACCATCATTGACCCCCGGGAGCGGCCGGAAGGGGCGGAGGAAAAGGCGAAGGCCGCCCACAAACGGTTTTTCGATCCGTCTTCGGATTTTGTTACATGGGTCGCCATCTGGCGCGCCTGCTTCGGGGCTCCTGCATTGGAACGGGCTTTTGTCCGGGCTAAAGAACTCAAGCGCTTCTGCCGGGAAAACTGGTTCTCCTTCAAGCGGATGCGGGAGTGGCAGGACGTGCACGAGCAGATCATCCTGATTTTAAACGAATCCGGCGTCTGCCGGGAGGCCGGGGAGCAGCCCGAGGCAGCGGCCGAAGGCGATCAGGATTTCTCCGCGCACTACAGCGCGATCCACTGCTCCATCCTGAGCGGGTTTTTATCCAACATCGCGGTAAAAAAGGAGAAAAATCTATACCAGGCGGCCAGGAACCGGGAGATGATGATATTTCCGGGCTCCGGGGTGTTCGGCAGGGGCGGCCCCTGGCTTGTGGCCGCAGAGATGGTGGCCACCTCGCGGCTTTTCGGCAGAAACGTGGCCAATATCGATCGCGGCTGGCTGGAGCCGATAGGCCGCGGGCTCTGCCGCTATACCTACCGCAGTCCCCGGTGGGAAAAAAAGCGCGAGGCGGTGATGGCCGACGAGCAGGTCTCGCTTTTCGGCCTGATTGTGGAGCCGGGTCGTCCCCGTCCCTACGGGCCGGTGGATCCGGAAGGGGCTTCCGAGATTTTTATCCGCGAGGCCCTGATAGGTGGCGAGGTGAAAAAGGAGCTGCCGTTCATGCAGCATAACCGGGAGCAGGTGGCGGCCA
>CAZWNV010000176.1:0-6243 GCA_964635265.1 uncultured Desulfobacteraceae bacterium
GCCCAGATTGTGGCCATTGCCGATTCCTATGACGCCATGACTTCTTCGCGCCCCTACCGCCGGGGACGCTCCAAAATGGCGGCAGCCAGGGAAATTCAAAAATTTCGGGGGATTCAGTTTGCGCCGCATCTGGTGGATATTTTTCTCGAAACCCTGGATGGCATTGAGAAAGTCGAACAAATCCCGTTTGCCGGGGCCGCCCTATGAGAAAGAACTTTGTTTTCGCTGCCCTTGTTCTGTGTGTGCTGCTGGCTTTCCCTGCCTGCAGTTTCCTGGATCTCCCCCTGGGCGAAGAACCGCCTCCCCCATCCGGCGAGCCCCCTTCAGCCGGGACGGAAACAGAGCCGGCCGGAAAAGGCGAAGCCGGGCCAGCCGGCAAAACAGGGCACCCCCGGACCGAGAAGGAAATCACCCTGGCGGAAGTGCAGCGCATTCGTACCCATATCGAAGCCGGAGAATTTATTTCCGCCCTGGATTTGCTGCAGCCGCAAGGCCGGCCGGAAAATAGCCCCCAAGGGATGGCCGGTCTATACCGGCGGGCGGAAAACGGCGCAATCAAGCGCGGGCAGGCCCGGCTGGCTGAAAACAAGCCCGGCCGGGCCGGCCTGCTGTTTCGGGCGGCCCTAAACAGCTTTCCCGCGGAATCCCCCCTTGCCTCGGAGATTATCCTGACACGCAACGAATTGGAAGGCAGAATCGAAATCTGCGCTGAGAAACTCATGGAACAAGGGCTGACTGTCTACCGGGAGGGCCGTCTCCATCACGCCATTGAACTGTGGGAGAAAATCCTCGCCTTTGCCCCGCATCACCAGGCCAGCCGCAACGCAATCCGCACGGCCCATACCCAGTTGGAAAACCTAAAAAACATGAACTAATCCGGATCATCCTTCTTCTCCGGGACTTCGGCTCCCAGCCGCCTGGCTGTACGGGCCCAGTTTTCCGTCATTGCCGCCTTTTTCGCAGCTTTGCGGCCTGCCTGCACCGCCCGGTTTTGGGCGTCCACCACCTCTTTGTTGAGCTGCTCGATCATCTCTTCGGATTCTGCCGCCTCCACTGCCTGCCGCCAGGCAGTAAGGGCCGCCTCCGCCTCCCGGGAGGCCTTCTCAGCGGCATCTTCCGCGAGTTTTTCCTTTTTGCGGGCGTCTTCCAGGCGGTCCATGACATCGGCGATTTCGCCTGGAGTCCCGGCCTCGGGCTCAGCGCAAAGATCAATATCTTTGGCCGCCAGAACAGCGGCTGTTAGCGGAAGCCGGGAGAGCAACCCGGAAAGCGCATTGCCGAACGGATCCCTGGGCTCCTCCCGGATCAGCCGGAAAGGGAGAAACACCAGAGCGGCATCCTCGGAATAAGCGGCCACTGCATCCGCGTTGGCGCTGGCCACGATTTCCGGCTCCGCTTGTATCCGGATCTCTTCCAGGGTCTTCTCCAGGTCCGAAACGGTTCTGCCGGACACAAAGACGTCGGTGCTCACATCCAGCACCCGGATTCTGGCTCCATTCCACGAGGGATTCAAACAAATCATATGCGCAAAAAGGATCATAAGGCGGCTTGTGGCATCCCCCCGCCACCAGACATCGATGCGGAAGTTCTCCGCGGAGGACTCCTGCAGCTTTTCCCACTGGCCCTGTCCTGCGGAAAACAACAGGATATTGAGGCCGTGGCGATAGGCGGTGCTCAAATAAATGCCAAAGCGTTTGCTGCGGTATTCCGAGGGGGCATCATCGCTTCGGCCGATCCAGTTGGTCATCATGGTGTTTGCCTTGAGGGGCCCGATGCCGAAGGACTGCACAAGGGACAAAAGGGCGAGACGAACGTTGGGACCGTGGATCACCAGCGGGAACATATCCGCCTCCAGTTCCCGGATATCTTCCAGGATTTCCGCCGCAGCATCGGCTTTGGGTTTCTGCATCCTGCCGCCTTCGCCCTGGAGAATGCGGACAACCGTAACAAAGCCGCTCTCCCCCTGCAGCCAGTCGGCAAGTTTGAGCAGGGGCTTGCGCCTCTCCGCATCATCGGAGAAAACCACTATGCTGGGCCGCCAGTCGCGGGGATGCTCGGGCGCCTCGGCCACTTCCAGGAGATGGCGGCGAATCTGCTGAAACCGGTAGGAACGCCGGCTGTCCGCCCAGCGCGCCGGGCCTGCCGTACGTTTTACATACTGGAATACGGCAAACAAAAGCGCCAGGGCCACAACCCCGGCTGTCATGTCGATAGCCAGCATGGCACCCAGGCAGGCGAGGCCGCCGGCAAGGCTTGCCCGCCTGTCATAGAAGCGGAATGTGGGCCGGAACGAGGGGCTGGCTGCCCGTGCCTCAAAATAGGTGGCATAGTTTAACAGGCCGTAGGAAATCAAAAAGAACATGGAGACAATGGGGGCGATGAGGTTCAGATTGCCCAGGGCGATGGTCAATAGGGCAATAAGGCCCGACAACAGCACCCCGCGGCGCGGGTTGTGCGTCTTTCCTGCCCCTTTGGCGAACGGCAGCAAAAAGGGAAATATCCGGTCTGCGGCCAGCGACTGCAGAATCCGGGGAGCCCCCATAAAGGAAGCCATCCCGGAAGAGAGGGTTGCGGCAATCACCCCTGCCAACACCAGTGCATCCACAGCGGCCACCCGCTTCATGGCATTATAGTCGGTCGCCAGAACGTCGCCGGGAAGCGAGGCGGCAAAGAGGACCGCGGCCAGGAGATATACGCCGATGGAGACCCCGACGGCGGCAAAGGTTCCGCGGGGGAGGCTCTTTCCCGGATCCCTCAGGTCTCCGGACATGCTCACCCCCTGGGTGAACCCCGTTACAGCCGGAAAAAAAATCGCAAAAATCATCCAGAACGGCCGGGAATCGGCAGGTGCGGAAAAATTGGCGAGCAGCCGGGCGCCATCCCAGCGAAGCGCCCCGCCGATAAAAAACGAGACAATGGCGGCCGCCAGAATGGCCATCACGACAAACTGGAACCGGGCCGCCCAGTCCGCACCAAGCCAGGCAAAGCAGAAGAGCAGAAGAACCGCTGCGGCGGCAATCATCTGCGGGAGCGCGGGCGCGGCAAAAGGAGCGAGCCCCGCCAGAACCTCGCCGAAGCCGATGCTGTAGAAGGCAATGGAAACCGATTGGGCGAGAAACAGCACAATACCGATGGCGCCGCCGAACTCCAGGCCCAGGGTTCGCGAAATCAGGTAATAGTCCCCGCCGCCCTTGACCCTCATGTTGGTGGCAACAGCAGCAAGCGAGACAGAGGTCAAAACGGAAATGGCGTTTGCCAGGACGATGATGCCAAGGGCGCGCCCCAGGCCTGCCTGGCCCACGACATAGCCCAGGCGCAGAAACAGAATAATGCCCAGGATGGTCAAAACGCTCGGGGTAAAAACCCCGGCAAAGGTTCCCAGGGTGCCTTCTGCCGCAGGTCTCGGGGAAATTTCCGGATCATTCATGCCCGGCTCCCGCCGGCCGGGCTAAAACCTGCGCGTTCGCCGCCGGAACGATAAAAAAACATTTGACTTCTCCCTGTTTGGCCTTATTAAAAATATATGAGAAAGCCAAACCAATTGCAAAATTGGGACGGAAAGTTACGGGTCTTTTCGCGATAGGCTTCTCCTCTTCCCCTAGTTGCTGCTCCGCTTATGGATAAGATCGCCGGACTGCCATCATGATATGGCTGCCCGGCTTTTTTTATGACTCCGGCTGCCCATGATGCTGCCTGGAAAAGATGCTGTCTGGGAAACCCCACTTGTCATCACACCGTAAACAGAGGAGGAAGATTCTATGGCTCAGAAAGGCAAAGCACTACTTGTCGGTTTAAAAAGCGTGGATCCGAACTGCTATGGCGGCTGGAACGGCCAGGGCGGGTGTTGGGGCTGCGAATTGGATGTGGATAATGTGGAAGCCATCCTTGCCCCCCTCGGCTATGACATCGATATCTTGAAAACCCAGCAGGCTACCGCCGCGGCGATCCTCGACGGGCTAAACAACGCGGCGGCCGCACTGAATTCCGGAGATATCTTTGTGTTCTACTTCTCCGGGCACGGCGGCCAGCAGCCCGACCAAAACGGCGACGAGATGGACGGCAAGGATGAGACCCTTGTCGCCTACAATCGCCAGATCGTGGACGACGAACTCAGCAGCATCTGGTACAAGTTCAGGGCCGGCGTCCGCATTGTCATGATCAGTGATTCCTGCAATTCCGGCACCAATTACAGAAACCGCATGAACCGTGCGCCACATCCCACGCCAATGGTGCCAATCCCGGATTTCCAGGTGGCCTCCATGATGAGGGCCAAACTCATCCATTTCGGCGGCTGCCGCGACGGCTTCGGCTCAAGCGGCTTTACCCATGGCGGCGCATTCACCCTCGCCCTTTGCGAAGCATGGAACAACGGCGGTTTCCGGGGCAACTACCCGGATTTTCACCAGGCCATCTGCGCCAAGATCAGCACCAGCCAGCAGCCGCAATACAGCCAGTACGGCTCCGGCCTGGAAACCTTCCGGAATCAAAAGCCATTCACCATCGCCACAATGATCCCGCTGCCGCCGGTCTTGTATGAATATGAAATCTTTCTTCCCGTGAACCCGCCCCCCTGGCTGCATCAACTGATCCCCCATATTCCCCCCGGGGGAATTCCCCCGGGGGATCCCTCGCCGGTCAGGACGGACGCCGGGGCACAGGAGCAGGCTTACGGCGCATACCCGAATGCTTCCGGCAGCCGGGTAATCGTTCGCGTAAGGCGCGGATAAAGCAGGGCCGCTCTTCAGCCGCTTGCGGGCAGGCCGCCCGCAAGCGGCGGCTGATGCGGCGCTAGCTTTTGACGGCTTTGAGCACCTGTCCCGGCATGAGCGCAGCGGTCAAGGCCGCGTAGCCGCCCTCAACCATGCGGACATCCGGGAAGCCTTTGGACAGGAGGTAGGCATAAACAATGGCTGATCGAAAGCCTGCCGGGCAGAATACCCCGACAGACTTGTCTTTGGGAATCTCCCCGATTCTGTCCGGGACCTCGTCCATCGGCATGTTGACGACCTCCACGTTCGGATGGTGCTGTAGTTTAATCGCGAGAGAATCCGCCTCCTCCCTGGAGCGGACATCCAGGAGAAACCGGTTTTCCAGCTCGAAAAACTTTTCCGGTGCGATTTTATGCTTGCCCTGCCCGCAGAAATCCAGCGTAAGGCTTTTCATGGTCTGTTCCATTGCGACCTCCTTTCTTTCCGTCATTACTTGTATTGCACAGACAATCCCACGCCTACTTCCTTGAGATTGGCTGCACGCGACAGCGCGATTTTTGAATCCAGATCCACGCAATGACAGGCATGCAGCTGCTGCGGCTGCAGATTTGCAAAATACGTGAGCGTATGGTCCAGCTGCGTCTGCGAAGGCTGCAGCAAATGAAAACCCCCTATCACATCCGCGACCTTGTCCCGCCGGCAGATCTTTCTGGCATACTCAATGATGTTGCAGATGCCGGAATGGGAACAGCCGGTGATAATGACAAGGCCGTCTTCCCCCGTGTAAGCCAGGGCCGTATCATCCATTAAAAAATCGGGACGGGCGCCTTCCGCGCCGTGGACAACGCCCAATGCCTCCCTGTTCTCGAAAGCATTGGTTCTCTCGATCTCGCCCAGAAAAACCAGTTTCTCCGTAATCCAAAATGGCGTTTTGGGCAGGTTGAGCTGAAATTGGGTTTCCAGTTTCTCCTGTGCGATAGTACACCCGATTTCCCTGCATCCCTCTATAGACTTCGTGAAAAACGCGTCCGGATGGGCTATAAGCGTTGGTCTTTTGGCAGGAATCGACTCGATTGCGGCTTCCGTATACAATTTGATCAGGGGGTCCAGCCCCCATGTATGATCCAGGTGGCCGTGCGAGAGCACAATGTAATCGCTTTGCAGAAGATCGATGTCCATCTTTCGGGCATTCACAATAAAGGCATCGGAATAGCCGACATCGAACAGGACCCGGGTATCACCCTCCTGGATCCAGTACGACACCCCGGGCTCGCCGAGAAAATACCTGTCAATCAATGTATTGTTATCCAGCAATACCGTAAGTTGCATAGATTTCTCCAGAATCCGGAGGTTTTTCCCTTCCCTCCTACATACTCTCCCCGCGCCGTTTTTGCAACCAATTCCCCGGAAGAAAAGGCCTTTCTCTTTTTCCCCGTACTCCCCCTGCTTCCACGGGCTCCTGCGTGCCAATGCCCCGGGGGCCGTCCCTGCCCTGCTTGACACATCAATCTATTCCTGTCATATCTTCTTCTAA
>CAZWNV010000177.1:0-6215 GCA_964635265.1 uncultured Desulfobacteraceae bacterium
GCCTCGGGGCAAATACCGGGTATGGCCTTATAAAACAGACCATAGCTTTAGAGCATAACTTTCCGTTACTTTCTGCAAAAGTGCCGTGCCAGCGGAATAAACCGCTTTTTAAGAGCCGGCAGCCGATTCGTGAATGCCCATGAATTTCTCATTGCCCCGGATCATCTGGCGTACGGTCTTTACGTACTGCATGCCGATCTCGGAGTATCTTTCCAGGCCGCCCGCCATCAGGTGCGGGTCCGGCTGCATGCCTGCAAGGCGCATGCGGTAGCGCTTCATGCGCAGTTCTTTGTATGCAGGGTGGGAATTCAAATTCCGGATATAGGCGCGAACCGATCCGGAAACGTCGGCAAAATCCCGCACTTCATAGCTCGCTCCTTCGGGACGCCGTCTGGGCACAATGCCGCAGCCCGGCGCAAAGCACCACTGTCCGAACAGGTTATTGCCCTTTCTGGCAAAGTAGGATGTACCCCAGGCGGATTCTTTGGCCGCCTGGATAAGCGCCAGCGACACCGGAATCTTGTCGACATGGATCAGCATCTGCCGAAAAAACGCTGTACCATCCGGATACCGGGCATCCACACGGTATTTTGCGGCAAGCCGATGCAGATGCTGCACTTCCTGCCCGGAGAGTTCTTCCCCCCGCCGGAAACGCTGCCACCGGAGAAGGATGTAGGCCCGCTCTTTGAGCACCTCCCGGTTTTCCTTGCGGACGATGGGGCGTAAAAAATCGAAAAATGCGGTCTTTTTTTTCCTGATATCCTCATACCGGGAAAAATCGGGCAGATCGGTATCGATATGGTCCGGCAGGGGCTGGATTGCGGAGCCGCTCTCCCCCGTGCGCCGCACGGCCGAGACTTTCCTGATACCGCCGGCGCTGTTTTCGGCTGCCCCTTCCAAATCCGGAAGGGCAACGCTGCCGATCAATTCTTCAAGCTTGCTTTGTGTCTGCTTGCTTTCCTGCTGGCAGGCTTGCAGAAACCCTGCGGCAAAAAAAAACAACAGGGTCGTCAATACTACAAGGCGCCCTTTTCTGTAAGCCATGCATTCTCCAAAAAAATATCATTCGCCCAAATTCGATATTTTTTATTCTAATCATTTCTTCCGTTGTTTCAAATGCATATCCGCCGCCGCACCCGGCAGGAACGCTCTACATGGCTGCAACAGCGCGCTCCTTTATATTATTCTTGCCGCGGAATTCATAGAGACCAATCGCGTTGCCGGCAATTTTGACAAAAGTGGGAACCTCTTTTACCCAGCAGCCGCAGTTGACATACCTGTAATCCTCCCGGATCTCCGGATTATGGGTGTGCCCGAATACCACCCAGGATACTCCCTCGTTTTCTTTCCGAATCCGATCCGCGGCTTTCAGGTATGGATGGTTGGACTGCTTTTTGCCGGTATTCCTCTCTCTTTTCCATGGGGTGATGATCTCCTCATAGACCCTGTTGCCTGCCTCCCTGGCTTTTCCCGCAAAATCCGTGAATGCCTGGTCAACATCGGGATGAATCCAGTTTTCGGCGAACCCGGCCAGGGAGGCCACAATTTTGCCAAGCTGCATGTTTCTTTCCGGATCATTGTTTGGGTCATGCTCATGGCCGTGCTCTATGCGCACAAGGCCCGTATCATGCTCCATATGCCAGGTTGGATAATGGACAAAATCAAAATCGATGAAATTTCTGATGTAATAGTCATGATTGCCCGCAATAATCCTCGGCTGCAGCGCAAACAACAGGCGGATGATTTCAACGTTCTGCTTGAGTATGGACTGCAGATCCGCCTGCCATAGTTCAAACACATCGCCCGCCAGGATCAGCCGTCCCTGCTGCTCTTTTACGTACTGCAGAAAATCGGCGAACCGGTCCTTGTTCTGCTTGAAATCATCCGCGAGGCTGCCGTCGCCCATATGCAGATCCGATGCGATAAAATATGGTTTCATCCCGTTCTCCTTCTCTGCCAAAGGTGAATACAGGCCAACCCTACCGCAAAAACAGAACCTTTGAAGTTGGCATAGTATGTATGCTATACAATATAACATGGGTTTCGGAAAAATCCCAGATATGCAGATCCATTTTCGCAGCTTTGCGAACGCAGCAGCCTCCGCTGTTGACACCCCCGCCTGTCCGGCAGTCCCGATGCCGCAAAAGCGCAGGATCCCCCCTGTCCGGTTCCGGGACAAAAGAGCAGAAAAGACTCCGCCAATCACCTATAGAATTCGGAAAGGAATCCCCGCAGGATGAAAAAAAAGGCGATCTCCAGGGCGTACCCGGCAGCCCTGCTGCTGTTTCTGGGTGCTCTTCTCCTGATGTCCGCTCCGGGCTGTTCGGTGATCGACTACGCGGTCCGGGATACGGTGCACCCGGATACCGGCTCCACTGTACTGCCGGGCTTGACAAAAGATGCCGCAATCCGGCGCGACAAACTGGGCATACCGGTGGTGGAGGCGCAAAACAGCCATGACCTGATCTATGCGGCCGGTTACACAATGGCTGCAGACAGACTCGGCCAGATGATCAGCTTTTCGCTGCTCGGGCAGGGACGGCTGGCCGAGATGGCCGGCGAACCGGCACTGGATATCGATATCTTCATCCGAACCATGGGCCTTCCGGAAATCGCGGAGAAACAATTACAGCAGCTCAGCCCCGACACCCGCCGGATGCTGGAAGCTTTCTCGGAAGGCGTCAACGCTTACATCGATTCCCACAAAGACCGGCTGCCGCCGGATTTTCTGGTGACCGGCTACACTCCCGAGCCATGGAAGCCGGTCAATTCGCTCAATGTATTTAACGTGCTGAACCTGGGCCTCTCCTTTAACCTGAGCGAAGAGATTGCCTTTTTGAACCTGGCCCGGGCACTGGGCCCGCACAAGGCGGCCTGGCTGTTTCCCGTATACCCGGACGAGCCCCTGCCCTTTGACAAGGCGCGAGCCCTTGCCGAAATCCGGCTCTCCGCCATGCAAAAGCCGCTGGCCAGCCTGGCTAAGACCATGCGGAAACTGGATCGGCTATTGATGCCGCTTGGCACGGCGGCTTCCAACAACTGGGCGGTTGCCCCGGAGAGAACCGCAAAAGGGGCAAGCATTATCGCCAACGACACCCACCTGCCGCTCGAGCACCCGCCCGTTTGGATGCTCATGCAGCTAAAAGCCCCCGGCTTTCACGCGGCCGGTATTGCCATGCCTGGGATTCCGGGTATTGTGGCGGGATACAACGGCAATATCGCCTGGGGCATGACAATGGTCATGGCAGACAGCCAGGACCTGTATCTCGAGCGGATCAAAACCATCGCCGGCAGGGAACACTACCTTTACAAGGAAACGTGGCAGCCGGTTCAAACCCGCACGGAAACTTTCCAGATAAAAGGCGCGGAGCCGGTTACCAGGACCATCCGGTCCACGCGTCACGGCCCGCTTTTAAACGAGGCCCTGCCCCCTTATACCGGAAGCCCCGCCATCCCCGGCCAAGCGGAATCGGATTTCGGCCTGGCTGTTGCAACCACCCTGACAGAGGCGGATCACACCTTTGATGCCATGTACGGCCTCCATTTTGCCGAAACCCTGGAAGAAGGCCGCAAAGCCCTTGAAAAGGTCCGACTCATGGGGCTGAATTTCGTATACGGCAATAAGGAGCATATCGCCTGGCAGGTCTCCGGGCGCTACCCGATCCGCAAAAACGGACGCGGCCATCTGCCGTCTCCGGGCTGGAGCGCGGAATACGACTGGCAGGGCTTTCTGCCACCGGTGCAGCGACCCAGCGCCGCGGACCCGGAATGCGGATATCTCTATACCGCCAACCACCGCACCATTGAACCGGGAGGGGATCTGATCCTGGGCTCCAGTTGGTATGCACCGCAGCGGGCCGAGCGGATCCGGCAAATGCTCGCGGCAAATCCACGGTACACCTTCCGCGATGCCATTACCATGCAGAATGACCGCAAAGATCTCCTTGCCGCAAAGCTCAGCCGCCTGTTCTCCGAGTCCCCCCTTGCCGCCGGGATCGAGAAGGCCATTGCGGGCTGGGACGATGCGGACCGGGCGGGCCGGGCCAGGCAGGCCCTGCACATGCTGCAGGAATTTGACGGCAACATGCAGGCCGATTCAGCGGGGGCGGCGCTTTTCGGGATTTTTCACAACGTGTTCACCCGCAAACTCTTCCGGGATGAACTGGGACCGGTGTCCGGCAGGGCCTGGCAAAGCTTCCGGGTGTTATGCCGCGGCATCTACGGTCCCGAACAGGACCATCTGTTGGGGCGCCCCATGAGCCCCTTCTGGAATGATGTGAACACACCGGATACAATCGAGACCAGGGCCGATATCATCGCTGCATCCCTTGCCGGGGCCGTGGCGCAGGCAGAGCGCAGCATGGGGCACGATCCGGAGAACTGGCAGTGGGGAAAAATTCACACCTATGCGTGGCGGACCCGGATTTCGAAAATGCGCGAGCACCTGCCCTGGTTCAAACGATTCGGTGCCTGGCTGGCCTCGCTGTACACGGACCGCGGCCCCTATCCGGCCGGCGGCGGGTTTAACACCGTCAATGTGGCCGGATACCACAAGGGAGAGGACTTTGACGTCTGGATAGTGCCGTCCATGCGCATGGTGGTGGATTTCGGGAGAGAGGAGCCGCTTTTCCTGGTCAACTCCGGCGGTCAGTCCGGCAACCCGGCCAGCCCCCACTATGATGACGGCATCAAGGTGTGGCTCGAGGGCGGCAACCGGCAGATGAGCTACCGCCGGGAAAACCTCCGGCAGCAGTATGACCGGATTTTTACCCTGAAAGCCCCGCAAAGGTAAGACCGGGATTTGCCGCTTCGGTTTCCTTGGAACCGGCGGCGTTATAGCGCATCAGGGACACCCGGATGGCTTCCGCCCCCTCATCGCCCACGTAGACAAGCGATCCCGGGGCCATTCCGAACTTCCTGCTCACCTTTTCAGACTCCATGAGCCCTCCCTCCATTGTCCTGCCTGCCCGCTTAGGTTTGCCCGCTCCGATCCCCTACCTGCCGAATTTCGGCAGCCTGTACTCCTTGTAGAGCCGCCTGGCCTGCTCCCAATACGCATCCCCGCCGCTCCGGGTTCTGCCGTAGGCTTCATGCCAGTCCGCGGACACGGGCATATCCTCGTAGAGTTTCTCCCGGTCCGCTTCCAGAAACATGCGCGGCCGCTGCATGAAATCCGCGCCGCACAAAACCTTTCTCCCGGTCTCCAGCGAGAGCTTTTTAAGCCACTCCGGTCCCTCCATGTCCCGCATCAAATGGTGATCCAGGATCAGCGTGGAAACGCGCCGGGCAAGCCGTACGGCATTTTTCCAGGCATTCTCGATCTGCCCTTCGGACAAGCGGGCCAGGTAAAGCGGCGGCCCGGCCGCCAGGACAACATCCGGGGCCCACTCCAGGATCCGGGAGATTGCCTCCTCGTTTAAAAGCTGGATATCCGAGGCATGAACAAAGACCCGCCCCGCAGCAATCCGGGTCATCATGACCGTCTCGGAGCCGCCTGCATCGCCGTGCGGAACAGGCTCGGAAAAACGCACCTCCCCATCGCCGCCTGCATCCGAGCAAAACTCTTTTCCCAGCATAAAGGACAGATCCGCGGCCCTTTCCTGCTCAAGCGGCGAGAACGCGGCAGGCGGCTTGGTCCATATCCGGACCGGGGGGTTTAGCCCCAGCACCTGCCTGATATTGAGCTGATAGGGATTTGCATTGGCAATGGGCACGTGGTCGCCGTGGAAATGGCTGATCACGATATCGGTTGCCTGCTTCCACCGCGAAAGAATCTGCTCCTGGATCCGCTCATCCAGGGCGACCTGGAAGGGATGCGGCAGGAGTTTATGCCGCATATACCCCAGCGCAATGCCGGGGTCGATCAAAATCCGTTTCCCGGGGGTTGTCACGAAGCAGCACAAACCGCGCACACCGAGAGATTCCGTACCTATAATTTCAATTTCCAATGTCGTCCGCTTCCCTGGCACCCTTCTCAGCACTGATGGCATCAATACTCGCGCCGAATAGTTTGTATCACATTCTCAAGCGTCTGTAGAAAGCGGGATCGATCCCGCTTTTTCAAAGGCGGCGGCCCGGCCGTAACCTCGCCTGCACTCCGAAGATCGGCCATCAGCGCCCGACCCGCGACTGCTGTGCCGATGTTGTCCTCGGTAAACGGCTTGCCCGTGGGGCCGATAACGCGTGCGCCTTTTTCGATACAGCGGCTGGCAAGC
>CAZWNV010000178.1:0-6193 GCA_964635265.1 uncultured Desulfobacteraceae bacterium
AACTGCCGCTTCTGGCTGGATGAATACCGCTTCGACGGCTTCCGCTTCGACGGCATCACCAGCATGCTCTACCACGACCACGGCCTGGAGAAGGCCTTTACCCACTACGGCGACTACTTCACGGAAAACACCGACGAGCAGGCCCTGGTCTACCTGGGGCTTGCCAACAAGGTGATCCATTCCGTACACCCCGGGGCCGTCACCATCGCCGAAGACATCAGCGGCATGCCGGGACTCGGGGTTTCCCTGGAGCAAGGCGGCTTCGGCTTTGACTACCGCTTTGCCATGGGCATTCCCGATTACTGGATCAAGCTGACCAAGGACGTCCCGGATGAGGACTGGCCCATGGGCGCGCTCTGGCATGAGCTAAACAACCGCCGGCCGGACGAGAGAACCATCAGCTACGCGGAATCCCACGATCAGGCCCTGGTGGGAGACCAGACGCTTATATTTCGGCTGATCGGTACGGACATGTATGCGCACATGCACGCCGATGATCCCCACCTGCGCGTGGACCGCGGCATGGCGCTGCACAAGATGATCCGCCTGATCACCCTGGCCACCGCGGGCAGCGGCTACCTCAACTTCATGGGAAACGAGTTCGGCCACCCGGAGTGGATTGACTTTCCCCGGGAGGGAAACGGCTGGAGTTACCGCTATGCCAGGCGGCAGTGGCACCTGGCCGATGATCCCACACTCAAGTACCATCAACTGGCGGTGTTTGACAAGGCCATGATCCGGATGGCTGGAGAGCAGGCCTTCCTTGACACAAAAGCGGCGGATCTCCTGCACGAGCACACGGCAAACAAGATCCTGGCCTTTACGCGCAGGAACCTGCTGTTTGCCTTCAACTTCCACCCGGAGCGCTCCTTTGCAGACTACCAGGTGGATGCGCCGGCAGGCACGTGGCACATGATCCTGGACACGGATCATCCGGATTTCGGCGGGCATAACCGGCTTTTGCCGGGCCAGGTGCACCACAGCTTTCCGCCGGATGAGGCCGGCGGCGGGCGGCAGGTCATAAGCCTCTACCTGCCCGCCCGCACGGCAATCGTTTTGCACCGGGAAAAGGAAAGCTCCTAATACCGTTTGCCCTGCTCATCCACCATGGGCACAAAGCGCACCGGCAGCACCGACTCCTCGTGGAGCTCGCCCTCGGTTTTGCGCAGGAGCACAAGCTCCTGGGAGAACTTTCTGCCGATGGGGATAATCATGCGGCCGCCCTCTGCGAGCTGCTCCTTTAAGGGCTGCGGCACCTCGACCGGCGAGCAGGTGACGATGATCGCGTCAAAAGGCGCATGCCCGGGCCAGCCCTGGTAGCCGTCGCCCACCTTCACATGGACGTTGTTATATCCCAGCTCCTGCAAGAGCTGCCGCGCGGACTCGCCGAGCTTCTCGATGATCTCGATGCTGTAGACGGAGCCGCAGAGCTTTGCCAGGATGGCTGCCTGGTAGCCGGATCCCGTGCCCACCTCCAGGACCTTCTCGTCTTTTTCCGGGTCCAGGGCCTCGGTCATGAAGGCCACGATGTAGGGCTGCGAGATGGTCTGGTTATAGCCTATGGACAGGGGCTGGTCCGTGTACGAGAACTCGCGGTAATGCGAGGGCACGAAGCGGTGCCGCTTGACCTCGCGGAAGGCCTCCAGCACCCGCGGATCCGAGATGCCCCGGGCCGCCAGCTGCCGCTCCACCATCTGCTCCCGCTGCCGGGCGTATCGATTCTCACTCATCGCTTCCGAACCTGTTGCAATGGATCCGTATCCTTCCAATACGACCAAGCTTATCAGAAAAATCCACCCCATGCACCGAATCTTCATGGCGCACCACCTGAAATAGCGTGCAGTCGGCCAACAGCGCTCCGGCCTACTGCTTCTCCTTAATATGCTATGCTACCCCTGCAGTTTTTGTGTCACCTCGGCAACGCGGCCGCCCAGCTTTTTCGCGTTATCCAGCGCGTCCGCATCCGGCGCCCCGGAGCATGCCGTGCCGTAATGGCCCGTTGCCTCCATGGGATCGCCCACGATGATCATCCCGTAAATCATCAGGCACTGGATAATCGACATCATGGTGGTCTCCTTTGCATAATCTGCCTCCTTTCAGCGACTTGGTGATCCACGGATCAGAAATCATCATGAAACGGCGGCATCCCGGGGGCTTTCCCGGTGCCGCCATTTATTATAATAACTGTGCAAAACGCGCTATCAAGCCGCAGCACCCCAATTCGGCAGAAAAGGCAGGAAGAGGGCTAAGCGCCCGGCAGGTAGTCCTCGCGCACAGGCGAGAAGACCTCCACCGCCACGGCATCGGTCAACGCCTCCGCGCTGTGCCGCACGCCGCCGGGTATGCACCAGCAGGTGCCGGCCTCGGCCACAAACTCCTCCTCGCCCACAAACATCCGGAGTCTTCCCGACACCAGGTAGCCGGTCTGCTCGTGGGGATGCTCGTGGCCGGGCAGCCGGCTTCCGGCTGCCAGCAGAAACTCGGTCATCAGCGTGCGCTCGCCGTAAACCAGCGTCTTGCGCTGCACGCCCTCCAGCACGGTTTCATATCCACTCTGGCTCTTGTGACAATACATGGGTTCCTCTCCTGTCCTGATACGCCCGCACAATCAAAGTTCCCTCCCTCCAGTGCAGAAGCACCGCAGCTTCTAAGTACCGTTTATGCTGATGGTATCGGGGCAAGGCGGTTACCTCGCTCCCCGATATCATTCGTAACAAACCCAGTGCCGCAGATGTTACTGGCCGGCTCCCTCCCGGGCTGTGCGGTCGGGGGCGATTTTTGCTGCGACATTGAGCGATTTTCGGAAACGATTCAGCAAATGCCGAAGCGAAAAATTGCAAACTGTCTGAGGCCGCAAGGCCGAGTTTTTGCAATTTCAGCGGAGGCATTGGATGAATCCCGTCGAGAAAACTCCGGTTGAGATGGCTGCGTCAAAAGTTCAAGATCAAGGCGCCGCAAATCCCGAGGAATGCAGCGTACATAAGAGTACGTGAAATTCCGAGGGATGCAGCGCAACGCAGATATTGGGCTTTTGACGCAGCCATCCTCAGTCATCAGACCGGATATCCACCTTCTTCCACCCCTCCCCGCTCCTTTTCTGCACAGGCTGCTCCATCCGCAGCCGGCTGTAATACGGCCCCTTGGATAAATACAGGGCCGCCAGCGGATTATGGCCGGTCACCCGGTCCTTTACGGCAAGCACCGTGCAGGGGGCGCTGCAGTACTGCATAAAAAGAGTGTCATGGCCCACGCAGAGCCCCAGCATCACCGCAAGATCCACATCCTCCTCGTTGATCACCGCCGCCTGCGCAATGGGGTTGCACATGGGCTCCATAACCCCGGGGCCGACAATCTTTTCCGCCCCCCGGACGCCGATGGCCTCCTTGGGCACCCGCCCCACCTTGCAGTTTACGGAGACCACCTCAAAACCCTTTTTCTCGAATATGGTAGAAAGGCTCCGGGCTTCTTCGCGCAGCCCCACGCAAAAGGCTATTCCCAGGCGCACAAAGCCGCATTTCGCGGCAAACTGAATGGTCTCTTCAATCCGCGGGATCCGGGTTTTCAGCCCCTCCTCGTCCAGCTCATAACACTCGCCCTCCTGAACGGAGGCCAGCCGCGCAAACTCGTGGATATTGGCCATCTGATAGCGGCTGCAGGCCGTTTCAATCACCTCCGGCATCCGCCGCATGGGACAGAACGCGGGCGCCTCCGCCACATCCGGCAGGGGGTCATCCACCCCGGCGAAGGGATAGCAGACGTTTCCGGGACACTTGGCACACTGGCTGTACTTATTCACCATTTCCTCCTCCCTGCAAATTGCCGAATCCAAAAATCTCCATCCCCGGGCGCTCAAGATCCAGATACAGCATGCGGCCGCCGGAGAGCCGGGCCTTATCCTGCAAAAGAATCCGCCTCACCTCCATCACCTGCAGCCCTGCCGCCATCAGGGGCGTCGGGGCGGGCACGCCCAGTTCCCGCTCCGGGCTTGGGCCCGGGGGCAGGTCCTCGCCATAAAGGTTTTTCAGGCCCGCCTCCCCCGGCATAACGCTTAACACCTGGGCCTCAAACCCGGCGATGGCGGCATGGACGAAAGGAATCCGCTCCTTTTCGCACACCTCCTGGAGCACCAGACGGTCCGCAATGCTGTCCAGCCCGTCCACCGCCACGTCCGCGCCGGCCAAAAGCTCCGCGCCGTTTTCCCGGCCGAGCTGCTCCCGGCGGTCAAAAACCTCCACCGCCGGGTTGACAGATGCCAGAAAATCCCGGGCCGCAGCCGCCTTGGACCGCCCCAGGCTCTCGCGCACGGCAAAGCGCTGGCGATTTAAGTTGGATTCCCCGAACACGTCCGGGTCCACCAGCACAAGAGCGCCGATGCCCATGCGCGCCAGCAGATCGGCCGCATACCCGCCAAGGCCGCCTGCCCCCACAACAGCCGCGCAGCTTCGGCAAAGCCGGAGCTGATCCCCGGTGGAGAGGCTGTTTTGGTTGCGCAGGTAGCGAAAGGGCAGCACTTCTTCGGCAAGCGCAGCCTCAAACACCCGGCGCAGGTGGCAGCCGTATTCCGAGGCCAGCGCCCCGGCACGCTCCTCGAACAAAACGGAAACCGCTTGCCGGCCTTCCTCGCTTACGCGCTCGCTCTGGCGGCAAACCGCCTCCCCCAGTTTTTCCCTGCCGGAATCGCTCATTTTCTGGTATCCTTTGTTTTATTTAGGCAAAATTGAAGCTCTCGTAAAAGATCAGTTTGAAATGGCAAAGAAAAAAGTTCAAGCCCTGCCAGGGACTTCCTCTAGAAATAGGCAAGTTTCCGGGACGGTGCAATGAAAATCGAAGTCCACCTCTACGCAAGCCTTGCCCGCTATCTGCCGCCGGGGGCAGCGGAGAAAACCTGCTGGATGGAGCTCTCCGGGGGCGAAGGCATTGCCGAAATCATGAAACGCCTGGAGATTCCGGAAAAATCCGTCAGGCTCATCTTCGTAAACGGCAGGCACGCGCCCAAAAACGCCGCCCTGGCCGACGGCGACCGGGTGGGCCTCTTTCCCCCGGTGGGCGGGGGGTAGAGCCCTGCCGTTACGCCCGGCCGCAGCCCGTATCCCCCGGGCGACGAAAAAAATTGCCTCCCCTCCTTGCCCCGATCCCGGCTCGCTCCTATAATAGAAAAGGTTTGCAGCCCCGGCGCCCTGAAGCCGGCATAAAGGCGCGGGGAACAATCATCCCGAAATGTTGGAACAGCGCGTGGCAGAAAATGACCGCAGCCCAAAACATCCAAAACGCCCTGGCCGCCTTCCTGGACGAGCCCGGACTTGCGCCCGCCCTTGCAGAAGTGCTGAACAAGTGCCGCGGCCGATCAGGGGTTTTCTACGAAGAGATCGCCGCAGCAGCCGGCGCGGATGCCGCGGAACTGATCCTTCTTGCCTGGGACTGGCGGCTGCTGCTTCCGCGGCGCAGCTCGCAGTGCGCGGAATGGGACGACCGGATCCTTGCATTAGAGCCGGGCGAGATTTATGATATGGCCAACATCGTGGCCTATCTCCTGGATTCCGCCGCAAAAAGCGGCACCTGGGACGTGGACGATGCCGTCCGGGCCCTGTACGCGGCCATGCGCGAGCCGCATTACCGGGAGATGCCCGCCCTGGTCCGCGGGATCTGCCAGGGCGCGCAAAACGGATGCATCAATGCGGCCAAAATCCACACGGCCTGCACAAACGCGGGCATCCACGGCCTGACCGGGGCCATGATCGGTATTTTAAAAGGCGGCGGGGTGATCAGCCCCAAACTGATGAGTGCAAGCCCCGCCGAAAAAAAGGGATCCCCGGTCTACGAGGTGCACCCCGCCCTGCTTGCGGCGCCGGGGATGGCCGAAGGGGCGATATCTTCCGGCTCTTAAGGCCCCGGACCCGAAACAGCCGGCACGCAAAAACCGGACACCAAATCCCTATATAAGAGCGAGGCTTCCATGACAGACAACACCCTGGACAACATCCGCAACGCCCTGACAGCGGTTTTCCCGGAGGAAGAGGCCGGGAACCTGGCCCGGCTGCTTGCAAGCGTAAACCCCGATGACACGCTCTATTACGAAGCCATTGATCTGCCTGCAGCGGAAAAGGACGAGTATATCCTGATGGCCTTCGAGGAACGGCTTCTCATCCCCTACGCCTCCAGGCCCGGCTCCGGCGGCGCATGGGAGGACTCCATG
>CAZWNV010000179.1:0-6184 GCA_964635265.1 uncultured Desulfobacteraceae bacterium
GCGGCGGAATGCCTCTCTTTTATGGATATTGGAAAGGTGAATCTCAATGACCGGAACCGCAAGCATGAGCACCGCATCCCGGATGGCGATGCTGGTGTGGGTGTATGCCGCCGGGTTGATGATCAATCCCTGGATGCTGCCGACAGCCTTTTGAATGCAGGAGACGATTTCCCCCTCATGGTTGGACTGCACCGTCTCGGCGCTCATGTCCAGACCGGCTGCCAGTTCAACGATCTGCCGGTTGATGTCGGCCAGCGTTCGGGATCCGTAGACTTCGGGCTCCCGGCTGCCCAGCATGTTGAGGTTCGGGCCGTGGATGACAAGAATTTTGGAGTTCATGGTTTCTCTCCCGCCAAATCTCGTAATTCCTGTATAGTCCGGGCGTAATCCGCGGTCTTGAAAATGGCGGAGCCCGCCACGAAAATATCGGCGCCCGCACTTGCGATATCGCCGATGGTATCCTTGTTGACGCCGCCGTCTATCTCGATGGAAATGCCGTAACCGCCGGCCTCTATCATGGATTTCACCCGGCGGATCTTCTCCAGGGTTTCGGCAATAAAGGACTGGCCGCCGAATCCGGGATTTACGCTCATCAGCAGGACAAAATCCAGATAGGGCAGTATCCATTCCAGCGTCTCCACCGGCGTGGCCGGATTCAAGACAGCGCCTGCCCGGCAGCCCGCGGTCCGGATAAGCTCGATGCTGCGGTGTAAGTGCGGGCAGGTTTCCCCGTGCACAGATATAAGATCGGCACCCGCTTTTGCGAATTCCGGAATGAACTGATCCGGATTCTCGATCATGAGATGGACATCCAGGGGCAGACTGCATGCCTGTCTGGCGGCTGCCACAACCATTGGACCCATTGTGATGTTGGGAACGAAATGCCCGTCCATGACGTCAACGTGAATCCAGTCTGCCCCGGCCGATTCCACGGAACGGATTTCTTCTGCCAGCCGGCCGAAATCAGCGGAGAGTATCGAGGGCGCAATCAACTTGTTCATCTGTAAACCTCGGTTTGGATTAATTGATCATTTCTGTACAAGAATATGGTGGCATCCGTATATCGGGGAACCATTACCCAGATTCTTTTTTCCGGTTCCATCAACCGGTCGTACAGGGTGCTCGTAACACCGAAAGCGTGCAATTCCAGCCGGACATGCTGCTTCAACACCCCGGGAGGCAGTTGGTAGCGAAACAGCAGTTCCCGGTCGGCGGCGCCAGCATGCTCTTTTTTATCAGAGGACCAGCGATTGACGGTGAGGTCCACCGCCTGTTCCGACTCAATATAATACCCGGACAGCGGGTTTTGTTCAACGACGAGATCGGGCATGCGGGCGTCCAGGTGTACCGTCTGCAGTCTGCCGAGACTCAGGCCCCGGCTTTCAAGCACTTCCATGGCTTTTTCCAGAGGGATTCCTGTAATATCAGGCATCTTGCGGGAATTCGGCCGTGGCCCAAGGCTGATCAGCAGGTCAATCTTTTCCCCCTTTTCAACAGTGGCCCCGCCCGGGGGGTTCTGGGCCAGAATGCTGTCCTTTGGCACCTTTGCATGGAAGGTTCTGGCCGTGCTTCCGTGTTCCAGTCCGTTGTTGGCAAGAATGGTTTCCGCCCGCTGAAGGGCTATGCCAACAAGTTTCGGAGCGGAGAGGGTTTTCGGCCCTTTTGACAAAATCACCCGAACTTCCCGTCCTTTTTTGATAACGGTGCCGGGCTCCGGCTGCTGGGAGATCACCATATCCTTGGGAACCTCCGGGCTGTAGCGGTTTTCCTCCACCCGGGTATTGAGCCCCAGACCAGACAAAAGCTCCAGTACCTGCACGGCTTGTCTGCCGCTCAGGTTCGGCACGACAACGGTTTCCTCGCTTTCTATGACCAAACTCAGCGTAAGATAGGCGCTTGTCCCGGCGATTGCAAAAAACACCGACAGCAGGATCAGGAATTTGAGAACCGAACGGGTCATTATTCTCGCCTCAGTTGCACGGCAAAAAAGCCGTCCATGTTGTGCAGATGGGCAAAGGTCCGCAGAAATCCCTTTTCATCCACAAGTCCCGCGGCGTTTTCCGGCAGTCCGGGAGCATCTGCCACAATTGCAAAATCCGGATGGTTTTGCAAAAATTTTTCCACCACATCACCGGTTTCCTCCGGTTCCGTGGAACAGACCGCATACACCAGCACCCCTCCCGGTGCCAGACGCGGGCCAAGGGCGTTTAGGCAGGCAAGCTGGCGGCCGGCAAAGCGCTTCAGGGCACTTTTTCCAGCCGCCCATTTGATATCCGGATTCCGCCGGATCACCCCCGTTGCCGAGCACGGGGCATCAAGGAGGATCCGGTCCAAATGCCCCGGCAGACGGCTCCAGTCCGGCGCCTCCAGATCCAGACGGAGAGTTTCCGTATTTGCGACGCCCAGGCGCTGCATTTCCGCATCCAGCTTCTCCAGTTTCTCCGCATCCCTGTCCGCAGCGTAAATTTTGCCGGAGCCGTCCATGAGCTGGGCAATATGTCCGGTTTTGCCGCCTAGTCCCGCACAGGCGTCCAGGACGGCTTCGCCGGGCGCCGGGGAGAGCAGATGCGAGACAAGCTGCGCGGCCTCGTCCTGGACCTGGAACCAGCCGTCCGCAAATGGCGGCATCTGCGCCACCGGAACTTCCGGCCCGGAAAAGCAGAGGCCCCCGGGGGCAAATTGGGTTGGGTACACCACTTCACAGGCTTTGGCAAGCTCTTCCTGCAGCTGCTGCCGGTTCGTCTTTAAGGTGTTGGTACGAACAGTGATCGCCGGAATTTGGTTTAGCGCCCGGCAGAGCCGGCTGGCTTCATCAAGGCCGAAGCGGCGCACCCAGCGTTCCACCAGCCAGTCCGGAAAGGACTGGGAGATGGCCAGGGCGGAAACCGGTTCCCGGGGCAGGAGAGCCTCCATGTCCAGGGGACAGTTGCGGAGCAGGCCTCTTAGCAGAGCGTTTACAAAGCGGCTGCTTTTGCGTGATACGCTGCTTTTGGCTAGTTCCACGGAAGTGTTAACAGCAGCGAAATCCGGAATCCGGTCGAGGAAAAGAATCTGGAAAACCCCGATGCGCAGGATGTTGTGTACCTGCGGGGCAATTTTCTGCCCCGGAGAATTCGCATGTTTCCCGATGATCCAGTCAATACGCCGCCGCCACCGGAGTACGCCATAGACAATGGCGTTTACCAGCCTGCGATCGGCGAGAGAAAATCCCTGCAGGCGATCCGCGGATGCCGCCGCCATTATTGTGTCCAGCAGATCCCCGCTGCTGTCCAGCCAGTTAAGAATATCCAGTGCGGCTTTGCGGGCTGCGATATTGGCGTATCCGGGTTTCCCCATAAATCATCCGGCGCTTACTGCAGACGTTCGCCTACTGCAATGGAGGTGCCGCTCAAAAAATCCCGTATGGGCAAACGCCTGCCGGAGGCGCCCTGGATTTCCAGAATGGAGAGCGCCTGTTCTCCTGTTGCCACGCGCAGTTCGCCGGAAAATCCGGATATGACAGTTCCCGGCGGCACGTGGGGATCTGCGGGCCGGATTTCGGCGTGAAAGATATTGAGGCGCTTTTCCTTATAAAAGGTGTGGGCCAGGGGCCAGGGATTCATGCCGCGGATTTTCCGCTCAATAACCGCGGCCGGCTGGTTCCAGTCAATTCGTCCGTCGGATTTCTTCAGAAGCGGGGCGTAGGTGGCCGCGGCGTGATCCTGGGGTACAGGAGACAGGCTCCCCTCCTGCATGGCCGAAACGGTTCGGCAGAGGACATCTCCGCCCATATCAGCCAGCCTGTCATGAAGCGTTCCGGCCGTCTCCCCGGGGGCTATCGACGTTTTTTCTGTTAGCAGGATTCTGCCTGTATCCAGGCCGGCATCCATGAGCATGGTGGTAATTCCGGTTTCCTGTTCCCCGTTGATAATCGCCCAATGGATAGGCGCGGGGCCACGGTATTTCGGAAGCAGCGATGCATGGACATTAATGGCCCCATGGGGCGGGATCTCCAGGATCTTTTTGGGCAGAATCTGGCCGAAGGCGACCACAACCAGGATATCCGGTTGTTTGGCCGCCAGAGCCCGGCAGATGGCTTCGGTTCTCACGCTCTCCGGCTGCCATATTTCGCATCCCAGCTCCTTGGCGGCCGCCTTCACCGGCGGCGGCAGCAATTTTTTGCCCCGCCCCTTCGGCCGATCCGGCTGGGTCAGTACAACGGGCACGGATGCAGCCCTTGCAGACAGCGCTTTCAAAGACGGCACAGCGAAATCCGGTGTGCCCATGAATATGGCGGTAAAGTTATTTCTCCCCACGTTTGAGCGCCTTTTTCCGCTTTTTCTTGTATAACTCGCGCTTTAAGGCACTGATCCGGTCGATGAAAAGAATGCCGTGCAGATGATCGATTTCATGCTGCAGAATTACCGAAAGCAGGCCGTCTGCATCAAAGTGCACCGGATTGCCATCCCGGTCCAGGCCTTCCACTGTGATCGTTGCTGCCCGGGCAACGTCCGAGCGGTAATCCGGAACGCTTAAACAGCCTTCGTTCTCCGAGACGGTCTCGCCTTCGCTGGACAGGATTACCGGATTGATCAGGGCTTGATACCCCCTTTTCTCCGGGTCTGCTTCCGGATCGTAGATAATGATGCTTTTGTCAATACCCGCCTGAATGGCGGCCAGGCCCACCCCGGGAGCCTCGTACATGGTGTCCGCCATGTTATCGATGATCTCCCGGATGGAGTCGTCCACTGCTTCCACGGGCAGGGTCTGTTTGCGTAGAAACTCGTTTGGATAAGTGAGAATGTCGAGAACCATGAATGTCACCCTCGTTGCTATACCGGCTGTCCGGCACTAGATGTCGGACAAGATTTCTCCGGCGCTTTCAATATCTTTTCTGATTTGCTCGGATAGTTCTTCAATACCGGCAAATTTTTTTTCATCCCGAATCCGCTGGACAAAGTTGACCTTGATGTTTTCTCCATAGATATCATCCCGGAAATCAAACAAATGCACTTCCGCGGTAAACAGGTGATCATCAAAGGTCGGTGCATATCCGATATTGGCAACCCCTTTGTACCTTTTTTCCCCCCACTGCACGGTAACTGCATAAACGCCCATTTTGGGGCAGAGTTCATCCACGAGCTGGATATTGGCGGTGGGAAATCCCAGCATGGGGCCCCCGCGCTTGCGGCCCGTGACAACCTTTCCGCGGATTTGATAATAGCGGCCCAAAAGATGCCGGGCTTCATCAACCCGGCCCTCCATTACGATTTCGCGAATACGGGTGCTGCTGATGCGATGCGGAATCTGGTGGGAGACGGGGATCCAGTCTGCAACAAGAACCTCGATGCCGTTGGATTCACTGTATTGTTCCAGAAAGGAAACACTGCCTTCGCGGTTTTTACCGAATTTGTAATCTCTTCCGATGATAATGGCTTTCATGCCGATTTTATCGATTAGGATATCCTCAATAAAAGTTCGGGCAGTGACGGCGGCAAATGACTGGGTAAAGGGGGTACAGATGAGCACGTCAATACCGGTCTGCTCGATCAGTTCCACCTTCTGTTCAAAAAGGGTGATCAGCGGGGGAGCTCCGTTGCTGCTCAAAACCTTCATGGGGTGGGGCTCGAAGGTAATCGCCACGGAAACCCCGCCGATGGATTCCGCCTTTTCGATAACCTGGTGCAGAATGGCCTGGTGGCCTTTGTGCACGCCGTCAAAATTGCCGATCGTCACCACCGCATTCGTGTAGGGCTCCTTGATATCCTCCAGATCCGTAATCAGTTCCATAAACAATCTGTCCGCTTGATTTTTCATTATGCTCTTGACATTAACTGGTAATCGTTATATATAAAAAAACTTGCGTTAAATCAATGCTTGATTTAACGCGCCGTGCCGAAGTGGCGGAATTGGTAGACGCGCTAGGTTCAGGGTCTAGTGGGGGTTGCCCCGTGGGAGTTCAAATCTCCCCTTCGGCACCATTTCCAAATTATGCATGAATTTTGTTCCGGCAATCGGTAAGGCCGTGGATGCTCGCATACCCAATGCATCCGCGGCTTTTTTTGTATCCCGGCAAAAGCGGTTTATTCCGCTGGCACGGCACTTTTGCAGAAAGTAACGGATCGCTATGGTCTATTTTTTGTAAGGTCATCCCCGGTATTTGCCCCGAGGCCTGTCGCGCCTTGTGCTATCTCTAAGGCTCGCT
>CAZWNV010000180.1:0-6156 GCA_964635265.1 uncultured Desulfobacteraceae bacterium
ATTGCCATAAATATCCGGAGGAGAAGAAGTGATGGACAACAGCAGACGAAGCTTTCTAAAGTTTGCCGGCATTTCAGCCCTGGGCCTGGGGGGCGCTTCCACTGTGGCGGGACTGTTGCCCGGCCCGGCAACTGCCGAACAAGGAACTTCAACGCAGCAGTTCAAAGACACGAAAAAGGCGCTTACAGCCGGCCGCTGGGGAATGGTCGTGGATACCCGGAAGTTGACCCGAAGCTTGTGCGAGAAGATGATCGCCGCCTGCCATAAGGCGCATAACGTCCCGGATCATGAGAATGAGAGGCATACCATCAAGTGGCTGTGGACAGACGAATTTGCGCACGTTTTTCCCCAAAAGGATGATCCCTATCTTTCCGAGCGGCTGCGGGATCTGCCTCTTCTGTCTCTTTGCAACCAGTGCAACAATCCGCCCTGCGTGCAGGCCTGCCCGACGCAGGCCACATTTCAACGGGCGGACGGCATCGTGATGATGGATTTTCACCGCTGCATCGGGTGCCGTTTCTGCATGGCCGCCTGCCCTTATGGATCGCGGAGTTTCAATTTCCGCGATCCCCGTCCGGCCATCAAGAAGGAAAACGAGGATTTTCCCACACGGATGAAAGGTGTTGTGGAAAAATGCAATTTCTGCGCGGAGCGTCTGGCCGAAGGCAAGATGCCTGCCTGTGTTGAAGTGTCAGAGGGTGCTTTGGTGTTTGGCGATCTCGAAGATCCGAACTCTGAGATCCGCAAGGTTCTGCGGGAGAACTACACGATACGGCGCAAGCAGAACCTGGGCACGAATCCTTCGGTTTATTACATCGTGTGAGGTAGACTATGCTGGAAAAGGCGTTATACGGAAGTAAAGGGTACTGGGCCTGGCTGCTGGCGCTGCTTGCGGTTATCGGTGTTGGATTCGGTTTTTATTTGAGCCAGCTCAGCTTCGGGCTGGGGGTTACCGGCATGAGCCGGGATGTTTCCTGGGGATTTTACATTGCCCAGTTTACTTTCCTGGTCGGGGTCGCCGCATCGGCGGTGATGCTGGTTATCCCCTATTACCTGCATGACTATAAAAAATTCGGCAAGATAACCGTATTGGGCGAGTTTCTTGCGGTAGCCTCGGTTATCATGTGCATGCTCTTTATCGTCGTGGATCTGGGTCAGCCCATGCGGCTGCTGAATGTGATCATTCATCCCACCCCCCATTCCATGCTGTTCTGGGACATGATCGTATTAAACGGCTACCTGTTTTTAAACATCGTGATCGGCTGGAACGTGCTGGACGCGGAGCGCAACGAGGTGCCTCCGCCGCAGTGGGTAAAGCCTTTGATCTATATATCGATTCCATGGGCGATCAGTATTCATACGGTCACGGCTTTCCTCTACTGCGGTCTGCCGGGTCGGGGCTTTTGGCTGACGGCAATTCTGGCCCCCCGCTTTCTGGCCTCTGCATTTGCCGCAGGTCCCGCATTCCTGATTCTGCTGGCCTTTATCGTGCGCCGCTTCACCAATTTTGACGCCGGCCGCGAGCAGATTCAAACCCTGGCCAAGATTGTTACCTACGGGACCCTGGCTAACCTGTTTTTCTTTCTCTGCGAAGTATTTGTGGCCGTCTACAGCCAGATTCCGGAGCATACCGCCCATCTGAAATACCTGTTCTTCGGTCTCCACGGCCATGATGTGCTGGTGCCCTGGATGTGGACCTCCATTGTGCTGGTTCTTATTGCTATTGCCCTGCTAGTGGTGCCGGCCGCCCGGCGCAATGAAGGAGTTCTTGGGGTGGCCTGCGTGGCAGTTTTTATCGGCATCTGGATAGACAAGGGGCTCGGAATGATCTCGGGGGGCTTTATTCCCAATCCCCTGCATCACGTACGCGAGTACGTCCCCACGGGTCCGGAGGTTGCGATAACCATCGGGGTTTACGCAGCAGGTTTTCTGATTCTGACACTGCTCTACAAGGTTGTGGTCGGGGTAAAACAGGAAATCGGCGAATAAGCGCCGAAAATACGGTTTCCGTAATAAAAGGGTTCAGCGGCTCGATCGGTGGGCCCTTTTTTTATGGAATTTTTATTGACAAAATCGCTCATTTTTTTATACTTACAAGGTTTATGATTTCAATATAAGTGTAGGGACGGAGGCAGAATCATGTACGCGGTTGTTGCAACAGGCGGCAAACAGTATCGGGTAAAGGAGGGCGATATCCTGCGGATCGAGAAAGTTCCGGGCAACGTGGGGGAATCCTTTTCCTTTGACAGGGTGCTTCTTTTATCCGATGGCAGCCAGCTTACCATAGGCGAGCCGACGGTGCCGAATGCGGAGGTGAACGCCCGGATCGTACGGCAGGGAAAGAGCAAGAAGGTGCTTGTGTTCAAATACAAGAGGCGCAAGCGTTACCGGAAGAAGCAGGGACATCGCCAACCCTTTACGGCGGTCCAGATCGACAGCATTCAGCAGTAAAACAAGGAGTTATTAACCATGTCCCATAAAAAGGCAGGCGGCAGTTCCAAAAACGGCCGGGACAGCAATGCCCAGCATCGCGGGGTCAAACGCTACGGCGGCCAGAGCGTGAAGGCCGGAAACATCCTTGTGCGCCAGGTGGGAACGCACATCCATCCGGGGCAAAACGTGGGTGTGGGCAAGGACTACACCCTGTTTTCCAAAATTGACGGCCGGGTGGCTTTTGAGCGCAAGGGCCGGTCCAAGAAACGGGTCAGTGTCTACGCCGTGTGAAATTTATAGACGAAGCTCTTATCCATGTCAGCGCCGGCAATGGCGGGCCGGGATGCGTAAGTTTCCGGCGGGAGAAGTATGTGCCGAAAGGCGGGCCTGACGGGGGTGACGGCGGCAAGGGCGGCGATATCGTTATCCGTGCCTCCAGCCGCCGACGGACGCTTCAGCAGTTCCGGTATAAAAAGCATTTCAAAGCAGCCAACGGCAGCCCGGGGCAGGGAAAACAGAAAACCGGCGCGGACGGGCAAACCGTTGCGATCGAGGTCCCCCTCGGCACAATCGTTCGGGAAGCCGAATCCGGCAGGATCCTGAAGGATTTGACCGGCGAGGGGCAAACCCTGTTGGCTGCAAAAGGGGGAGCCGGCGGCCGCGGTAATCGGCGATTCGTCAGCTCCACCAACCGTGCGCCGCGGCATGCCCAGTCCGGCTTACCAGGCGATAGCCTCTCTCTGCAGCTTGAGCTGAAACTCCTGGCGGATGCCGGGATTATAGGCCTTCCCAATGCAGGCAAATCCACCCTTATCAGCCGGATTTCCTCTGCCAGACCCAAGATTGCGGATTACCCGTTTACCACCCTTACCCCGAATCTGGGGGTGGTCACCCCGGCCAGCGGGGAGCCTTATGTAGTGGCCGATATCCCGGGCCTGATCGAAGGCGCGCATAAAGGGGCGGGCCTCGGGGATAAGTTCCTGCGCCATGTGGAGCGTACCCGCATTCTTGTCCATTTAATCGATGCCGCTGAAATTGACCTCCAGCACCCGTACCGGGCCTATAGCTCCGTTAATCAGGAACTTGCCGGCTATCGGCCGGAGCTGCGCAGCAAGCCGCAGCTTGTGGTGCTAAACAAGGTGGATCTGCCGGAGGCCAGGGAAAAGGCCGGGCGCTTTGCAGAGGGCTTTTCCGAAGCGCAAGTGCTGTTTCTTTCCGCTTATACAGGAGAGAATGTGGCGGCTTTAATGGAAAAACTAAGTGACATCATTAATGGATAGACAGTCAAAACACAACAGGGGCGAGCTTTTGCAATCCGCCCGCCGGATTGTGGTGAAAGTGGGCAGCAACGTGCTGACAGCACCGGATGGGTTGAACCTGAATGCGGTGCAGTCGCTCTCCGATCAGATCAACCGCCGGATTGAAGAAGGCATGGAGGTGGTGCTGGTCTCCTCGGGGGCCATGGCTTCGGGACAGAAGAAGATCGGTCTGACCCGCCGGCCGGATGAGATTCCCAAGCGCCAGGCCATCGCTGCGGTCGGCCAGGCCGGATTGATTCTGGCTTATGAAAACGCCTTTGCCCGATACAATCGCAGCGTCGCCCAGGTGCTGCTTACCAGCGATGATTTAAGCGGCAGCCGCAGGCGCTACCTCAACGCCCGCAATACGCTGTATACGCTTTTGTCCTGGCAGGTGCTGCCCATTATCAATGAAAATGACACGGTGGTGGTCGAAGAGATCAAATTCGGCGATAATGACAACCTCTCCGCCCTTATCACGCTGATGATGAATGCGGATATCCTTATCAACCTCACCGATATAGACGGGCTCTACACTGCGGATCCCCGTAGCGAGAAGGGGGCGCAGCTCATCGGGGAAGTCGGCGCCATTACCAGCAGCATTGAAAAGATCGCCGGCGATATCCCCGGAGCCCTGGGTACCGGGGGGATGACCAGCAAAATCCGGGCAGCCAGAAAAGTTACCGCCGCCGGCATCCCGATGATTATCGCCAACGGAAAGACGCCGGGAATCCTGGACAGGCTTGCCTCCGGAGAGGCAGCAGGCACTTTTTTCACACCAGCCAAAGACAAATTGTCCAACCGCAAATGCTGGATCGGGTTTACGGTAAAGCCAAAAGGGGTTATAAAAATAGATGAAGGTGCGGTCCATGCCATCAAAGAAAATGGCAAAAGCCTTCTGCCCGGGGGCATCCAGGAAATTTCCGGGGAATTCGGGCTGGGAGCACCGGTGGAGGTACAAGATGCGGGAGGCCGGCGGCTGGCAGTGGGCCTTGTCAATTACAGCGCCGGCGAGTTGAAGAAAATCAAGGGGCTGAATTCCTCCGAGATCCGGGAGCGTCTGGGCCACAAGCCGTATGATGAAGTGATTCACCGGGACAACCTGACGGTTTTTGATCACTGCACTACAGCATGAAGCGGCCGGCAGCAGGATCGGGAACCCTCATCGCAGCAGAAATGACAGGAGAGAGGCAAATGTCAGTGGAAGAGACGATTGAGGAGATGGCGCAATCAGCCAAATCTGCGGCAGCCGAGCTGGGCAGGTGCCCGAGCGGGAGAAAAAACACGGCGCTTTTGCAAATCGCGGATCAACTTGAAGCAGATGCCGCCGATATCCAGGCAGAAAATGCCGGGGACGTGGCGGCAGCCGAAAAAAACGGACTCTCGGGCGCCATGATTGATCGGCTGCGCGTGACGGATGCCACCATCGCCGCCATGGCCGGGGGACTGCGCGAAGTGGCCCGGCTTGCGGACCCGGTCGGGACAGCGAGCGGGACCTGGATCCGGCCCAACGGCCTGGAGGTCAGCCGCATGCGGATTCCCCTCGGGGTTGTGGGAATAATTTATGAATCCCGGCCCAATGTCACGATTGATGCCGCCGGCCTGTGTCTGAAAGCCGGAAATGCCGTGATTCTGCGCGGCGGATCGGAAGCGCTGGCTTCCAATCAGGCCCTTGCGGCGTCTGTGTCCAAGGCATTGCGCGACTGCGGACTCCCGGAAAAGGCTGTACAGGTCGTCCCCCTCCGGGAGCGGGAGGCCGTGAATGTTTTGCTCAAGCAGGAGAACGCGATAGACCTGATCATTCCCCGGGGCGGGGAGGGTCTGATCCGTTTTGTCGTGGACAACTCCCGAATACCGGTGCTCAAGCATTACAAGGGGGTATGCCATGTGTATGTGGATCAGTCCGCCGAGCTTTCCATGGCCCGGGAGGTCTGCTTCAATGCCAAGGTGCAGCGCCCCGGAGTTTGTAATGCCATGGAAACGATGCTGGTTCATGAATCCGTGGCACCGCAGTTTCTCCCGGAGATGGCGGATCAGTTTCTGCAGGCGGGTGTTGAACTGCGGGGATGTGAAAAGACCTGCACCCTGGTTCCCGGAGCCCGGCCCGCAGAAGAGACAGACTGGTATGCGGAGTATCTGGACCTGATTCTCGCGGTGAAAGTGGTTTCTGATATGGATGCGGCCATGGCGCATATTGCAGCTTACGGCTCCAATCATACCGAGGCGATCATCACCTCGGACTATGATAATTCCCGGCGGTTTCTGCGGGAGGTGGACGCCTCGGTTGTGCTGGTCAATGCCTCCACGCGCTTCAATGACGGAGGCCAGTTGGGACTGGGCGCGGAAATGGGGATCAGCACATCCAAACTCCATGCCTACGGGCCCATGGGGGTGGATGAGTTGACCACAACCAAGTTCGTGGTCT
>CAZWNV010000181.1:0-6119 GCA_964635265.1 uncultured Desulfobacteraceae bacterium
CTCATTATCAGCTTGACCCGGATTTTCTCTTCAAGGCCTGCCAGTGCGCTGATTTTGTTGTTGAGCTTGTTGATCGCGGTGGTCAGCTGGTACTCAATGCGATCGGTTGACGTGAGTGCCGGGATTTTTTCGATGAGATCGCCGTGGATCAGCACAAGCCCCATATAGGCGTTTTTGAATTGGATTTCATCCTGCTCCACGGAGCGGATCTGCACCGGCCGGATGCCGTATTCCCGGGCCAGCTGCCGGTTTCCCCCGGAGCCGGCGCTTCCGCCCCCTTTGGGAGTGACGTCGTGGAAGCGGTAATTGAAGTACTCGTTGGCAAAAAGGCTGTATTCCTTCAACAGATCCCGCAGGTAACGCCTGGTGTTGTTGTGCGGAGCCGGCAGGTCCTTGGTGAAAAAGACCTTGATGGTCATGGGCTCCGTAAGGGTGGACACCGCCTGCCTGCTGGCCTTTGAAAGCGAATAGATGTTGTTCTCCGTCAGGTCGACGCGAAAAAACAGGGTCATCCCCGCAACGTTGATCAGAACAATCACCGCCGCATAAACGAGAAATTTGATATACGCTTCCGCCCGGTTCATAGCTTCTTACTCCTTAATCCTTTTGCAGCAGCACCAGATAGGTTCCGTAGAGACTGACAGCGATCAGGCTGAGAAAGTAGACAAGATCCCGGGAATCTATGATCCCCTTGGAAATATTGGAAAAATGATAATCCGCCCCCAGGTATTGCACGACATTGAGGATGCTCTCCGGAAAAAAGAACAGCATCTTGTTGACCAGGGTTAAGCAGAGGCAGATGGCGGCGCCCACGATAAAGGCGACGATCTGGTTATGCGTAAGCGAGGAGGCGAAAAGCCCGATGCCGGAGAATGCGCCGCCAAGCAGCAGGGCTCCCAGATAGCCGCCAAGCACCGGCCCCCAGTCCAGTTGGCCCAGAAAGGATACGGTAATCGGGTAGGCGAGGGTCGGGGCCAGCATTGCTGCCGTCATTGCCAGGCCGGCAAGGAACTTGCCGATGATAATATCCGAGAATGTTACCGGCATGGTAAGCAGCAGTTCATAGGAGCCGCGGCTTAGCTCTTCGGCCAGCAGCCGCATGGTTACGGCCGGTATGACAAAGGAGAAAATCAGGGGCAGCAGGGAGAAATAATTGCGCAGGTTGGCCTGGTTGTAGAGAAAGAAGGTGGAGAAGAAAAACCAGCCCGTGATCACCAGAAATATCGTGATCACGATATAGGCGATCGGTGTGGCGAAATAATCCTTGAGCTCCTTTTGCAGGATGTATGGAAACTGGCGCATTTCAGGTCTCCTTGTTGATCTGTCGGGTGAGGTCGCGGAAAATGGTCTCAAGTGTTTGCTTCTGCTGCTGCATCCCCAGCAGAATCCAGTCCGTGGCCTTGATCTGCCGGTATATTTCCGCTCTCTTATCCATCTCCGCGCCGCAGGCAAGCTTTACCGTGAGGCAGCCTTCTTCGGCCGGCTCCATTTTTTCGATGGAGTCCACCCCCTCAATCGGCTCCAGGCGCTCGCGGACATCCTCGAAAGAGGCGTTGGCAAGGCTGATTTCAATGCTGCTGCCTTCTGCGGCGGACTGTTTGAGCTCTTCTGTCTTGCCGTCGGCGACGATTTTGCCGCGGTTGACAATCACGATCCGGTCGCAGGTGGCTTCGGCTTCGCTCAGGATATGGGTGGAGAAAATGACGGTTTTTTCTTCGCCGATACGGCGGATGATGTTGCGGATTTCCACGATCTGGTTGGGATCCAGACCCTGAGTGGGTTCATCCAAAATCAGGATTTCGGGGTCCCGCATCATGGCGTGAGCCAGGCCGACACGCTGGTTCAGTCCCTTGGAGAGCTCTCCGACGGCCTTGTGGAGAACCGGTTTCAATCCGCACAGTTCGGCGAGGTAGCGAATCCGGGTATGCCGTTCTCCGGGATCCACCCCGCGGATTCTGGCCACGTAATCGAGGTAGTCATAGACCAGCAGATCCTTGTAGAAAGGCGAGGATTCCGGGAGGTAGCCGATCATTTGCTTGATTTCCAGCGGGTGATCGACTATATTGTAATCCTTGACGGCGATAGTCCCCGAGCAGGGGCGGAAATAGCCGGTAAGCATTTTCAGTGTCGTGGTTTTGCCCGCCCCGTTAGGGCCCAGCAGCCCCAGGATCTCCCCCTTGTGGATATCCAGGGAGATCCCGTCCACAGCGCAGAAGTGGTCATAGAATTTGGTCAGGTTATCGACATGAATCATGCCCTTCTCCTTATAATCGCGGAAATAAGCGGAAAACAGAGTCTGCGGCACTTGATCAATAGCGAACCTTAATGATTGGATGCCGCTTTGTCAATATCCTACCGCAAGCTCCTCACGGCCTTGACCGGCCGGGACCCATGCAGTATATACATGTCCTGGCGGATGCGCCCCGGGCAGAACCGGCCGCAGCAACGGGCGGCCCTGCTTTTGCGGGGCGGGGCGCTTTTGTGTGAAACAAGGCCGTGCGGCAGACAGGCAGAAGGCAGGGAGGCAGTCCATGAAGGAATTTGACCGGCTGGTAAATATTATGGCGACCCTGCGCGCCCCCGGTGGATGTCCGTGGGATGCGGAGCAGACCCATAAAAGCCTGGCAAAGAATATGATTGAAGAGGCCTATGAGCTGGTGGATGCCATAGAAGCCGATAATGCCGAGGCCATGATGGAGGAACTGGGTGATGTTCTGCTGCAGGTGGTGTTCCACGGCACCATGGCCAGGGAGGCGGGTCGCTTTACAATAGAGGATGTGATCAATACCCTGTGCGACAAGCTGGTCTATCGGCACCCCCATGTATTCGGAGACGGACGGGCCGGGGATGCAGAAGATGTCATCCGCAACTGGGACCGGTTAAAGCGCAGAGAAAACGGCAAACAGCAGCGGGAGTCGATCCTCTCCGGTATCCCGGAAACCATGCCGGCGCTTCTGTATGCCCTGAAGATGCAGACAACTGCCGCCCGGGCGGGCTTTGACTGGGAAGCCGCGCAGGAGGTGTTTGCAAAGATCGCGGAGGAGCTCTCCGAACTCGACGAGGCCGGGAAAACAGGCTCCTGCCGGGATATGGAAGAGGAGCTCGGGGACCTGCTATTCTCTGTTGTCAATCTGGCGAGAAAGCTGGATCTGGACCCGGAGTTCGCGCTGAAGCGCTCCTGCAGCAAGTTTGCCGGCCGCTTCCGCGAGATTGAAAAAAGCGCGCAGGCTGCCGGCACAGCTCTTGCCGAGATGCCCATGGAGGAAAAAGAGCGGATCTGGCAGGCGGCCAAAGCGGGCAGCAGGGAATAAACAGCGGAAAGGGTCTTGGTATGCGGATTCTTGTTACCGGCGGCGCCGGCTATATCGGAAGCCACACCTGTCTCTGTCTTCTCGAGCAGGGCCATGACATCTGCGTGGTTGATGACCTCTCCAACAGCAGCCGGATCTCGCTCGAGCGCATTCAGGAGCTTGCCGGCAGGGAGCTTCGTTTCTACTGCATCGATCTCTGCCGCAGGCAGGAGCTGGCCGAAGTGTTTGCCAGGCACCGTTTCGACGGAGTTGTCCATTTCGCCGGATTGAAGGCTGTGGGCGAGTCCGCCGCGTATCCGCTGCGCTACTATCATAACAATGTCTGCGGCTCGCTTGTCCTGCTGGAACTCATGGAGGAGCACGGGGTGGACAAACTGGTATTCAGCTCCTCGGCCACCGTGTACGGGCAGCCGGATGCGGTACCGATTCCGGAGACGGCGCCCCTTCGGCCCACGAATCCCTACGGGCGCAGCAAGCTTATGATCGAGGATATCCTGCGGGATATGAACAGCGCGAATACCAGCTGCAATGTGGCCATCCTCAGATATTTCAACCCTGTGGGTGCGCATTCCAGCGGCCGCATCGGGGAGGACCCCGGCGATATCCCCAACAACCTGATGCCCTATATCAGTCAGGTAGCTGTGGGGCTGCGCTCCGAGCTGCCGGTATTCGGATCGGATTATCCCACAACTGACGGCACGGGTGTACGTGATTACATCCATGTGATGGACCTGGCGGAAGGCCATGAACGCGCGCTGGAAAAGCTTACGAAAAAGCCCGGTGTGGTAACCTATAACCTGGGCACCGGCCGGGGGGCCAGTGTGCTGGAGATGATTGCCGCTTTCGAGGAGGCATCCGGCCGGACGGTGCCCTACCGCATCACCCGCCGCAGAACCGGCGATGTGGCTGCCTGTTACGCGGACCCCTCCCTTGCGGAGCAGGAACTCGGGTGGCGGGCGGAGCGGGGCATTTCCGAAATGTGCGCGGACTCATGGCGCTGGCAGCAGCAGAACCCGCAGGGATACAAATAGTTGGCGCCGGCGCAGGAAAGACAGGATTGGGGGGACAGACAGGGGCTGTGGCCAATGGGAACCGTACGCAGGGACATTATTGCTCTTCTGGAGCGCCGGGAGTTAAATGCCCTCGAGATATCCGGGATCGTCGGGGTTTCGGAAAAGGATGTGGCAGAGCACCTCACCCATATCCGCCGCAGTCTCGCCCGGCAGGGAAAGGCCCTCCATGTTCGCCCGGCTCGCTGCCTGGGCTGCGGCTACCGTTTTCAAAAGCGGGAGCGGCTGACAAAGCCCGGCCGTTGTCCCTGCTGCAGAAGCGAGCAGATTGCGCCGCCGGTTTTTGCCGTTCATTGAAGAGCGTTTGCGATCTCCGGCGCTATTGCGCAACCCTGCGGTACTGGGCGATCTGCCGCGACAGGGCAAGCAGCTCGCCTTCCTCATCCCAGACTTCGCCGTCTTCCTCGAGCAGTCCGCAGTTTATAAATCGGGTGCGAAACCGGCATTTCAGCCACCGGGCCCGGCTCAGGGCGCGGATGCTTATGGAAAATTCCAGCGTGGGCACCCAGGCGGTCATGCCCTGGCTTGCGAGTACGGCCGGAGGAAAGGCGTCCGCGGCAAGGATCACGGCAAAAATGTCCAGCGGACGGCTGTCGGGGAACCCCAGCCACCCTTTTTGTTCGGATTTCTCCGAGTGCCTGCCTTCCATCCATCCGGCGCATTCCGGGTCCAGCCGGACATCTGCGTTTTCGTATAGGCTGTATTTGGGTATGGCCGGGATGCGAATGCAGTCGGCGGCCGGGGCGATCTCCGGAGGCGGCTGCTCGTAGCGCTTGATAAAGCATGCCTCCGTCTGTGCGGCAAAAGTGCCGAAGGCCCGGATTTTTTCCCCGCCCGCCTGGCTTAAACGGGCCTGCAGGCGGTTGAATTGACGGGACCGGCTGATTTCTTCAACCCCGATCTCCGCTTCGCCGGGATCCGTGCGGGATATGTAGTTGGCGGTGAACAGGGGAGTGGATTGTTTATCGCTTTTGCCAAGCATGGCGTTTGCGAGCACAGCCAGAAGATAGCCCCCGTTTGGCGTGTTATTGATGGACCATTTGTCGGATATGGCTGCAGAAAGCCGCTCCGGCGCCTGTTGCGCAACGGCGATGTCCTGGTCGAAACGATGCATATGCTCCTTTTGTCAAATTGAGACAGCCGGGGTTTGCCAAGGCTTTCAAAACTTGGCTTGCGTTACAGGCTTCTGTATACCATAACATACGAATATTTGCATTATCATCCGGACATAGCCGGATGTTTTTGGGAAGTGCTCCCCCCGGCCGAGGCCCGGGAGCGAGCCGGTCAGCAATTTTCAGGGTCGGCTGAAGGCATATAGGGGCTAAGGCGCTTGGGCACTAAGTTTTTGATTTTGTTATTTTATTTATTCCTGCAGCCAAGCCTTGATGGCTTCGGAAAAAGCGGTTTGTTCCGATGCGGCGGCATTTTTGCAGAAAGCAACGGAAAGCTATGGTCTGTTTCTTATAAGGCCATCCCCGCTATTTGCCCCGATGCCTGTCGCACCTTGTGCTATCTCTAAAAGCTTGCTCCGCCAGCTCGCTGTGAACTCGCCCTTTCGGGCTCAGACAACAGCTCGCTTTGGCTGCGCTTGGCCAAGAGCTATCAACAAGGCACGCCAATGGCCTCTTGGGCAAACACCGGGTATGACCAACACAAAGGACATAGCCGAATCTTATAAAGAATCCCCCGGGGCCGAGGCCCGGGACCGAGCCGGTCAGTAACTTCTCCGGCACTGGTT
>CAZWNV010000182.1:0-6094 GCA_964635265.1 uncultured Desulfobacteraceae bacterium
GCCTGCATGTCTGCTGCACGAGGTGGTCTGCAACGCTCTGTCAGTGATCCCCGAAGGCATCCACCTCTTTGTTTTAAGCCGAACTGAACCGCCCTCGCTCCTGGCAAGGGCCATGGCAAGCAATCTTCTCACCGAGATCGGATGGCCGGCGCTTCGGCTGCAGCCTCAGGAAACCAGGGACCTGGTCCGATTACTCAGTCGCGTCCCGCCATCGGAGGCGGTTATCGATTCGCTGCATGAAAAGGTTGACGGCTGGCTGGCCGGTCTGCTCCTTCTTTTAAAGCGGGCAGAAACCGAAGTCATTGACCCCGGGACGTTCACCCAATTCACGAGCAGCGAAGTATTCGATTATTTTACCAGTGAGATATTTGACAAGGCAGACAGCGAGACCCGGGAGCTTTTGCTCAGCACATCGGTTTTACCAACCATTAGCGCCACTATAGCGCAAAAGCTCACCGGCTCGGAGAATGCAGCGCGGATTCTGGACAGAATCAGGCGCAACCAATGGTTTACGGAAAGATATCCCGGCAGGGAAACGAGATATCAATATCATCCCTTATTCCGGGAATATTTGCAAAGCCAGGCGGTGCAGACCTTTAGCGGCGGGCACATGAACAGGCTCAGGGAAGCGGCTGCACGGCTGCTGGAAGCCGAGGGACAGATAGAGCCTGCCATTGAGTTGTTTTTTGAATCCGGCAGTCCGCATGAAGTGCTCCGGTTAATCCTGAGCCAAGCGCAGGTGCTGGTAATCCAGGGGCGCAACCAGACGTTGGAAAAATGGCTGCGGCGCCTTCCGGAGGAAGTTTTTTGCGAACATCCCTATGCAGTTTATTGGCTGGGTGTCTGCCGCCATCGCGTCAATCCGCACGAGGGCAGGGAGCTTTTTGAGAAAGCCTTCTCCCTTTTTGAGGAGCAGGAGGAGCCCGCCGGGATATGTCTTTCCTTATGCGGGATTCTGGATTCGATAACATTTGCTTTGGGCAGCTTTAAGCCCCTTGACCAGTGGATTCCCGAATTAAACCGGCTTTCCAGGGGATATGAAGCATTGCCTTCGGCGGAGGTCCGGGGGAGGCTCACGGCCGTCGCACTTTTTTCCCTGACTTTCAGGCATCCGGATCACCCGGAATTCAAAACCTGGGAAAAGCGAGGCCAGGCAATACTCCAGGAAGATATTGCGGCAGAGATCAAACTCCGTGTGATTGTGGCATGGGCTTGGCATCGGCTTTTCTCTGGCAATTTGATCGAGGCCGGGTATTTTATTGAAATGTATCGGGAGATTGTCCAGTCTCCGCATATTCCCCCTTATTTGCTGCTCGGTTTGAAGAATCTGCAGGCCTTTTACTATTTTTTGGACAACAACGCGGAAACATGCAGCAGAATTGTTGCCGAATCCCTGGATTTGGCTTCAGCAACCGGAATTCACCTTATATCCCCGATTGTGCTGGGTCACGGGGCTGCCGGCGCCCTGTCGGCGGGAGATGTTGATACTGCCGACAAACATCTCCGCAGCATGGCCGGATATGCCCATTCTTTTGGTTGGATTTTTATTTATTTCAGAATATTAAAGACGTGGAAAGCGCTTTTGGAAAAGGATTTTACCAGGGCATTGCTCGAAGGCGGGTCTGCCAAAGCATATGTTGCGGAGTCGGGCATGCCGATGACGGATGCCGTATGGCATCAGGGGATGGCCATTGCATTGCACGCATCCGGCAGCCAGGCTGAAGCCTCGGGGTACCTTGAAAAGGCGCTGTTGATCTCCAATCGTGTCGGATTTCACCAGATTCCGTTTGGCTGTTATCTGACTCAGGCAGAGTTTGCCCTTGATGCCGGAAATGAAACCGCGGCCCGCAATTCGCTGCAAAAGGCAATGGCCATGGGTAAAGCCAAACAATACGTGACGACTTGGTTCTGGCGGCCGGATGCTATGACCAGGCTTTGCCTGAAGGCGCTTGAGGAAAATATTGAAGTGGATTATGTCCAGCACCTCATCAGAAGTCGAGGGTTGATGCCTGAATGTCCGCCCCTTCACATTGAGAGGTTTCCATGGCCGTTGCAAGTGTTTACCTTCGGCAATTTTTCACTTGTCGTGGACGGAAAGCCGATATCTTTTGCCGGAAAGGTTCAGGAAAAACCGCTGTTTCTTCTAAAGGCAATTATTCTGCTCGACAGCCATGAGGTCGGCATAAACAGAATTTCCGATTTTCTCTGGCCGGATGCAGACGGCGATCTCGCCCGGGGGAATTTCAGGACCACCCTTCACAGACTTCGCAAAATACTGGGGTACCATGACGCCATCCGCTTGAATTCCGGGAGTATCACGCTTGATCCGACATACTTCTGGGTGGATGCCTGGGCCTTCGAACGCACACTTTCAGCCGCCGATCAAATCCGCCAATCTGCTGCAAACGAAAAAGAGCTGCAAAAGGCGGCCGGGCTCACCCAAAAGGCCGTTGAACTCTACAAGGGCCCCCTTTTTCAATCCGATGAGAATATGGCCATTACCCTGCGCCAACACCTTCACCACCGGTTTGTGCAGGCGGTTCAGCAGCTGGGAGATTACCGGGAAAGCAGAAAGGAATATGAAAAAGCTGCTGCCCTCTATGAAAAGGGACTGAAAACAGATGAATTGGCGGAGTCCTTTTATCGGGGGGTCATGGCCTGCAGGTACCGGCTCGGTGACAGGGCCGGGGCCTGGAAAGCTTACAACCGGTGCAAAAAGGTTCTGTTCAAAAACCTCAATACCAGTCCCTCTGCAAAAACCGAGGCTTTAAAAAATTCCCTCCTGAGTTAATGCCTCTTGATTTTTTGGCTGATCTGTAACGCCTATGTAATGCTTCCTGATATATTTTATATAACAAAAATGATTCTGTATTTGTGAAAACCCCCCGGAAATTCCCAGTCAAGTCGACGCAAATCCCGAGGAATGCAGCGCAATGCAGGTATCGGATCTTTTACGGAGCCATCCAATTCATAAAAGACCTTGTGCCTTGCTACTTCTGCCAACCAATATATAAGGAGGGGGAAATGGCGGTATTAGCTGAGATTGAAAAAACCCAATTAAAGGATTTACTCGAAAAGAGGTGGCTTACTCATGATGCTATGTGGTTTTTGCAGGCTCTCAATCAAGCGGGAATAGAAAAAGCCAATGAAATGAATAAGGCAGCCATAAAATCCCTTGCACCAATCGATATGGAGAGAGTGAAGCAATTACTGGGAGTCACCCGGGAAAGCCTCTTGGACTTTGACAATCTCGTCCGATTTATGAATGCCGCATTGGAATTGACCCTGCCGGGTTCAGTTATGAAGAGGCTTCAGGTCACCGCGCCCGCCGAAAATTGTATTCACTGGAAATGGGAGAAATACCAGTGTTTTGCTTATAAGGGAATAAATTATATTGGAGCAATCGATGAATATAATTGTGGCGTGATTTATAGATTTGAGTGCTGGATTGAAGCCTTGGGATTCAGGTGTTCTACACGACCCGTGATCGAGAAATGTCTGATGCGCGAAAACGGTGAATGTGAAGGAGATATTTACATCTCATCTTTCTGACACTCCTCATTTCTGTTTATCCATCCTTGATACTTCAGTATTTCGGCAGGATTGAAAAATGGGGTATGCGGGCTTAGATTTTCATTTGCTATAAGAAATCACTGCCAATCCGCTGCACGAGGAGTTTTGCTTTATGAAAACATTGATGATCTGTTTTTCGCAAACCGGCAATACAAAAAAAATTGCGGAATATGTTGAAGAGGGCATCCTTGATGCCGGTGCCCATTGTGAGCTCAAGACATTAAGCGAGGTGGATGCGGCATCTTTCACCGACTATGACCTTATCGGACTTGGCGCTCCGGTCTTCTGGTATAAAGAGCCTTTTAACGTAGAGGATTTTATCGAGGCCCTGCCCGGACAAAACGGCCGTCACTGGTTCGTGTTCTGCACGCATGCCAACGTGATCGGCAATTTTTTCCCTTCCGTCACCGAAAAGCTCAACAGAAAAGGCGCCAAGGTCATCGGCTTTCACCACAGTTATGCCGATCTTACCGTTCCGTTTTATCCCAAGCCGAGTTATACATCAGGTCACCCGGATGAAATTGATTTTGAAAAGGCAAAAGCCTTTGGCCGCAATATTGTCATAGCCCATGAGCAGGTGCTGCAAAACGGGGATGCGCTAATTCCTGAACCCGGCCCGGTCTCTTCCGGGGAATGGATTGAGGAGAGCAAAACGATGACAAGGGAGAAGGTCAGCCAGATGCTGCCGAAGTTTACGATAAACCTGGACACCTGTATCCAGTGCCGCCTGTGCGAAGAGAATTGCCCGGTGGGGGGCATTGATATTGATGCCCGCCCCCCGCGCATACAGGACCCCTGTATTTATTGCTGGCGCTGCGTCACCATTTGTCCGACTCTCTCCGTTGAGGCGGACTGGGAGCCCCTCGTGGCAATGGCGCCTGCCAATTACGCCCGCTATAAAAAGGAGCTGAACAAGGTTGCTGCCCGGGGGGAGTTCCGCTGGCTGATCGATCCGGAGAGCATTGATTTAAACGATCCCCTCTACAGGCAATGGCAGCGGGAATTACAGGATGGGCGGAAAAAATAACCCTGTTCTTATATTGATGTTCGGTCTTGCCTGCGGCCTTTTTTTCAATTAAAAGCAAGCTTTATCCTGCAGAACCAATTTTATGAGTCTTTGGAGGCGCTCCAAAAGGACCTGGATGCCTGGCTCCAGCATTATAATCATGTAAAATGCCGGCAAACCTGATCAGTGCTAAGTATATGAGCAAACCCAAAAGCCAAATTTTTTAAGCTGGCCAAATGGAGATCCGCATTAACCGTAGCTGTCGCATCCCCCACGAAAAAGACCCGGTAATCCCGGACGAAAGCATCCCTTGCCGTGGTCTCACAGCAGCAATTGGTCAAAACGCCCGTAATAATCAAATCTTCACCCCCTATTTGGATCAGGCTCTCATCAAGGCCTGTGCCGTGGAATGCATTATACCGCTTCTTGTCAAGGATCGTCTCATTATCACCCGGTCTTAGGGCTTCTAGCAGATCCCATTCCCTGGAGCCATACTGGATATAATCACCCCACCACTCTGCCAGCATGCCGCCATCCTCTGAAATATCCTCATGTCCATGGCGGGTAAATATGATCCGCATATCCCGGGAACGGCAGGCTTCAATAATGGATAGCACGTTTCCGATTATCGGCGAGGCAATGGATTGGAAAAAACGCTGCATATCAATCACTAGCAGCGCGCACTTTGAAGCCCTCGGTTTGGCGTCTCGGATGTTGTAAGAGGCTATTTCCCGGAGATAGTCAGTCATTTTCGGTACCGCTTGAAAGGGTTATTAATTGTCGCTGAAATTAAACCGAACATTGAGATTTACATTCAGATTTAGCCCGCCCTGGCCGCGCAGCATTCTTTCAAGCTCCGCCAGTGCCAAGCTTGCCCCCTGATCAGAAGCAGGTTGTTTGGCAGGGGCGGGCTCGTCAGTTTTGGTGGTTTCCGTCTTTTTTGTGGCAGTTTTTGCTTTCGGCGCTTTGACGTATTTCTTCAGGCCCGGCTGTTTCTTGATTGCCTCTTCCAGCGTAAATCTGTTCTTCCCTGCCTTGCGGGTAAGATCATACAGCTGTTCCGGCTGCAGATTGCATGCCTCTTTGACCAGACGGTAAACATATCCTTTCTCTGTGTTTTTTTTATTAATCAAAGAGCCAAGCTCGCATTTGTTACTATTGGACAGCTTTGCCATCATACTGCCAACATCCTGAATTTTTACTTTTTTCCCCGACGTTTCTCGCACCATCTCTGTGATTTCACTCAGCCGGAGAGCTTTGCCGGTTATCAGGGCATCTACGATAAACTCGCTGTTGGTCTTTTTGCCTTGTTTCATGATACCCTCTTTCTTTTGTGGTTCAGTTCGCTTTACTTACATAGCGTCTTCTTATAATGAAATTTTCGAAACTATGCATACAATCCATGAAAATAATTACGAATTACCTATTAATCATATTTTGACTGTTTGTCCATACCTGTCACGTACTTTCCGCACCCTTTCTGGGCTGATACAATGAATTTTTCAAATTATAAAA
>CAZWNV010000183.1:0-6062 GCA_964635265.1 uncultured Desulfobacteraceae bacterium
TTCCATATCGTCCTTATCACCAGGGATACTACAAACATTGATTTCGCTGAATTCGTCGCCAAAAGGCTTTGTTTCATATTGTCGCAGCAGGAGTTGAAGTTCAGCTATGACGAGGTCAAGCGCTATTGCAGGCTTGCGGGTTTTCATCCCTCTGAGAAAGAGCTCGTTGAAATCAGCGATTACACAGACGGCTGCATCTCCCTCGTATACTTGATCCTGCTCGGCTTGGAAAACAACACGCCGGTGGGCTTGAACACAACTATATATGAGCTTGTGCAGAGAAATCTCTACGATGTCTATGATGATAACATCCGTCGGTTCCTGTTAAAAATTGCCGTTATGGACAGCTTTACGCCGGAACAGGCCGCATTTGTATCACAGGAAAAAAATGCGGAAAACCTGCTGAGAAAACTCTACAGGGAAAACGCATTCATTACCCGGGATGACGCTGCAGGAAGCTATATCATCCATACTGTTTTTCTCGATTATTTAAGGACAAAGCAGAATGACGATAGCGAGTTGCGAGAGCTTTACTGGCGGCTGGGACAGTGGCACCTGAAACAAAAGGAATATAAGGCCGCCTACAAATACTTCTACCTTGCCGGAGAGAAAGAATATATCATTTCACTTTTAAATGATAATGTCCATATCACAAATGATTTTGCCATTTTTGAGGGTTCCTATGAAATGTTTGCAGCCATGTCCCGTGATGTGCTTTTTAAGTATCCCCTGGCATACCTGCAATACATTGGCATGCTGCTGTTAAGCGGCGATACGGAGGCAGCCGCAGATGGCGCAAACCGGCTGGACGAACTCCAGGAATTCTATATACATGCCAAAACCATTCCTTCAGCCCGGAAAAAGTGTATCCTTGCAGAAATAAACGTTATCCGTATTTTCGCCGCATTCAACGATGACCAAAAAATGATTGCCTGCAGCAATGAGGCGCTTCGTCTTCTGGAGGGCGGCCGTTCCTGCCTGATAAAGAGGGAAAGCGAGTTTACTTTCGGCTGCCCCCATTTCCTTTATGCTTACTACAGGGAGCCGGGCGAATTGAAGCCGACCGTGGATCGAATAATAAACGGCTTCCCGGATTTTGCGAAAATTGCCGATGGATGCGGTACAGGCTGCGAATATGCGGCTCTGGCCGAATACGCGCTTGAAACCGGCAACCGGGAGCAAGCCGAGTGGAATGCGTATAAAGCCCTCTACAAGGCAAAACCATTTGAGCAGACCGACATCATCATATGTGCCCATTTTGCCCTCATCCGCTTATACATCCTGCAGGGCAAAACAGCGGAGTCTATAGCACTTTTAAGCCAGCTCCGAAAACATGTGGAAAAAGAAAGCAGCGCCATTTACAACACGACCCTTGAGATGTGCGAAGGCTATGTTTTCGGGTGCCTGGGACAGATTGAGAAAATCCCGGTTTGGTTGCAGGAAGGCGATATCTCCCTCGCTGATCTTCTCTACCAGGGCATTGCTTTCAATTGCATTATCCACGGCAAGGCGGTACTGCTTTCCAGAAATGATTTGGAGCTTGAGATGCTTGCCGAAACCTTCATGCGGCATTTTTCCGTCTTCGGCAACCAGCTGGGTTTTATCCATAACCATATCTTTGCGGCAGCCGCGAAAAGCCGGTTGTACGGCATGGCAGCGGGCCGGCAATCGCTTTATCAAGCCATTGATATCGCTGAGAAGGACAACATTATCCTGCCCTTTGCGGAGAGTGCGCACGCCATTTTTACTCTTTTAAAGACGATATACGACAAGGGCAAAAGAGATGACTATATGAAGGCAGTCATTGCTTGCAGCGAACAATATATGGAGAGCCTCAATGGGTTTCCGCAGAGCACATTCTCCCTGTCTGCCAGAGAATGTGAAGTCCTGGAACTTGCTGCGGAAGGGCTGAAGCGAGATCAGATTGCAGACAGGCTCATAGTCTCTACAGGCACGGTGAGGACCCATCTCAGAAACATTTATCAAAAACTGGAGGTCGGAAGTAGAATTGAAGCCGTCAGAAAAGCGGAAAAATTGAACCTTCTCTGATTTTTATCCCAAAAATACGTCGTTCGGCAGATACCCGAATCCATTAAAATCCTCTATACAATTTTGCTATGGAGGATTTTTTTGTGTCCAAAGGCGGACTGCAAGCTGAAAGGAGCATGGATGGCATGAGCAAGATCCGCAATGTTACGGCCAATGATGACTATACCCTGTTCATTGAATTCGAGCATGGCAACAAGATTATCTTCAATATGAGGCCTCTCATCAAAACCATGGCCTTTTATAGTCTGAACAATCTTGACTGTTTCAAGAATATAACGCTGGAGGAAAAGGCAATCCGCTGGCCGGACGTGAAAAAACCAGGGCAGCCCCCGATGCCTGTGCGCCTGACGGTGGACAATATTTTGTTTGCCATCCGGGGTGGGTAAAGGATTGTAAAGAAAACGTGATGATCAAGGAGGATTATGCGTAAACAAGGCTTGTCCGTTTTTCTTCTTTTTTGTCTTTTGGCTGCGGGGCTGCCGGCTATGGCAAAGGATGCCCGGAGCAACGCCCGGATTCTGTTCGATTTGGGCGTTTTTGCCTATGAAAGCGAGGACTATGAGGCTGCGGAAGATCATTTGAAAAAGGCTTTGTCGCTAGACCCTGAAAACGTCCATTTCAATTATTTTTTAGGAAAAACATATCTTCGTATCGGCCATTACAACCAGGCGGCGCTTTATCTGAATAATGCCCGGGCAGCTTTTGATAAATTGCCTGACCGCCGCCGGGCGGAAGAATTGCCTGATTTGGAGTACCATGAGGCTTATGCGGACTATAAACGAAAAAACTATGCCAGGGCATACCAAAAGTTTCGGAAAGTCACCGCGGATCAACCAGGCAATGCCCTGGCTGTTTATTACGCCGGCATGTCAATGTATAAGCTGCAAAAATTCGGGCAGGCTCTGAAGCATTTGAAGGCCGCCGCCAATACCGATACTTCGGTAAAATACAACGCTTTGTACTACTGCGGCATGTGTTTTTTAAATATGTATTACTTGGAAACAGCAGAAAAGACATTTCTCTCCGTTCAGAAAAATGGGGAGAATCCTACACTCCGGCAGGCGGCTGAAAAACAATTGGCAATTCTTCGCGAGCTTCGCCGGCAAAACCGGCGTTATGCCCTAAAAGCCAAAATCGGCTGGGAATATGACGACAATGAAGTTTTGGAGCCGATTGACAACAATGACATTTACGCCGAGGAAGCTGATCACATTTTTAGTCTATACCTCTACGGAGCCTACGATGTGATTCACAGACCCAATTTTACGGCCGGTGCCAGCTATGGGCATTATCAAACCTGGCACGCGGACTTCGAAACCCTTGATATCACCGGCAGCCTGCTGGACCTGTATGCCAGGTACCGCTGGGGCGACTATACATTCGGTATCTCTTATAACCCGGACTATTACTGGCTTGACGACGATAGCTATCTGCAGCGCCATGAGATAACAGCCACCATCAGTCGGATTTTTGGCAATCTGCTGACGGAATTTGCATTTACTTACCAGCGCGACAACAACATCTACGAATCAGCACGGGACGGTTACGCCAATGAAGGTTTTCTTCGTTGCCTCTACTCCCTGCCGGAGGAGTTGGGAAGCTTGCGCGCGGGTATCGGTTATGAAGAGAATATGGCGGACAGCGAGGACTATGACTATGAGCTGCTTACTTTTGAATTAGCCTACTGCAGGGACCTTTGGTGGGATCTCGGGCTGAATCTTTGTGGCGAATACGAGTTAAAAGACTATGATCATCCCCATTCGTTCCTTGGCCAGCGGCGGGAGGATAATCGCTATATTGTGAATTTTCTTTTGTCCCGCGATCTCAGAAAAGATTTACTGACAGTCAATCTGGGCTATGAATACACATTAAACGATTGCAACATCGATCAATATGAATACGAAAGCAATGCCGTCAAGCTTTTTTTGACAATGGAATTATAAATACAGGAGTGATGGGATGAAACCAGCTATCACAGATTGTTCCGGTTTCCGGCTGCCAGCAAGTCTGCTGCTGGTAGCACTGATGATACTCATGATCCGCCCGGCCCATTCCGACCAAAGACATATTCCGGAAGATATCAAAATAAAAACCAGGTACAAGAAAGCAACCGGCAAACCCGTAGGAATGGTCACCCAGGTAAAGGGAAAGGCGGTTATCCGGCATGCCGCAGAGGAACATGTCTATCAGGCAAAAAACGGCGTGCCGATTTATAATAAAGACCGGCTTTTTACACGAGAAGACAGCCGCCTACAGCTTTTACTGAAAGATGGCAGCCGTATTCTACTGGCTCCGGAAAGCCAGTTGGTTATTGATAAAAACTGGCAAATAGCGCGGGGTACGGTTTCCTTTATCCGCATGCTGGCCGGTAAAGCCCGGTTCATGGTGAAAAAAGACTCCGAGCACAAAAATTCCCGCTTTAATGTGAAAACCCGATCCGCTCTAATAACTGTTCAGGGCTCGGACTTTATCGTGGAAGTCATCCAACAGGGTAATAAAACCGTCATTTCAGCCTTGGGAGACACCGTCCTGGAAATCAACGATCCGGCGCATCCGCTGCAGGAGCCGGTTGTCGTTACCTCTTTTCAGCAGTTGATGACGATCATAGGTGAGGTGATCGGCAATCCGGAGGACATCCCTGAGGAGGAAATCAGACAGAAGCTTGAAGAACTTGGCCTGATGGCACCTCCCGACGGTTCAGGCGGCCCTGTCGACGGTGAAGCCCCGCCTGACGGAGGGCCTGAACCGCCATGGTCAGAAGGGCTTGTTGATCCATCATTGCCGTTTCTTTCGTCAGGGGGGCCGACCAACCCGCTGCCGCCGCCGATCGACGATCCCGGACCGGATGATACCAATAACGACGATCCAAGTGATGAAATAAAACCACCGGCACCTTTTCCAACATTGCCCGATCTGCCTGCGCATCCAAATAAAGAATAATGACAATAAAAAGCCTTTTTATGCCGGCATTCTACAAACCTGCATAAGCAGTAAAAAAAAAGGGAACAGAGAGCAGGAGACAGCCTTTATGAAAAAAACCGTGCCCATTTCATTGATCCTTCTTTTTTTTGTGTTCATCCCATTAGCGCCGCTGGCCAATGCCGCGGAGTATTATGTGGATATCAATAACGGCAGTGACAGTCACGGGGACGGCGGTTCAGGCAACCCTTGGAAAACCCTGCACCACGCGGTGTCCCGGCTGGCTGACGGGGATACCCTGCATGTTGCCGCCGGTATTTACAATTGTGCAGGCGGTGAAACAGAGGCCCCGCTGGTTATCGACATGGACGGAATTACCGTTCAGGGCGCCGGCGCCAGCCAGACGATTGTCGACGGCAGTGACGCTGGACCAGGGGAATGGCCAAGCGGGTTCAAAGCCCATTTTACGGACAATTTTCATATTTCCGGTCTGGCAATCAGGAATTTTGTCAGCGGTATCCGGCTCCACCAAACCACCAACACCACGATTTTGCAATGCGAACTGCACGATAACGACCGTGGGGCTCATCTGTTGAATTGCGACAGCAGCACCGGTGTAAGAAAAAACAAAGTCCGGGACAATCATATCGGAATTTATGTCTACGGCGATATGGCGGACTGTTCCCCGGCTATCATCAACAATCTTATCTTCCAGAGCGGGTCCGGAACCATGTCAAGCGGTGTCTTTATTGGTGGTATGGGGACAGGCGGCTCGGCGTCCCCCACCATCCACCACAACACCATTGACGGCGGGTCAGACGACGGGATTGCCCTGGAGCAGGATGTGGAAACCCTGATGCCGGATATTCAATACAACAACATCACCGGCTTTGATTATGGCATTAACAACATTTTGGCCCCCTCCGCGCCCACGCTTGATTACAACAATGTCTGGGGACATGGAACCGCCAATTACAGCGGAGTGACCGCCGGTTCAAACTCCATCAGCGCCGATCCGCTCTACACCAATCCCCCTACATATGATTATCATCTATCGGCTGAATCCCCATGTGTGGATGCCGCTGTTTCCTCTC
>CAZWNV010000184.1:0-6012 GCA_964635265.1 uncultured Desulfobacteraceae bacterium
GGCCCATGATCATGTCGATTTCGCCGACCACCATTTCAAACATGTTGATCTTGCGATCCAGGATATCCAGGATGTAATCTTCCAGGGTTTCGGCTCCGCAAAGGTTATAGATCAGCACTTCCCGGCTCTGTCCGATGCGGTGGATGCGGCCGATGCGCTGCTCGATGCGCATGGGGTTCCACGGCAGGTCATAATTGATCATCCGCCGGCAGAATTGCAGGTTCCGGCCTTCCCCGCCGAGTTCGGTGGTCAAAAGGACCTTGTTGTTGTCTTTGAAGGCCTCGATTTCCTTATCTTTTCGGGCATTTGGCATCTGCCCGTGAAAAAGGCTGTGGCCGATGCCGTGCCAGGCCAGCACGTCCGATAGGTGATCCAGGGTGGCACGATACTTGACAAAAACGATGATTTTTTCATCCGCGGAGTGAATCAGGTTCAGCACCATTTTGTTTTTGCCGGTATCTCCCATGGAGCGGGTCAGGTTCCGGATTGCCTGAATTTCCTCTTTATGCCGGTTGATCAGATCCTGTTTGCCGGCCAGTTCGGACAGGGTCTTTTCCACCGCAGCGGGCGAGGAGCCGGCTTCGGCCAGAAGGTGCTGCAGTATGATCCGGCTTCTGGTGCCTTTGGCTGCATTGGCATTGATATCGCGCACCAGTTTCGATACCCGTTTGTAAAGCTCGGTTTCCGCGGGTACGGGATCGATGCGGACGGTTTCGGCAAAGCGGGGCGGAATGTGAATATTGGCCACAGCCCGTGTATTGCGGATCATGACCTGGTCGAGAAGCCCCTTTAGCCGGGTGCGGTTTCTTGGATCCGTTGCATCGCCGCGGGTCATGAACTCCGCCTTGAAAGCGGAGGCGGTTTTGAGCTGTCCCGGCTTGAGCAGGGTGATCAGGTTGTAGAGCTCCATGAGATTGTTTTCCACCGGCGTTGCGGTCAGCATCAACAAAAACCGCTTTTTGAGGGCATTGAGCAGCTTCCAGTTCAGGGTGTTTTTGTTTTTGAAATGATGGGCCTCGTCCGCGATCACCATGTCCCAATCCCGCCCGGAGACAGCGCCGAAATTTTTTTTTGACTTGGCGATATTGATCGATGCCACGATAAACGGCTGCTGCCAGAAGTCATCGTCTGCTCCGCGCGGGTTTCGGTCGTCGGTTGATACAAACTGCAGGCCGAATTTGGAGCGCAGCTCCTCCTGCCACTGGCTGACAAGCGGGGTGGGCGCAAGAACGAGGGCATTGCGGATCATCCGGCGCATGATGTATTCCTTTAGCACCATGCAGGCCTCGATGGTTTTGCCCATGCCGACTTCGTCGGCCAGCAGGGCCCGGCCCCGGAACCGTTTTAAAACCTTGCGGGCGGTTTCTTCCTGGTAGGCAAGAAAATCAATTCCCTGGAGCGTATTGAGGCACAGCAGATGATCAAAGGTTTCCTGAAACCGGAGTTGCACGGCGTCCATGACCAGTTCATAGTGCTTTGCAGAAGCCGGAACGGCTTTTTCCAATGCCCCGGCGATGCCGTTTTCCCCGATTTCAAGAGTAACGGGGATTTCGGGGATGGAAGGTTTTTCGGCGGGCTTTTCCGTCGCAGTTGATGCTTCCGGTTCTGCCTGCTTCTCTGCTGCCCTTTTCGGGCCTTGTTTCGGTTTGCCGGCACCTTTGGAAGCACCGGCTGGCTTTCTGCCGGTTATTTTTTCAGGCTTGGAGGCCCTCTGGCGCTGGTTGCTTTTGGCGGACTGCTGTTGGGCAGCATCGAGCTTCGCCGTGCTGTAGGCGATTATTTCGCCCAGCTCTCTTTCAAATTTTTTTGGATTGTCAAGCTTGAGTGTTTTGCGTTGGGCCCATAATTGTTCGGCAATGGTCTTGGCCCGCTGAAATTCTTTGAAATGAAGAAGGTGCTGGCACAACAGCAGGCTCCAGTCGTTTTCACAGGTGATATTTTCAAGCAATTGCCGCTCATATAGCTGCAGAAATCCGTCTTTGACGAGTTCGGGCTTTTCGGTCTCCTCTCCCAGCCGGGCCAGAAGGATGAGGGCATCCCGATTGTCCGGATCCAGTTTGATGGCTTTTTTCAGAAAAGTTTCGGCTTTTTCGGTATTGCCCGATTCCGTATAATACAGGGCGTATTCAAAATAGAATTCCCCTTTTTCGCGGCGCGCCTCGTTTGCGGATTGCCGGCGGTAGCTGCTTTGTTTGTTTTTTTTGCGTTTTGTCCGGTTTTTTTTCGATGCGGATCCGGCCATTTCAGGACAACTCCCAATTGGGGATCGGGTTATTGAAACGAGCGGGATTGGTATCATTTCATAACAAAAAACAATTACATAATTGCACCTGCAAAGTCAAGCATGACAGCCTGTGCTCTTCGGGATTGGATAATCGCTGATTTCTGTGTTATTCTGATGCTGTTGGAGAGCTTGCCTTGCCATTTTTATGTCGACGCTCTGGATAGAAAACCATGGATTCAACAATCACCGGTCTTTTTGAAAAAATGAAATCCAAAAATTTTTTCTGGTGTTATTCCGGGGAGCTTGCCCTGGATGAAATCGCTTCGGATATATTTGTGGAAACCGTGCTGAAGTATGGGGATGTGGAAGACATCCAAGTGCTTTTTAACTGCTACGAAGCGACCTATCTCAGGGAAGTCTGGATCAAACGCCTGGTATTTGATGAGCGGTTCAAAAAATTAAATTTCTACCTGGCAAAAATTTTTTTTGATACTGATCTTGAGCGGCTTAAGCAGGAAAGAAAGAGTGATGACAGGGGAAATAAACTTCGAATGCTTGCTTCCCGAAACACAGCGGGTATTGACAAAACTTTCGGCGGAAGCTGATTTTTTATCCGATTATGTGATTGTCGGCGGTTCTGCCCTGTCCATGCGGCTCTGCCATCGGTTCAGTGAAGATCTGGATTTTTTCACGTATGCGGATCATTTTGATAAAAGTCGAATCATCGGGTTTTTTCAGGGCAAACGCCATGAAATTATAAATGACGATTGCAATCAATCGGATTTGATTTATGAAGGGGTTAAGCTCACTTTTTTCAATGCCAAATGGGATTTTATCAAACCGGAAAAGCGATCCGGATTAAATATCGCATCACTACAGCAGCTTGCGGGCATGAAGGTTCACACGCTTTTTTTGAGGGCCACTTACAGGGATTATTATGATCTTTATGTCCTGTCTTTAAAAATGGGCTTGGATGAGATTTACCGGAATGCCCTGATGTTTCTTGAGGGGTTGAACTATAAGCTTTTCTCGATGGCTCTGATATATGTGGATGACATTGCAGATGATGATATAGCTCACCTTCACCCGGTATATCATATATCCAAACAGCAGATCAGCGAGCATTTCATTGCCAGGTTGAAACAATAACAGCTTTTTCGATGAATATTGCACATTTGATAAGGCGTGACAATCAACTTTGACGGGCAAGACCGCAACAAAACAAACCCTTGAGGCGTCCGTGCTGCCGGATCAAACGGTGGTGCTGGAATGGGCGAACACCCGGCAGTACATGGCCAAATCCCGCAGGCAGCTGGAAGCGGAGTTGTATGCCGCCTATGAATCCGGGGGAAGCGGGGACTGGCTGGTTTCTGCCGGCTTTTCTGACAAAAACATTCCCCTTTGCGCATCACTGGAGTTTTTCCGGCAGGTGGCAGGTGATTTCGCCGATGCCGTATGCCGCATACCGGAGATTGAAGAGCTGCGCGAGAGTGTTGCGGTCTCCCCCGACCCGGCCGCGTTTGAACGGTACCTGGAGAGCCTTCCGCCCATGGCCGGAGCGGAATACATGGACCGGGGCTTTCTGGAGGGATTGTGGCAGAGCCTGCACGAGGCTTTTTGCCGGGCGCTTGCATCCCAAAGCGGCAGCGTGGCGGAATATATCCGGAGTCTGCGGCCGGACGCCCGGCTGGTGGGCCGGGTCTATTTTCACCTGGTGGAAAACAAAAAGACCGAGGACCCCTTCGCGTTTCTGGCCACTTACTCCACAGGCCTGGACCAGGCCGGCAAATCCCGGCACGTGCCGCTCAAACACGCCCTGGAGGCCTACAAGGACAGCGAGGATGAATTGTACCATCTGCTGTCCACGGTTTACCGGGCCGCGGAAAAAAGCGATCTCGTCAGGGAGTTGATTGACACCGGCGAGCTGTTCCATCCCCTGTTCTGGTCTTCCAAAAAGGCATATGCCTTTCTCCGGGAAATTCCGGTCTACGAAGCCGCGGGCATCCTCTGCCGGATTCCGGACTGGTGGAAGGCAAAAAGGGGCGCAGTCAGGCTTGACCTGCAGCTTGGCAACTCGGGCCCCTCCTTTGTCGGCCTGGATGCCCTGGTCTCCTGCTCGCCGAAGCTTTTGATCGGCGACGAGGAAATCTCCGCAGACGAAGCCCGGCGGCTGCTGGAGGAGGCCGAGGGCCTGGCCTTTATCAAGAACAAGTGGGTGGCCGTGGACCCGGAACGCCTGGAGCAAACCCTTTCCGCCTATGAGAAGGCGGCTGCGATGGCGGACAAGGGCGGGCTCACCCTGAAAGAGGCCATGCAGCTCCAGCTCAATCCGGAGAAGGCATTCGGCGGGGATCCGGAAACCGCCGGGTACAGCGTATCAAACGGCCAGTGGCTGGAATCCGTGCTGGAGCGTCTGCGCCGGCCCGAGCAGATTTCCCGGGTGGCGCCTTCTTCGCGCTTTCAAGCCCAACTGCGCCCCTACCAGCAGGAAGGCCTCAACTGGCTGTATTTTCATCATAAAATGGGATTCGGCGCCTGCCTGGCCGATGACATGGGGCTTGGCAAAACCGTGGAGATCCTCTCCCTGCTGGATGTGTTAAAACCCGACGGCGGCAGCGGCGAAAAAAACAGCCAACGGGCGGATCTTTTGATTGTGCCGGCTTCCCTGGTATCCAACTGGGCGGCGGAGATTGAGCGCTTTTTCCCGGATCTTGCATATCTGGCCGCGCATCCCGCAATGCAGCAGAACAAAAGGGTGCGGGCAAAAAATGCCGATGCCCTGGACGGCTATGACCTTGTGATTACCACCTATGCCTTAATCCAGCGCTATGACTGGCTTAAGGATTATCCCTGGCGGTATGTGATCCTGGACGAAGCCCAGGCGATCAAAAATTCGGCAACCAAGCAAACACGCGCGGTAAAGGCCCTGCATGCAGAAAACCGGATCATCCTGACCGGCACGCCGATTGAAAACCGCCTCACGGATCTCTGGTCCTTGTTTGATTTTTTAAATCCGGGGCTTCTGGGGACGGCAGCGGAATTCAAGGAAACCATGAAGCAGCTTGACAAGGGGGAAAAAGACCATGCCGGCCTCCGGCGGCTGGTGCGTCCCTTCATCCTGCGGCGCCTGAAAACCGACAGGGAGGTGATTTCCGATCTGCCGGAAAAAGTGGAAATGAAATCCTACGCCCGTCTTAGCCGGAAACAGCACCTGCTCTACCAGCGGCTGGTGGACAACCTGGTGGAGGCCATTGAAACAGCAGAAGGCATGGAGCGAAAGGGCCTGGTGTTGTCTTCCCTGATGAAGTTCAAACAGGTATGCAACCACCCGGATCACTACCTGGGCGCTGGCGGCTTTGACGAGGCATCCAGCGGAAAATTCGCCCGCCTGCGGGAAATCTGTGATACTATCCGGGAAAAACGGGAGCGGGTGCTGGTATTTACCCAGTTCAAGGAAATGGTGGCTCCTCTGGCCGGGTTCCTGGAGGAGGTGTTCGGACGCCCCGGGCTTTTCATCCACGGCGGCGTGCCGGTGGGCAAGCGCAAAAAACGGGTGCAGCAGTTCCAGGCAGGAGGCTATATCCCCTTTATGGTGCTGTCGCTCAAAACCGGCGGCGTGGGGCTCAACCTCACCCGGGCGGGACATGTAATCCATTTTGACCGCTGGTGGAACCCGGCCGTGGAAAACCAGGCAACCGACCGTGCTTTCCGCATCGGGCAGCAGCAAAACGTCATGGTCCACAAGTTTTTGACCCAGGGCACGGTGGAGGAGAAGATCGACCGGATGC
>CAZWNV010000185.1:0-5933 GCA_964635265.1 uncultured Desulfobacteraceae bacterium
CAGCGGGCAGTGTGCTGCAGATGATATTCCGCAATCCCCTGGTAGAGCCGGGTTTTCTCGGAGTATCGCAGGGGGCGGCATTCGGCGCCGCTCTGAGCATCCTCTGGTTCAGCAGCCACCCGGTTACCATAGAACTTTCCGCAACATTCTTCGGTCTGCTCGGGCTGCTGACTTCTTACTGGCTCTCCACGCGCGTGCGCTTCGGGGGCTGGATACTGCGGCTGATTCTTTCCGGAATCGCAGTATCGGCCATTTTTTCATCCGGCATCGGCATCCTCAAATACATTGCCGACCCCTTGAGCGAACTCCCGGAGATCACCTTCTGGCTTCTTGGCGGCCTCTACAGGGTTACCTGGCAGGATTTTGTATATGTTCTCCCCTTTGCAGCAGTCGGCCTGGTCACCGTGTGGCTGATGCGCTGGCGGCTGAATCTGCTCTGCCTGCATGATGCCACCGCATTTTCCCTGGGGGCTTCCCTTACCCGGGAACGATTGATTCTTCTGGTCACAATCATTTCCGCCACTGCTGCGCTGACAGCGATCAGCGGCATTATCGGCTGGGTTGGGCTGATCATCCCCCACATTGCCCGGCGTCTGGCCGGCGCAAGCGCTGAAAAATCCCTGCCCGTTGCCATGCTGCTCGGGGGCGGGTTTACAGTGGCCAGCGACACGCTGGCGCGGACGATGCTCGCCGGCGAGATTCCCCTGGGGATTCTCACCTCTGCCATAGGCGCGGTCTTGTTTATCTACCTGATGATGAGCATGGGATGGAAGGCGCGGCACCATGGATAACGATCTGCGCATGGAAAACCTGTACTTCCGCTATCACCGGTCAGATTCCGATGTCATCCGGAATCTCACCCTGCATGTTCCCGGCGGCAGGGTTTCCGCCATCCTGGGGCCGAACGGCACCGGCAAAACCACCCTGCTGCACCTCATGCTCGGCCTGTTAAAGCCCGGGGCCGGACTCATCACAATCGCCGGAAAAACCCACAGGCAATACAGCAGACGGCAGTTGAGCCAAACCATTGGACTGGTTCCGCAGTTTGAAAGCATTCCCTTCAACCTTACCGTTTTCGAATACCTCCTGCTGGGCCGGTCCCCGTATCTGAACCCGTTCCAGCTTCCCGGCAGAAAAGACCGGGAAATCGTCGAGCAGACCGTGCAATCATTGGACATCGCGCATTTGCTGGGCAAACCCGCCCAGCGTTTAAGCGGCGGAGAACGCCAGTTGGTGCATATCGCCCGGGTGCTTGCGCAAAACCCCGGCATTTTGCTGCTCGATGAACCCACGGCCCACCTGGACCTGGAAAACCAGCACCGCATACTCGGCCTTCTCCAGCGAATGAGCCGGCAGGGGATCACTACGGTCTTTACCACCCACGACCCGAATGCAGCCATTTACGCGGCAGATCACTTCATTTTGATGCAGGGCGGCAATATCGCCCAACAGGGTGATCTGGACACTGTCATTACCGCGGAGAACCTGACCGGACTCTACCGGATTCCCATCCGCGTGGAATCCGCCAACGGCCATACAATGGTGATAATGGAAAATTTCCGATGACAGAGCCTCCCCTGCTCATTCTTTCCGGAGACAAACAAGCGGGCAAGACGACACTGTGCACCCGCATTGCCGCTATGGCGCGGAAAAACGGAGTCGATACAGGGGGAGTGATTTCCCCGGCGCTATTGTGCCGCGGCAGAAAAACCGGAATTGCCGCCCTGGATGTCAAAACCCGGAACTGGCGGCAGATTGCTGTGCTCCGGGGGGAAGGCCGAACCGGGTTGGAAACCGGTCAGTGGTCCTTTTTCCCGGAAAGGCTCCAGTGGGCCAACCAGGTACTCCGGGCGGCAACCCCCTGTACGCTGCTTTTTGTGGATGAGCTGGGTCCGCTGGAACTGGAACGGGGAGAAGGCTGGACGGCCGGAATTGAATGCCTGGACGAAAAACATTACTGTGCGGCCGTTGCGGTGGTGCGCCCGGCTCTGATCCCGGCAGCCCTGCAGCGGTGGCCGCATGCCTTTATCCGGCTGGCTGGGCCCGGAGCCCGGGGAAAACCTGCCGCTGAAGCGCTTTTCCGCCAATTGGGGATATACGGATCCAAATGAAGGCCGATCTTGCCAAAATGAAGTCAAAGTGCTAAGGAAAAAGGACATGAATCCCAGCCAAAAACTGCTCAGCACCAGGGAAGTGGCCGAATTTTTAGGCGTCCATGAAAAAATGGTGTACGCGCTGATCTCGGACAAGGGCCTGCCGGCGACCAAAATAACCGGCAAATGGCTTTTTCCTTTGCACTTGGTGGAGCAGTGGGTGGAGGCAAACACCCTGAATTATCCGCAGACCCGCTCCTCTCTGCCTCCTTATGAGGGGCTTCTGATTATTGCCGGCAGCAATGATCTGCTGCTGGACCGGACCATCTCCCTGTTTAATCGCCGTTTTCCGGAAGAAATCGCCGTCTTCGGCAACCTCGGAAGCATGGGCGGGCTGAAGGCTCTGCGGCGCAATCTCTGCCATATGGCCAGCAGCCACCTGCTCCAGGAAAACGGCAGCGACTACAACTTTGATTTCGCCGATCAGGAACTGATCAGCAGGCCCGCTGTGGTGAACTTCTGTCAGCGGGAGCAGGGCATCCTGATACAACCGGGCAATCCGAAATCCATTCACTCGGTAAAGGATTTGGGAAGCCCCGGCATTCGGATCGTCAATCGCTCGCTTGCAACCGGAACGCGGCTGCTGCTGGACCGGCAGCTCCAACAGGCCGGAATCAAGGGAGAAAAAATCAAGGGATACACAAAAGAGATGGCCAGCCACATGGAGGTCGGCCTTGAGGTCCTTGCCGGCCGTGCTGACGCCGGACCGGGTATCCGCCCGGTTGCCGGGCTCCTGGGACTTGACTTCATCCCTCTCAGGTGGGAGCGATACGATCTGCTGGTGTCCAAGGAACGTTTTTTCGACAAGGGCGTTCAGAACTTTTTGGGCCTTCTGCTGGATGCGGATTTCAAGGATCTGGCGGGGGCGCTGGCCGGATACGATACAGGCGCCTCGGGCAAGATGGTCTATCCGCGGGATGAAAGCTGACGGCAAACACCCTATGAACCGTTTTGCACCGCCTCCATACCTTGCCAGCGCCCATGTACAAACCATCGCCAACAGCATGAAGATGCGCCGCCTGCTGCTTCTCCGCCGCGCCGGAGGCATGCTGAGAGCCAGCACGCCTCATATCCTGGACTGCGGAGAAGGCGTGCGGCTTCTGGGCTACCATTCCCCGCAAAAAAAGAATCCGGGGCCGCTCTGCATCCTGATCCACGGCTGGGAAGGGGATGCCGCCTCTTCCTACCTGCTCTCGGCGGCCGGCCACCTCTGGAACCACGGCTTTTCCATCCTGCGCCTCAACCTTCGCGACCATGGCCCCACCCATCATCTCAATCGCGGGCTTTTCCACGGCTGCCGCCTCCGGGAAGTAATCGGCGCCGTCCATTATATTCAGGAGCATTTCCCGTTTCAGCGGCTGTTTCTGGCAGGCTTTTCCCTGGGCGGCAATTTCGCCCTGCGTGTGGGCAGCCATGCCCGGCAAAGCGGTCTGCAGATGGAACGGATTGCTGCCGTATGTCCCGTGCTGCACCCGGGGCATGCCATAACCGCCCTGGAGAGAGGCTTCCCCCTGTATCATTGGTATTTTACCAAAAAATGGCTGCGATCACTGGAAAAAAAACATCGCCTGTTTCCGGACATGATCGATATGGAGGCGCTCTCCCGGTTTCGCGGCATCCGTTCCCTGACGGAGTATTTTGTCAGCCGCTACATGGATTTTGCCAATGCGGATGAATACCTGAACGCCTATGCAATTTTGGGAGACCGCTTAAGCGGCCTGGAGGTTCCGGCCACGATTATTGCCAGCACAGACGATCCTGTGATACCCCGCAAGGATCTCGATCTGCTGGCAGGGCCCGCCAGCCTCTCTGTGGAGGAACTTCCCCGCGGCGGGCACTGCGGCTTTATCCAGGACCTCTGGATGAGGAGCTGGGCGGACGAGCGTTTAAGAGAACTTTTTTCGGAAAAAGCCGAGGGCAGAAATCATTATAGGGAGGGTGAAAAAAATGCATAGACGGAATCAAAGGCCTTTGCATTTCCGGTTCCTGACAGGGCTCCTTTGTGTGATCCCCCTGCTGTTTATCGCCTCATGCGACCGGGGCTCCGGCTCCCGGGTGGAAATCCCCGGCCGTTCCCTGGAAAAAATCAAGGAAAGCGGCAAACTCCGGGTATTGACCCGCAACGCACCCACCACATACTATATCAACCGCTCCGGCAATGCCGCCGGACCGGAATATGACCTGGCCTCCGCCTTCGCCGAATCCATAGGGGTTACGCCGGAATTTATCATAAAACCCACAGTAGATGAAATCCTCACCAGCTTCGAGAAGGGAGAGGCCGATATTGCCGCAGCCGGCCTTACCATAACCAAAAACCGGCGCAGCCGCTACCGTTTCACTCCTGCGTATCAGGAGATTACCCAGCAGGTGGTCACCCGGCGCGACCGTGTACAGCCCGGATCCATAGCCGAGCTTACAGGCCTGGATATCATGGTTATCGCCAACAGCAGCTACAGCGAACGGCTGAGAAAACTCAAGGCCGGTGAGTACCCGGAGCTTTCCTGGAGCGTAACAGAGGCCCGGGACACCGAGCAACTCCTGCATGAAGTCTGGGCCGGCCGCCTGGAATGCACCATTGCGGATTCAAATATCGTGGATATCAACCGGCGTTATTATCCGGAACTTATTGCGCCGATCAACCTGGGCCGGGCCCAGCAGCTCGCCTGGACCGTTCCGCCCGAATGCGACCGGCTCTATAAAGCGATCGCCCGGTGGTTAAGCGACTTCCGCGAATCCGGCCGGCTGGACCATGTACACGAAAAGTACTACGGCTTCTTCGAGGTCTTCGACTATGTGGATACCAAACGCTACATCCGGCGCATTGACAGGCGATTCCCTGAATTCCGCCAATATTTCCGGAAGGCGGCACAAAAATACGATCTCCCCTTTGTTCTGCTGGCGGCCCAGGGCTACCAGGAATCGCACTGGAACGCCCGGGCCAAAAGCCCCACCGGCGTTCGCGGCATTATGATGCTGACCCTGGTGACGGCCCGAGAGATGGGGGTCTCCAACAGACTGGACCCCAAACAAAGCATTTTCGGAGGAGCCAGGTACCTTGCGAAGCTCAAAAGAAGCTTTGCGGAAGAAGTCGGAGAGCCCGACCGGACATGGCTGGCACTGGCCGCCTACAATGTCGGACGCGGCCATGTACACGACGCCCAGCGCCTGGCCAGGGAATTCGGTCTCAATCCCTATGCCTGGCAGGATATCAAGCAGGTGCTGCCGCTCTTATCCGAGAAGCGCTACTACCAGAAGCTCAAATACGGCTATGCCCGCGGCTCAGAGCCCGTCCGCTACGTCCGCCACATTCGCGAATACCGGCATGTGCTGGAAAATCAACTCAAAAACCCCCGGCCCGGCCAGACAGCACAGAAAAACCCGCAAAACCCCGCTGATTGATCCGCCCGCAGGAAAAAATCGCGCTGTCACCCTGCTCCATGGTACCGCTCCGGTTCTACTCCCCGCGGAGCTGCTCCTGGGGTTCGGGAAGCATCATGCCTTTATCAATGCATACCTGCCAGGACTTGTTGACCATTTCGTAGATGCGCTCCTTGTTCAGCCGGACCTCCGCGATGGCATCAACAAGAGACGGGGCTACAAAGCCCTGCTCTATTACTAATCTTTGCAGTTTTTTGCAGGAAGTAACGAATAGCTATGGTCTTTTTTTTGTAAGGTCATACCCGGTATTTGCCCCGATGCCTGTCGCGCCTTGTGCTATCTCTAAAGGCTTGCTCCGCCAGCTCGCTGTGAACTCGCCCTTTCGGGCTCAGACAACAGCTC
>CAZWNV010000186.1:0-5821 GCA_964635265.1 uncultured Desulfobacteraceae bacterium
CGGGTATGGCCTTATAAAACAGACCATAGCTTTAGACCATAACTTTCCGTTACTTGCTGCAAAAGTTCCGTGCCAGCGGAATAAACCGCTTTTTACGAACGTATCAAATTTGATGGCGCAAAAATAATGGCTATATTGGAATAAACATTCCATCCGGGATTGTTCAAGGATAAAATCTCATGGAGGCTTCCGCAATCGCCTGAGAGGCCTTCATGCCATAGAATGCCGAGGCAGCAAAAATGCAGCAGAAAACGCTGTGGTTCCAATCCGGAAATTTCCGCCTGCACGGAAGCCTCCACCTGCCGGATCGGGAGAAGCCGCCGGTTGTGGTAGGAGCGCACGGGCTCCTGAGCACCGGAGATTCACCCAAGCAGATCGATCTGGCCAAAAAATGTAATGCGGCAGGGATTGCGTTTTTTCGCTTTGATCACAGGGGATGCGGACAAAGTCAGGGAGATTTCCGCCTGGCAACGACCTTTGCCGGAAGGGTCCGCGATGTGGAGATGGCTGTGGATATGCTCCAAAAAAGCGGCAAAACCAACGGACGGATCGGGCTTTTCGGCAGCAGCCTGGGCGGAGCCGCGGTGCTGGCCGCAGCCAAAACATTGTCGCCATGTGCTGTTGTCACTGTGGCTGCCCCGATAAGGGCGGATGCCATTGCCGCGCCCTACATCAATGATGCCGCCAACAGCGGTGCCCTGCAATCCCTCCGCCGGGAGGACCTGGATTTTGATATTTCCGGCCGGATACCCGCTGTATCCGGCCTCCTGATGTTTCACGGGGATGCGGACAATATCGTTCCCTATGAGAATGCCCGCCGGATATATGAACTGGCCGGCTCGCCGAAAGAGCTCATTCGGCTGGAAAACGGGGATCACCCCATGAGCAAGGAAACCCATCAGACGCTTTTTTTGAAAACAAGCACAGACTGGTACAGCAAACGCTGCGCCCGCTGAATCCAGCGCGGAAAAAAAGAAAAAACGGGCTTGACAAAGCCCTTCCATGTTGCTAGGGGTTTTATACAAGAAAAGGTGACCCGAAATGAAGCCATTCAGACTGATTGCCAACAACGTCCTGATACTTATTATTTGCCTTGCTGTAGGCGTAGGCTACGCCGACGGGATGCGCAGGTGTTGGTAATCGTTTGAATTAATAGATTGGATCATGAAAAAACCGTTATCAGCACTTGCTGATAACGGTTTTTTTTATGGACGAAGCCATCCAAACTGACTTTTGCTGAGAGCATCAAGGAGAGCCCAATGAAAAGTGACAATGCCAAAAAAGGAATCGCACGAGCCCCTCACCGGTCCTTGCTGAAATCCATGGGGTATACGGACGAAGACATTGAGCGCCCCCTGGTCGGCGTGGCCAATTCCGTAAACTCCATCGTGCCCGGCCATGTCAACCTGGACAAAATCACCGAAGCTGTCAAAGCCGGCATTTACATGGCCGGGGGGACTCCTGTCGAATTCGGTACAATCGGCGTCTGTGACGGCATTGCCATGAACCACGAGGGGATGAAATATTCCCTGGGCAGCAGAGAACTGATTGCGGATTCCATCGAAGTAATGGCCCGGGCCCATGCCCTGGACGCGATGGTCATGATCCCCAACTGCGACAAAATCGTACCGGGAATGCTGATTGCCGCCGCACGCCTGGATCTGCCCACGGTGGTGATCAGCGGCGGCCCCATGCTGGCCGGGCGCCACCCGGAAAAGCCGGAAGAAAAAGTGGACCTGATATCCGTTTTTGAAGCCGTCGGTGCGGTACGATCGGGGAAAATGGAGGAATCGCAGCTTACCGCCATTGAAGATGCGGCATGTCCCACCTGCGGGTCCTGCTCCGGAATGTTTACGGCCAATTCCATGAACTGCCTGACCGAGGTAATCGGCCTTGGCCTGCCGGGCAACGGGACGATTCCGGCAGTCATGTCCGCCCGTCTCCGGCTGGCGAAAAATGCCGGCAGAAAGGTAATGGAGCTTTATGAGAAAGGGATCACCCCCAGCAGCATACTTACGGAAAAGGCGTTTGAGAACGCGATCTCCGTGGACATGGCTCTTGGCTGCTCCACCAACACCCTGCTCCATTTGACCGCCCTTGCCCATGAAACCGGGTGGCCGCTGGAGCTGGACCGTATCAACGAAGTCAGCGGACGCACGCCGCACCTGTGCTCCCTTAGCCCCGGCGGGGCTCATCACATTGAGGATTTGTACAATGCGGGGGGCATCCCGGCCGTCATGAAAGTGCTAAGCGACGCCGGCAAGATCCATGCAGACTGCCTGACGGTAACCGGCCGGACCGTGGAGGATAACCTCGCCTCCGCCCGGGTGCTGGATGGCTCGGTGATCCGGCAGATAGACAACCCCTATCACGCGCAGGGAGGACTGGCTGTCCTGTTCGGCAATCTGGCGCCGAACGGGTGTGTGGTAAAGCAGTCTGCTGTTGCTGAGAGCATGATGCGCCATGAAGGACCGGCCCGGGTGTTTGACGCGGAAGAAGAAGCGACTGAGGCGATCCTTGACGGAAAAATTCAAAAGGGCGATGTCGTGGTCATCCGCTATGAAGGTCCCATGGGCGGCCCCGGGATGCGGGAGATGCTGACCCCCACTTCGGCCATCGCCGGGATGCAGTTAGACGGCGATGTCGCCCTGATTACAGACGGCCGGTTTTCCGGCGGAACCCGGGGAGCGGCTATAGGCCACGTGTCTCCCGAAGCCATGCAGAAAGGCCCGATTGCCGTTGTACGGGAGGGAGACCGGATCGCCATTGATATTCCGGGAAAAGCCCTTACGTTGAAGGTCGATGCGCAAGAAATCGATAAGCGCCTTGCCGATTGGCGCGCACCGGACCCCAAAATTACAAGCGGATACATGGCCAGGTACGCAAAGATGGTTTCCTCTGCTGATAAAGGGGCTGTCATGAAGTTTTAGCACCGCATGGGCATTCTGCTGTGCGGTCTCCCGCGAGCGACAACAACCTGCAAAAATACAGGAAGGCGGCTATGAGTAAGTTAACCGGTACCAAAATATTAATGGAGATGCTCAAGGAAGAAGGAGTGGATACCATTTTCGGCTATCCCGGGGGAGCTGTCATTGATATATATGATGAACTGCAGAATACGGAGATCAACCATTACCTGGTACGGCACGAACAGGGTGCGGTGCATGCAGCGGACGGCTATGCCCGCGCAAGCGGCAAAACCGGGGTCTGCCTGGTGACCTCCGGACCGGGTGCGACCAATACAGTCACCGGTATCGCCTCTGCATACATGGACTCCATTCCCATGGTGATCTTTACCGGCCAGGTGCCCACCCGCCTGATCGGAAACGATGCCTTCCAGGAAGTCGATATCGTTGGCATCACGCGGCCCTGCACCAAGCACAACTACCTGGTAAAGGATGTGAAAAACCTTGCGCGGACGATCAAGGAGGCCTTCCACATCGCCCGCTCCGGCCGTCCCGGCCCCGTTCTGGTGGATCTGCCCAAAGACATGATCAATGCCTCCACCAATTATTCGCCGCCGGGAGCGGTTCAACTGCGTTCCTACAACCCGACTTACGAGCCCAACCTCAAGCAGTTAAAAAAATTGGTAGGGCTTATCCGAACCGCCAAAAAGCCGGTGCTCTTTACCGGCGGCGGGGTGGTGCTTTCCAAGGCCCACGAAGAGCTGACCGCGTTTGCCAGAAAAACGCAGATACCGGTTACCAGCACCCTTATGGGCCTTGGCGGATTTCCGGGCAATGATCCCCTGTGGCTCGGCATGCTCGGTATGCACGGCACCTATAGAGCGAACATGGCGGTAACCGAATGCGATCTGCTGATCTCGGTGGGCGTGCGCTTTGACGACCGGGTGACCGGGAAAACCGATGAGTTCGCCAGCAAGGCAAGAATTGTACAGATTGATATCGATCCCACCTCCATCCAGAAAAACATTCAAGCCTCCGTACCGATAGTGGGAGACTGCAGAATCTCCCTGGCCCAGCTCAACCGCCTGATCGGGGAGGATGAATCCTATGAGCCGGCCGAGGACCGAAAACAGTGGCTGGAACAGATAGAACAGTGGAAGCAGACCACTCCGCTTGCCTATAAACAGGAAGATATCATAAAGCCCCAATATGTTATAGACAAGCTCTACGAGCTGACCGAAGGCCGGGCCATTATTTCAACCGAGGTGGGACAGAACCAGATGTGGGCGGCCCAGTACTATCACTTCGACCGCCCCGGACGATTTATCACCTCCGGCGGTCTTGGGGTCATGGGATTCGGCCTGCCGGCGGCCATCGGGGCCCAGGTAGGCGCGCCCGGAGAGCTGGTCGTCGATATTGCCGGAGACGGCAGCATTCAAATGAATATTCAGGAAATGGCTACGGCCATGCAGTACAATCTGCCCGTCAAGGTGGTGATACTGAACAACTGCTTCCTGGGTATGGTCCGGCAGTGGCAGGAGCTGTTTTATGAGAAGCGCTATGCCTGCACGAAGTTCCAGCATACACCGGACTTCGTCAAACTTGCCGAAGCATACGGTGCCAAGGGGTTGCGGGCCAGGGAACCGGATGCGGTGGAAAGGGTCCTTTCCGAAGGGCTGGCCTATCCCGGCCCCGTAATCATGGACTTTGTGGTCGAGCAGGAGGAATGCGTCTATCCGATGGTGCCTGCAGGGGCCCCGATTAAAAACATGCTGCTGGTGTAACGAGGTGTGGTTATGAATGAAAAACGGCATTTGCTCTCGATTCTGGTGGATAATGAACCCGGCGTGCTCTCCCGGATTGTGGGGCTGTTCTCCGGCCGCGGCTACAACATCGAAAGCCTTTGCGTGGCCGAGACCATGGATCCGGCCGTATCGCGGATCACGATGATCACCAAAGGCTATCCCACGATCATTGAACAGATCAAGAAGCAGCTCAACAAGCTCATCAATGTCATCAAAGTTTTTGACTTGACGGGAGAGGACTATGTGCAGCGGGAAATGGTGCTCGTCAAAGTCACTGCACTGCAGCAGAACAGGGCAGAGATCCTGCGGATCATAGACATCTTCAGAGGTCAGGTGGTGGATGTGGGCCAGGAGCACTATACGCTGAAGATTACCGGAGACGAGGAAAAAATCGAAGCCATCCTGAGTCTCCTCAAGCCCTTTGGGATCCGGGAGATTGCAAGGACCGGAAGCGTAGCCCTGTACCGGGAAAAGAAGTAGAGAATCGAGGGGCTGGGGGATTAACGGACTGATTTAATAAGATATTTAATAGGAAGAGAGGATCGCCTAACAAGGAGGTAGCAATGGCACAGATCGATTTCGGCGGCGTTACGGAGGAAGTGATCACCTCGGATGAGTTTTCCAATGATAAGGCCAGGGAAACCCTTAAAGATGAAACCATCGTGGTTCTCGGCTACGGCGTTCAGGGCCCGGCCCAGGCCCTGAATCTGAAGGACAACGGCCTGGAGGTCATTGTCGGGCAGCTGGAAGGCGACGAGTACTGGGAAAAGGCGGTAAACGACGGATTTGTCCCGGGAAAGACCCTGTTTCCCATCGAAGAGGCGGCCAAAAAAGGCACCATTATCATGGAACTCTTATCCGACGCGGGCCAGGTGGCCACATGGCCAGCGGTCAAAAAATGCCTCAACCCGGGCGATGCCCTGTATTTCTCCCATGGCTTCTCGATCGTCTACCGGGAGCAGACCGGGGTCATTCCGCCCGATGATGTGGATGTCATTCTGGTTGCACCCAAGGGCTCCGGCCGCAGCGTAAGAAACAACTTTCTGGCCGGCAATGGCATCAACTCCAGCTTCGCCATTGAACAGGACTATACCGGCCGGGCCAGGGAGC
>CAZWNV010000187.1:0-3083 GCA_964635265.1 uncultured Desulfobacteraceae bacterium
TTCATGCCGCCGATGCCCAGAACCACCTCCTGGGCCAGGCGGTTCTTGGTGTCCGCCGTGTAGAGTTTTCCCGTGATGTTGCGAAGCTCCTGCGAATTCTCGGCCACATTGGTGTCGAGCAGGTACAGGGGGATGCGGCCGACCATGATGCGTAGCACCTGGATGTGGATGTCGCCGTCCGGTCCGGTCACTGTGACGCGGATTTCGTTTCCCGCCCCGTCCCGGGCCCGCTCGATGGGAAGCTGGTAGAGATCGGTCTCCGGGTAGGTTTGCTGCTGCCATCCGTGCTGGTCCAGGTACTGGTGAAAGTAGCCCATCCGGTAGAGAAGCCCCACGCCGACCATGGGCTCGCCCCGGTCCGAGGCCGCCTTCAGGTGATCGCCGGCCAGCATGCCGAGTCCCCCCGCATACAGGGGCAGGCTCTCGTGGATGCCGTATTCCATGGAAAAGTAGGCAATCGGGCCCAGATCCTCCTCCTTTTCCACCGGCTGCTGCACCTGTTTTTCAAAAGACTCGCGCACCCGGCCCAGATGGGCGAGGAATCCTTCGTCCCGGGCCAGGGCGTCCAACTGTTTCTGCGGCAGCTGCGAGAAGAAGAGAATCGGGTTGCGCCCCGTGCGGTTCCAGAGCTTGGGATCGATGCGCCGGAACAGCTCAATGGCGTCCAGATTCCAGGACCACCACATGTTGCGGACAATGGTTTCGGCAAAGCGCGTGGCCTTGGGAACCTTGGGATACACCTGAAATGTCTGGATACGGGTCATATATCTCCTTGATGCACGATTTTGCGTTTAGACCACGACAACGCAGTTTTTGCTGTCTGCAAACCCGCTGGGAACGTAATGGTCCGCCGCCCGGTCGTTCTTCCAGGTTTGCTGGTCGACTAGGTAGCGGAACTGGTACTGCTGGTTCACGGGCAAATCCAGGGTAACGGTAAAAGCGCCGTTTTTCAACTTTTTCATGGGTGTTTTCTGGATGTCCCAGTCGTTGAAATCGCCTGCGAGAAATACGGTTTCCGCATTCGCGGCGACTCGTCCATCCAGCCGGAATGTGACCTTGCAGACCGGCCGGCTCTTGAGGTAGCGTTTTTTCAAACTCATAATTTTTCTCCCCCCCCATAACTCCGTGATGGCTTGGCAACAAGCCGTCGTTTTTGTCTTTCCCCTTATTCGGTTAATTGCAGCCACACGCGCAGCAGTTCGCTCACGCCCCAGGCCTGGGCGTCGCAGCCCCGCTGCGTGTGGGGCCAGTCTCCGTCCACAATTTCCGGCACCTGGCCCGCGCACCCGGCGTTTATCAGCAGGCTGCTGCTGGCAAGCCAGGAGAGGGCCGTATGTTTTGCCCTGTCACCGTAGGCCAGGACCCAGGCCTCGCAAAAGGAGGGAAACACCCAGGTCCAGGCCGTTCCGTTGTGATAGGCGGGTTTTCTGCTGGTATCCTCGTCCCCGGTATAGACCCCCTGGTACGGGTGGTGGGGATCGTTTAAGAGGCGGCCGTCGCGGCTGATCGGCAGTGGATGGGCCACGGGCCGGTCAGCAAGGCTGCGGATGGCGCCGGGCACCAAAAGTTCCATGCAGGAGGCAAGCACCCTGCGCTGGATTTCGCGGTCCGTGACGGCGCCCAGGGTGACGGCAAAGAGCTGGTTCGGCCGCAGGGCGTCGTCCGCCGCGGCCGCGGATGCCGGTGCTGCAGCCTCTGCATGCAGGCAGTCGGCGAGCCAGCCCGTATCGGGCAGGACAAAAAGTTTGGCAACAGCGTCCTGCACCCGCCCGGCAAGCTCCTGCCACTTCTTTTGCTGCTGCTCGTCGCAGCGGGCCATAAAGCCCAGGGCGAAATGCCACAGGGCCTGGATTTCTATGGGATATCCCTGCCGGGGGGATCCCGCCGGGTGGTTGGTGTCCATCCAGGTGAAATGGGGCGGGGAATAAATCAGTCCGCTTTCGGGATCCATGCGGATGCCGTTCGGCGTGCCGCCGATATAGCCTTCGGCAATGGAGGCGAGCACTTGGCGGATGCTTCGGCCGCCCGCGGATTTCTCGAGAAAAGCCGCGTTGTTACAGGCCCGGACAAGCTCTGCGCAGGCCACGAAAAACCAGAGCGGGGCATCCGAGGTGTCACGGTTCTGGGCATCGTTTCCCCGGATCATGTTGGGCAGGGTGCCGCCGCTCTCCATTTCCGCGAACTGGAGCAGGATGGTTTCGGCCTCGCTGAACCGGTCGGCTGCAATCAGGCCGCGGGTGACGATCAGGGTGTCGCGTCCCCAGTCCAGAAACCAGGGATAGCCGGCAATGACCGTATGCAGCCGCCGCCGGGGAACGATATAGGCGCTCAATGCTTCCTGCAGGCCGTCTTCAAACCCCGCTCCTCCGGTGTCGTCGCCCGGCTCCCGGCCGGTCCGGGCGGAGGCAGCCGGCCGGCCCTTGCCGTCTGCCTGGGCCTGCAGCTCCGCCGCCCCGCTGCCGGCCAGGGTGAGCGCGAAGTAGCCGGGGCTGAACAGGTCGGTGTAGGGGTCCATGCCGCGCTCCTCCTCCACGGGAAGATACTGCATGTACTGCCATTCCGGTTCGGACACAAACCGGCCCGAGGAGCTCGATACCTGCAGCCGGCAGGCGTCCGTGGGGGCGAATGCAAAGCCCCGCTCCCGGGGGCGGCATTTTTGCGGCCACTCATGCTCGGGGCCCAGGTAGGCCTTGGTGTTGGCATGAAAGGAGCGGTGATCAATATCGGGCCGGATGATCAATTGCACGGGGCGTTCGTCCGGCAGCAGGTCAGGCGCGTTCTGTGCCGGCAGCCGGCTGGCGGTGATGCTCACGCGGTTTTCGCCCTCGATCATCCGGGCGCAGAAGTCGAGATCCACATGCTGGCCCTGGCCGCAGGGCACGCTGAAGTGCCATACCCCGGTGTAGCGGTCCTCCACCCGGAACTGCTGCTGGCAGTCCAGGGAAATCTCCTGGGAGAACCCCTGAAATACCAGCCAGGCCCGGCACCGGATCAGCAGCATGCGCCGTTCATCCGGGTAGTCCGGGTTGAGATTGGCTGCCAGGAGCCCGTCGTATTTGCTGTTTATCCGTGCCCAGGCCCCG
>CAZWNV010000187.1:3093-5820 GCA_964635265.1 uncultured Desulfobacteraceae bacterium
GCATCATGGCCCCGCGGCCGTTGGTGCCCAAAAATTTGAGGGTGTTGGATTTGAGCACCCGGCGGCCGAACAGGCGGCGGACGGCTGCGTGCTCCGGGCCTCCGAGATAGAGAAGGGGCGCTTCCGCGTGCGTACAGGTGGTGGTTTCATAAACGGAGAGCCGCAGAAAGCGCTGCATGGGGGCATTGGCTCCGGCAGGGGGAAACAGGAGGGCGAAGTTTTCGCCGCCGGCCTGCTCCATGCTGTCTGCCACATGGCAGGTTTTCTCACGACTCCTGCCCTGCTTCCCGGATTTCTCCACCAGCCGGGCCCGGAAAGGGGCCGGGGCCTTGATCAGCAGGATATGGCCGGGTGGTACCATGACCTGGCGGCGGCAGTCCGCCGGCCAATGCCAGGGGATTGTGCGCGGCTCTTCGCTGTCCGGGTTCAGCTGCCGGCAGAAGTGCTCCGGGTCCTTGGCGAGCGCCGCTGCGGCGGATTCGGGATCAAAATCCCCCAGGTGCCGGGTGCCGAAAAAGACCTGAAACACTTCCAGCGCTGCGGCCCGGAGGCGCTGGCGGCCGATCCGCTCGGGCAGAAGCGGGTTCTTGTCAAAGGGGCTGCCCGGCTCCTCCGGGCTCAGGCAGAGGACCCGGCCCGGGGCAAGATCGATGCAAAAGGCGCCGTCTTCGGCCTGCCCGGCCTCTATGCCCTCATCGCTTAACAGATCGGTGTAGCGCAATGCTTTGATGCCGGCATCACCGGGATACCAGCGGGCCTGCTGCGGGTTCTGCCAGTCCAGGTTGGCGGCTATGAGCAGGCGTTTTCCGCTTTTTTCGTGCCGGCGCACAAACACCAGGGCCTCTCCGCCGCCGTTTTGGATCATCCGGATATCGGCCTGGTCGAAAAACGCCGGGTGGGTTTTGAGCAGGCAGCTGATGCGCCGGATCTGTTTTGTCTGGTTGTCCCGGCTGCCCCAGTTGAGGGATTTTGCCTCGTGTACGTCGATTTTCTCCCCGGCAAACCATTCCACGCCGTTTGCGAACCCGAATCCGCCCCTCGGCGCGCAGAGTGCGCACAGGGCCGTTCGCATGGCGGCGTAGCGGGTGGAGGTGGCGGCCAGGCGGTTGTTGTCGTGGGTTTCGGCGAAGTTGACCATGATTCCGTCCCGGGCGGAGGCCTCCAGGGGTTCGGGCAGGTAGCCCTCGATCTGGGCGCGGTCGTAGTTTTGAAACAGCTCCGAGTAGGCCCAGTCAAAGCCGCCCTTGTTCAAAAGCCGGCGGGTGACCGAGAGCTTGCCGCCCAGGCCTTCCAGGAAAAAGATGGTTTCCGGAAACTCGCTGCGCACCGCGGAGATAATATAGAGCCAGGCCGCTATGGGGATCATGTAGCCGGCGTCGCAGCGGAAACCGTCGACGCCCCGGCGGCACCAGACGAGAAAAACCTCTCCCATATACTGCCACAGGTCCTTGTGCCGGTAGTCCAGGCGGGCCAGGTCGGCCCAGGTCACGCCCCAGGCGCCCGGGGCCTCGATGTTGCCGGTGGCATCCCGGACCAGCCATTCCGGGTGGGTCTCGTGCAGCTCCGCGGCCCAGCCCGTGTGGTTGGGGGCAATGTCCAGGATGAGTTTGGCCGCCCTGGCATGGACGGCATCCACGAGTTCGATGAACTGCTCCAGCGGCGTGGCCCCGGGATCGAACTCCGCAAGCGCCGGGTCGATGCTGGTGAAGTCAAGCGATGCATAGGGGCTGCCAAAGCGGCCCATGCGGCCGTAGGTGGTGGGCGTGGGGTTTACGGGCAGGAGCTGGATAAAGCGGCAGCCCAGGTAGCCGATGATAAAATCGAGCTCCGCAATCAGGTCCCGGAAGGTGCCCGAGGGCGGTATGACCGTATAGCCGTCGCGGTCGAGATCCTCGATGACCGCTTTTTTTTTCTGTGCAGGCGCAAAGGAGCCGTCCTTGTTCGGGCCGAACTGGCGGACGAAGGCGTTGTATACGATGTTTGCGCAGCAGGTGTCTGTGGGCGCGATGTTAATGGTGACATTGTCTCCCGCCGGCCAGATCGGAACGGACGCGCCCTCCGGGATAAAAAAGCACTTGGCCTCGAAGTGGCCGATTTCGCAGAGGCCCAGTACAATCCGGAACCTGTCCCCGCCCGCCGGCTCCATCCGGATGTCGAACCAGTCCCGGCCCAGCAGGCTCTCATCGTGGGTTACCGAGCGCATGATCTCACGCCGGATGGTGCGGCTCTGGCCCAGGTTGGTGCGCAGCCAGGCCTGGCCGGGCTGCTGTTTCGGCAGGGTCAGGGTGAAAGCGATACTGTCCCCGCGCGTCTGGAGCAGGCGGCATCCTGGTTCCGGGTGCTGGTAAAGGCCGGTCTCGGTCATTTGGGCAATCGTGTAGCTGCTGTTTATGCTGTCAATCGAACGGGTTGCGCAGGGCAGGAAGGAAAGGAAGACTTCGGCCGCCAAGCTTCTATTTACTTATACCCTGCTTCATATTAGTCTGTCGATAAAAATTCCTGCTGAACAAATAATAACTGCAGCGGAGAAATGGTCAAGCCATTGACGGAAAGGACACAAGCCATGGATTTTCTGGTAATCGGCGGCGATGCCGCCGGCATGAGCGCGGCCAGCCGGGCCAGGCGCAACCAGCCGGACATGAACGTAACCGTTCTGGAGCAGACCACGGACGTCTCCTACAGCGCCTGCGGCATGCCCTATAATATTGCAGATCCCGACCGCCCCAT